>JBQCJM010000124.1:0-7891 GCA_051952715.1 Flavisolibacter sp.
GGCTGCTTCTTTGAATTATCACTGGCTGCTTTTAAATTATCTATTGATTTTTTTCCAAAGCCTTCCAGCTGGCCGATGGCTTCATAGTCCAATTGATAGATTTGGGGAATGGAAGTGAGCAGGCCAAGGGTATAAAATTTTTCAATAATGGCTGCGCCTAGCCCTCTTATATCCATAGCATCTTTACTGGCAAAGTGCATCAGTTTTTCAAGCACCTGTGCAGGGCAGGTAATGTTTATACAGCGCCAGGCAGCTTCATCGGCAGTTTTGTACAAAATATCGCCGCAGGAGGGACAGTGTGTTGGAAATTTGATTGGCTGTTCTTCGCCGGTTCTAAGTTCGGTTAATGGCTTAACGATGTAAGGGATTACATCTCCGGCCCTTTCCACTAACACTGTATCGCCTATGCGAATATCTTTTTCACGGATCACATCTTCATTAAATAAAGAAATAGAGCTGACAGTAACGCCGCCAATAGGCACGGGTTGTATCTTGGCCACAGGGCCAATATTTCCTGTTCTGCCCACCTGGTATTCTACACGAAGCAATTTGCTTGTGGCTTGTCTTGCCTTGAATTTATAAGCAATGGCCCATCGGGGATGGTGGGTTGTCATGCCCATCTGGTCCTGCAGTTGAAAATCATTTACCTTAATCACCATGCCGTCAATTTCATAAGGCAAATCATCGCGATGCACTTCAAATTCATTGCAATAATCAATTACCGCCTGTATGCCTTTTACTACTTTTTTCTCTTTGTTTGGGCTTCTGAAACCCAGTTCCCACAACATTTCCAGGGTTTGCGAATGCGTGTGCAAATCTGCGGCGCCGTCGTTTAATGTATAATAGCTTACATGATAGACAAAGGCTTCCAGGTTTCTGCGCCTTACCTCTACCGGATCTTTAATTCTCAAGGTGCCCGAGGCCGCATTGCGGGGATTGGCCAAAGGTGCCAATCCTTGTTCAGCTAATGCTTCGTTGAATTTTTTAAAATTAATTTTGTTGATTAGCACTTCGCCTCTTATTTCCACGGTTTGTAAACCATAGTTCGAGAACCTGGCTGAGAGTGGGATAGTTTTGATTTGTTTGATGTTGGGTGTCACATCGTCGCCCTGTACACCATCGCCGCGTGTAGCACCGCGTACCAATCGATCATCTTCATAAATGAGCGAAATGCTGGCGCCATCAAATTTAGGCTCGATGCAATATTCAATTTCAGCCAGGCTGGTAAGCTCTCTTGCCTTCCTGTCAAAATCAATGAGATCGGCACTGTCATAGGAGTTGTCAAGAGAGAGCATAGGCACCAAATGCTGTACGGTTGGAAAATCTTTGGTTAAGCCTTTTGCAACTCTTTGCGTGGGAGAATCGGCCGTAATCAGGTCCGGATTTTCTTTTTCCATTGCTTCCAACTGCTTGTACAGTGTATCATACTCAAAATCCGAGATCAGCGGATCGCTTTGAACATAATAGCGATGCTCGTGAAAGCGCAGCACCTCTCTCAACTGTTCAATATCCTTTGTAGTAATGATATGATCGTTAGCCTTTTTTAAAAGTTCGAATGATTGATCCTGTAGTTGTTTGGTTGAATGGAAAGTCATAGCGGGTGTAAAAATACAAGAGTGAATTACATGAATTACCGGCTGAGAGCCAAAAGAGAAAGAAAAAAGCTGATGCAAACGTGTTATCTCTTTTCTTTAATTTCTCAATTCAAAAAATAATGTGTTTTAAGTACATATTATTATCTTTAGCCCGAAACACTTGCTATGAAGAGACTGCTGCTTATAGGTATAGCCATTATTACTAGCCTAATGGCCCACACGCAACTGCTTTCGTGGTCACCTTTATTTCCAAAAGAAAATGATGCTGCGCAAAGCTTAGTAATTACTGTTGATGCTACCAAGGGCAATGCCGGATTATTAAATTATACCCCGACGGCAGATGTATATGTGCATACAGGTGTTATTACAAACTTGAGTACAAGTTCATCTGACTGGAAACATGTGAAATTCAGCCAGGATTTTAATCAGCCTAATGCCGCTTTACAGGCAAATTATCTTGGTAACAATAAATGGAAGTTTACTATTACTGGCAGTTTAAGAAGTTATTATGGAGTAACTGATGCATCGGAAACCATTCAAAAGATTGCTATTCTTTTTCGCAATGGCAACGGCTCAAAGAAACAGGCAAATACTGACAACAGCGATATGTACATTCCTGTTTATTCAAATAATCTCGCTGTACGAATTGATCAGCCACTAACCCAGCCTAAATACGTACCAGTACCGGAACCGCAGTCATGGACCGTTGGAACTAGCTTATCTGTTAGCGCAAATGCCAGTCAACCTTCTTCATTGAAACTATACCATAATGGAAGTGTTATTGCCACCGCAGCTAACGCAACAACTATTACAGGCAGTACAACTGTGACGGCAGTGGGTAACCAGCAATTGGTAGCAGAAGCTAATGACGGTACTGCAATTAAATACGATACGCTAAATGTTTTTGTTTCGGGGGCTGGCTCACCGGTAGCCGACTTACCGGCGGGAGCGAAAGACGGTATTAATTATGAATCAGGTGATACATCCGTAACATTGGTACTCCGGGCACCGGGAAAAAATATAGTAACGGTTATTGGCGAATTTAATAATTGGATACCCGGCGCCAATTCGATCATGAACAGAACTTCGGATGGTAAATTTTTCTGGCTGCGAATTCATCCTTTAGTGCCCGGACAGGAATACGCATATCAATATTTGGTAGACGGGAATTTAAAAATTGCTGATCCTTATACAGAGAAAATTTTAGATCCAGGTAATGACCAGTATATTTCTGCTTCAACTTATCCTAATTTAAAATCTTATCCTGCAGGGCAATCTGGCATTGTAAGCGTATTGCAAACAGCAGCCCCGGCTTATAACTGGAAAGTTGACAATTTTAACCGGCCAGATAAAAAAGGTCTTGTGATCTATGAATTATTGGTGAGAGATTTTGTGGAAGCACACGATTGGAAAACCGTTCGCGACAGTTTAAATTATTTAAAAAGCCTTGGTATTAATGCTATTGAAATAATGCCCTTTAACGAGTTTGAAGGGAATAGCAGCTGGGGCTATAATCCCGATTTTTATTTTGCACCCGATAAATATTACGGTACAAAAAATTCGCTGAAAGAATTCATTGATTTGTGCCATAGCAAAGGAATCGCAGTGATCATGGATATTGTTTTAAACCACACTTATGGACCATCTCCATTGAAGCTATTGTACTACGATCCTTCAACTGGCCAACCCACAGCAAACAATCCCTGGTACAATCAGATAACACCACATGCATTTGGTTTTGGCGATGATTTTAACCATGAGAGTGCAGATACCAAATATTTCTTTGGCCGGGTGTTGCAGCATTGGATCTCCAGTTATAAAATTGATGGCTATCGCTTTGACTTTTCGAAAGGATTAACCCAAAAGCCTTCTTCAAACGATGCAACATTTTCTGCTTATGACGCAAGCCGTATAGCAAATATTATGGGCTACTACAATGCTATTAAAGCAGTTGATGCAAATGCTTACTTGATCCTGGAACATTTTTGTGATAATATAGAAGAAAAGGAACTGGCCGACAGCGGAATGATGCTTTGGGGTAATATGAATTACAATTACAACCAGGCCTCCATGGGTTATGCTACCGATTGGGATTTTTCAAATGGCATTTATACAGTTCGTAACTGGACAAAGCCTCATCTGGTAACTTATATGGAAAGCCATGATGAGGAGAGAATCGTTTTTAAAAATATTAATTATGGAAATGCTGCTACGGGCTATAACATTAAGGATACAACTACGGCATTAAAGCGAATGGAATTAAACGCTGCTTTTTTGTTTACAATTCCGGGCCCGAAAATGATGTGGCAGTTTGGCGAACTGGGATATAATTATTCTATCAATACTTGTAGCAATGGTACAGTAAATAATAATTGCCGTTTAGATGCCAAACCCATTCGTTGGGATTATTTGAACGATGCCCGCAGAAAAAGTATTTACACAACTTATAGCAGCCTGATCAAACTGCGCTTTAATCCATGGTATAAAGATGCTTTCACTACCGGAAGCATCAGTCAAAGTTTGAATGGCGCTGTAAAGTGGATCAAGGTCTCATCAGGCGATACATCGCATTTGATAGTAGTGGGAAACTTCGATGTAAACAGCCAAACCGCAAACATCAGCTTCCAAACTTCGGGAACCTGGTACGACTATCTGGGTAATACCACATTTTCTTCTACCGGAACTGCGCAAAGTATCAACCTGCAGCCCGGCGAATTTCATGTGTTTGTAAACAGGAATGTAAACAATGTGGTAGCTACGCCTGTTATAGACGTACCTTGGAATGAAGCCACGTTGGAAGTAAAAGCTTATCCTAACCCAATTAATGCTGATTTTACGCTGGAAGTAAAACTGCCCCAAAGCGGTAAGGTTACAGCCGATTTGTACAATTCCTTAGGCCAATATGTGGAAACGCTTTATAATGGTTTTTTAATAAAAGGAGCACACCAGTTAGCAGTGAAAAAACCAAAACTCTCGAAAGGAATTTATTATTTAAAACTGAACACAAAATCAATAACTAAAACTATACCGGTCACTATTCAATAAGCGCATATGCAAAATTTGGGATTAAAAACCGCTGCTATTGAAAAAAGCAGCCATAAAGAATATTTCAACATTGCCGTTTCTGTGGACTGTGTGATATTCGGTTACGAAGACAAGCAGCTGAAAGTACTTTTAATAAAATCTGATCTGGAAGAATTTGAAGGCTTATGGTCTTTGCTCGGCGATTTGGTAACCCCTAACGAGGATTTGGAAAGTGCCTCTTACCGGGTGTTGCAAGACAGAACTGGTTTGCGTGATGTTTACCTGGAACAGGTTTACACATTTGGCAATATTAATCGCCACCCGTCTGGGCGTGTAATTACTGTTGCCTATTATTCTTTGGTCAATATCAAAAGTCACAAACTTCAATTAACACATAATGAATTACACTGGCATAATGTAGCTGAAGTAGACCAATTGGCTTTCGACCACAAGATGATCTTAGATACCTGCCTTCAAAGCTTACAGGAAAAGGTGCTGGAACATCCGGTAATCTTTAACCTGTTGCCCGACAGGTTCTCTTTACGTGAATTACAGGATCTGTATCAGGCTATTTTGGGACAGGAATTAGATCGTAGGAATTTTAGAAAAAGAATTAACCTTAAAAACTGGCTGGTTGACCTTAACCAGATGGAAGAAGATGTGCCACACCGGCCGGGCAAGTTGTATAAGCTAAAGACAGGATTAAAAAGAAATGCCACTGTAAAAGTAGCAAAAGTGGTTGTAGGCGGATAAGCTTGACTATTGGAAAAAATTTTCTTTCATTTTAAAACACAAAAAAGACCTCGTAAAATTTCGGGGGAAATTAAAAAACGATTATAATTGTGTCTCGAATACACATTAACGACTGCGACTCCAAACATTTTAAATACACATTTATTGCTTATGAACATGAGAAAACTGCTCTATGCTATTGGGCTGCCCTTGCTGCTCCTTTTCTCTTTAGTGGTTTCTGCACAACAAAGAGTGATCTCGGGAAGAGTTACTGATGCTGTCGGCAAAGGCATAGCCGGTGTATCTGTAACAGTAAAAGGCCAGTCCATTGGAACAACTACGTCTGATGATGGTAGTTATTCTTTAAACGTTCCTGCCAACGCAAAAACACTGGTCTTTAGTTCGGTGGGTTTTACCATGCAGGAAACTACCATTCGCGGCAATGCGCCGCTAAACGTGTCTCTTCAATCAACTGCGGGTAACTTGAATGAGGTAGTGGTGATTGGTTATGGTACTCAAAGAAAGAGAGATGTCACAGGGGCCATATCTAAAATAAATGCCGATCAACTCACCGTATCGCCTGTCCCAAGTTTTGAGGCGGCTTTGCAAGGTAAGGCGCCCGGTGTACAGATCATTCAGGGTAATGGTTTGGCGGGTTCCGGCTCCGTTGTAAGAATCAGGGGGATTGGCTCTATCTCTGCATCTGGTGATCCTTTGTACGTGGTTGACGGTATTCCTATAATTTCCGAACCTTTTCAACGGGGCAACAGTGGCGCCATGAATCAAAACCCATTATCGTCAATTAATCCTGCCGATATAGAATCTGTTGAAGTATTAAAAGATGCAGGTGCCACAGGCATTTATGGTTCTCGCGGTGCCAATGGCGTTATTATAATTACAACCAAAAGAGGT
The DNA here is from genome assembly GCA_051952715.1 of Flavisolibacter sp. Lineage (GTDB taxonomy): Bacteria > Bacteroidota > Bacteroidia > Chitinophagales > Chitinophagaceae > Flavisolibacter. Next base: position 6,264 of record JBQCJM010000124.1, read on the forward strand.
AAAACAGGAAAACCAAGTTTTAATTATTCAAACAAGTTGGGTTTTGCCACATTCTCGCAAAGACCGGAATTTGTAAATGGCAATGAATGGCTGCAATTACGCCAGGAAGCCTGGATCAACAGCGGGCATACTGGCCTGGCCGATCTGCCCAATGCCAAGCTTACCTGGGACCAGGTTAGTCAAACCAATAACGATTGGTGGAACGAACTGACACACCAGGGCTTTATAAATGAGCATAATCTTTCTTTTTCGCAAGGAACACAAAAGTTAAAAACGTTTGCCAACCTTACTTATAGCGATGACGAAGGCTATATAAAAAGCAATGCCTATACACGCCTCTCTGCGCGACTGAATATGGATTACAACATCTTGGAGAACTTGAAAGTTTCCTTAAACTCGGGCTATAACCGTGGGGTAAACAAGCGTGTACCTGCGGCCTGGGATGGCGGTATTGGTGATGCAATGTCGGGGGCGTTGCCTATTTATCCAATTTATAACTCTGATAAAAGTTATTTTATTGATGGCGCTAATCCTGTACGCCGTATCAATGAATCGAAAAGAAGGGAAATTGACAGCAGGTTGATTGGCGGATTATCGTTGCAATATGAGCCGGTGAAAAACCTTTTTCTAAAAGCGCAGGGTTCTATTGAAAAGGTAAACTCTTACGATGACCAGTTCGAGTCTTATATTATACAACAAAAATCTACAGCTGATTCGGGCTTTGCATCGCGTACACCTTATTTTGGATATAACTGGACCACTACCTATACAGCTAATTATCTATGGGACTTAAACGTAGATAATAAATTCAACTTCTTAGCCGGTGCTGAGGCACAGGAATATAATTTGAAAGAATATAAAGTAGGTTTTGGGCAATGGGCTTCTTCAGGTTATTGGGACCATTCATCTGACTTTAAAGATTCGTTAAACAACACGTCGGATGATTTGAAACGGGCAAGAGATCAATGGACATTCAACAGCTTTTTTGCCAGGGTAAACTATAGCTTGAAAAACAGGTATTCACTACAACTTACAGCAAGAGTTGACGGCTCGTCGAAATTTGGTACTAATCATAAACATGGCTTCTTTCCTGCCGCATCAGCAGCTTGGATCATCAGCGATGAAAGTTTTATAAAAGATATCAGACAAATCGATTTCCTTAAGTTGAGGGCCAGCTATGGCATTGTGGGTAACGCAAATTTTCCAAATGGAAGATATTTTGATGATTGGCAAGTAGGCGGCGTTAGTTACAATGGCAATCCCACTTTGTATTTAAACAGCAAAGGCAATCCTGACTTGAAATGGGAAACGCTTCACAATGTTGATGCGGGCCTTGAGTTTGGCTTATTCTCTAACCGTGTAACAGGCGAAGTGGCGTATTACCATAAAGTATCGACAGATATTTTGTTGCAACCAGGTACCCAGCAATCAACCGGTGACTCAAAAGCCTGGAGAAACCTCACTAATTCAAAAATATTGAACGAGGGCATTGAATTTAGTGCTAATGTAAAGATTATCAACGAGCCTAATGTAAAATGGAGCATTGGCGGCAACATTGCCAAAAACTACAATGAAGTACTGGAGTACGAGCTGGGTCCAGATGCTGTTAGCGGCGGTACCAATGATAC
>JBQCJM010000125.1:0-15957 GCA_051952715.1 Flavisolibacter sp.
TGCTTCTGTATTAAAATTATTATTGGAATAACCATTGAAAGTTGTAGCACCGCGTATTCTCATTTTGCTGGCGGATGCAGCCTTTCCATTAATTGCTATACCGGCAACGCTTCCCTGCAAAACCTGAGAGTCATAGCCGGTAACCACTACTTCTTCCAGGTTTGCAGCAGACACTTTCAGTACCACATTTATAACCATTTGACCTTTAATCTCAACCTCTTCTTTTGCGTGCCCGATATATGCAAAAACAAGTGTTGCGCTGCCATCCTTAACAGAAATTGAGTAACTGCCATCAGATGCAGATGTGGTACCATTGCGGCTTCCTTTTTCCATAACCGACACACCCGCTAAAGCATTTCCATTTTCATCCTTAATTGTCCCCTTAACTCTATGTGCTCCCGTATTGAACGCCGCGATGAAAACAAAAAATACAGCTAACAAAGGCAAAATAAAACTTCTCATAAAAAAGCATTTTACTAACGGATGCAGCTTTTTAACAGATTGCATACGTCTTTACAAAAAATTTTTCTTCTTATTTTAGAACATTGGCTTTTTTAAAAAATATATCATCGAATAAAGAGGACGCAGCACTGGTTGCTGAATACAAACAAAACCACGATCCAAATGTGTTGGGAGAACTATTTCAGCGATATATTGATCTTGTGTATGGTGCCTGCCTCAAATACCTGAAACAGCCAGAAAATGCGCAGGATAGCACAATTGCCATATTTGAAGAATTAGGACCTAAACTTTTAAAACACGAAGTAGATCATTTCAAAGGCTGGCTTTACACAGTCACAAAAAATCATTGCCTGATGCGCCTTCGCTCTGAAAAGAAACAAACGATTGTAAAATTTGATGTTCAACTTATGCAATCGGAGGAAATACCGCATCTGAATGGCGTGCTGGAAAAAGAAGAAAACTTTAAGCAATTGGAATATTGTATGGGCCAATTGGTAACAGACCAGCGAAGGTTGATAGAGCTGTTTTATCTGGAAGGGAAGTGTTATAACGAAATAGCAGCCATTACAGGTATAGAATGGAACAAGGTTAGAAGCTATATTCAAAACGGGCGACGCAATCTGAAGCTGTGTATAGAAAAACAAAAAGCTAAATCAATGGCATAAAAAAATGAAGGATTCATCAAAATATAATTCTTTTACTGTGGCCGATATTGAACGCTATTACAATGGTGAAATGCCGACAACAGAAAGACATGCACTGGAAAAAGCTGCACTGGATGATCCCTTCCTGGCCGATGCTTTGGAAGGCTATGCATTCACTTCCACTCCTGTCAGTGATATAAATAGATTAAAAGGAAAACTTGATAAAAAAAGACCAGGAAAAGTTGTTCCTTTTACACGAAAATATAATTGGTTGCAGATAGCAGCGCTTCTCGTTGTATTAATTGGCGCAGGCTGGTTTTTTTCTACTTTCAATTTCTTTAATAAAAAAGAGATGGCTGTTACTACATCCGCCAAACAAAAACAGGAAGAAAGCGTTGCGAATCAAGTTGCGGATTCAGCAAACAGGCTAATAACCGATTCTCAACAAAATAATACACGGCAGACAGAAGCATTTCAAAATGAAATTGCAAGCACCAAAGCATCTGAGAAAGTACATAAACACATAAGAACGGCACATAAACAACAAGTGAACGAAATAACAACGAATACCGAAGCAAATACACAAACAGAGGCACTCAGCTTTGCCCCCCAAGCAGCCAATAAGAATAGTGAAACGTTTTTGAAAATGGATTCAGAATCAAAAAACAAAAATGCAGCTGCTTTTAACAGCAGAATGCTAAATAATGACAGCATGTCGGTTGCCAATGTTGATGCAGCATCACAAGCAAAAAAAGTAAATGATACTGTTCACCTGAATGTGGTAATGCAGCCTTCCAAAGAAGATTTGAATGAGGTAGTAGTAGTCGGCTTTGGTGCAAAAAAAAGTGCGACACCAAAACCTAATGCAAAGTTTGAAGAATTGGAACCTGCCGAGGGATGGAACAACTTCAATGATTATATATTGCAAAACTTAAAAGAGCCTGAAGAAATAAAAGATAAAATTGTATCTGGCGATGTGGAATTGAGTTTTGATATAAATGAGAAAGGAGAAGCCGTGAATATTATTGTTGAAAGATCGCTTTGCAACAAGTGTGATGAAGAAGCGGTGCGTTTATTGAAAGAAGGACCAAAATGGAAAAAGAAGAAAACGAAAAAAGGAAAACTGGTCATTCACTTTTAAACTTCCTGCTGAATAGGATATAGTAAGTACAAGAGTGCGACGCAAGAAAAACATCATAGTAGCAATGTTGCCGGCTACCTAAATACTTTACATTTGTATTTAAACTTACCAAACATGCTGAAGAAATTATTTTTCTGTGTTTCGGCTTGTGCCATTATTGCAACAGCCGATGCGCAAACACTTAAAACCCCGCAACCGAGCCCCACGCAAACCATTAAACAAGACTTTGGAATTGGAAATATAGAACTTTCCTATTCACGTCCTGGTATGAAAGGCCGCAAAATCTATGGCGACCTTGTGCCTTACGGAAAAGTATGGCGTACTGGCGCCAACGGTGCTACTACTTTAACTTTCAGTGATAGCGTAACGATTGGCGGTGTTAAAATAGCACCCGGAAAATATGGCTTATTAAGTATCCCTGATAAAGACCAATGGACATTGATCCTCTCAAAACAAACAGATGTTACCAGTCCTGCAGCATACAACCAGGGAAGTGATTTAGTGCGTGTAAATGCAAAACCTATGACACTAAAAGAACCGCTGGAAACATTTACCATGCAGTTTGCCAACGTAAAGCCAACCACTGCCGACCTGCAAATAATGTGGGATAATGTTGCTGTAAGCCTGCCTATTGCCACTGATGTAGAAAGCAAGGTAATGGCGCAGATCAATGCTTTAATGAACCGTGATAACCGCCCTTACTTCCAGGCAGCTATGTATTATATGGAAAATGGCAAAGACCTGAACCAGGCACTGGCCTGGCTGAATAAAGCTATTGAACAAAGCCCAAATGCATTTTTCATTTACCATCAAAAGGCTAATGTGCTGGCCAGACTTGGTAAGAAGGATGAAGCCAAAGCCACTGCCCAAAAATCGATGGAATTGGCTAAAGAAGCAAAAAATGATGATTATGTAGAGCTAAATAAAAAATTGCTTGACAGCTTGAAATAATTTTTTTGTCGAAAAAAAAAGAGCACCAATTGGTGCTCTTTTTTTATTTGCTATTGGTTATTGCAAAGTCAATTTCAAATTTTTCTGCCAGGTATTGCAAATCATTCACAACAGGTCCTAATAACGGTATGCCGTCTTTCATTCTTATTGACTCCATTTCCCTTTCAGGGTCACCGGGAATAATCACCCGTTCAAACCCCTCTGCTGTTTTGGCAGCACGAAAACGTTCGATCCACTGATCCATGTGTTGCTTAAATTCTTCTGCAGGCCGAAAAGCATCAATACGCATAGCGCCAAAAAAATGACCAATGCCATTGCCTGGCATATTGGTTGGCATAGGCACATAAGCCGGAAATGGTGGCACCCATGGACCATAATTGGCCCCGCTTAACACGGCAGAAAAAATATCAACAATAGCACCTAAAGCATAGCCTTTATGACTGCCATGTTCCTTGTCACCACCAAGAGGCAGCAAGGCGCCGCCTGCTTTTAATTCGTGGGGATCGGTAGAAGGTTTACCTTCTTTATTTTGTATCCATCCTAAAGGTGCTACGCCGCTTTTGCGTTGCAATATTTCAAGCTTACCATTAGCTGCAGTAGTTGTTGCCATATCAGCAACAAAAGCCGGTTGCTTGCCTGCAGGAATAGCTACGCAAATTGGATTTGTTCCTAACAATCTTTCAACAGAAAAAGTTGGCGCCACCAACGGACTTGCATTGGTCATGCTAATGCCGATCATGCCTTCCCGCAATGCCATCATGGAATGATACCCTGCAATGCCAAAGTGATTACTGTTTTGTACACTCACCCAGCCAGTACCGGCCTGCTTTGCTTTGTCAATAGCAATTTGCATGGCTTTAGGCGCAACTACTAATCCTAAGCCACTATCGCCATCAACTGTTGCAGTAGAAGGTGTTTGATGTAAAATTTTTGCTTGCGGAGCAGCATTGATGCGTTTAGCATCCCATAACCTTACATAACCACTTAATCTTGCTATACCGTGAGAATCTACGCCTCTTACATCGGCAGAAAGTAAAACTGTAGCAGCAAGATCGGCGTCTTCTTCGCTACACCCCATCTTTAAAAAAACCTGTTTGGAAAATTTGAATAATTGATGATAGGAAAAAATTTTGGACATGCGCAAAGAAACAACAAAAGAGAAAAAGATGCAGGGCTAAAGCCGCCTGAACATTTTTAATAAACTTTTTTTACCGATTATACAATGTCCAAAAAGCTTCTGGAATCAATCATTCTTATCAACATGGATCGTAAGCTCATAATCAAAAAAGCTCCCGATCTAAACCAGGAGCTTTTCATCTTGCTTTATAAATTTTCTTAGAATGGTAAATCGTCTGCAACCCCTTCATCAACACTGGCTGCTGCAGGTGTATCCTGGCGGCTGGCTGATGCTTCGTATTGGCTTGCACCTCCGCCGGTTGCATTGTCACCTTTACGTCCCAGCAATTGCACTTCTCTTACCCGTAGAGAAAGAGAAGCCCCAGCCGTACCATCGCTGCGTGTAAAGCTGCGAACTTCCGGCGCACCTTCTACAAAAACTTGTGTACCTTTTTGGAGGTAAGGTGCTACAGCTGTTCTATCCGTCCAATAAGCGCAATCAACCCAGGTAGTTTTTTCCTGATTGTTGCCCTGACTGTCCTTGTACTTTTCAGTATGTGCTACCGTAAAGTTGATTACATTTCTTCCATTTACTGTGTTTACTACGCAATCTTTCCCAAGATTGCCGATTACTTGCATTTTAATCATAGTGCTCAATATTAGGCGTTCAAGATACGATTTTTCAGGCTTATAAATTCAGCAAAATTGTTACGGTTTGGAAAGATTTTTTACACACCTTAAGCATAAGTTTAGAGTCGTTCTCACCATTTCATTGTGCTTCCCATTAGCAGATTTATAGGCATAATATGGGGAATTGTATTGCTATTCTGACACTTGTGGATTTTCCTAAACTTAGGTTTGGTAGTTTCATTCAGCATTCTGAAACCTTGTATTTTACAATATTCGACAGCAAGAAACAATCAAATAAATAAACACCATAAATTTATCCGTCAATCACGCCTTATGCACAAATACTTTTTTGCTTTTTTATTCGTAACCATTTCAAAATTTTCTTTAGCCGGCAAAGTAGATACTGTAAGCATTTACAGCAATGCTATGCACCGTTCTTTTCGCTGCGTCATTGTTACTCCTGATACATATAAAAACAAAACAGCTTTTCCTGTTGTTTATTTATTACATGGCCATGGTGGTGGGTATGACGACTGGATTAAACAGGTTCCAAAAATAGCAGACTATGCCGATCAGTATCAAACTATTATAGTTTGTCCTGATGGCGCCGTAAGCAGTTGGTATTTCGATAGTCCATTAGACAGCACCATGGAGTTTGAAACTTATATTGCTAAGGAAGTTCCTACCTATGTAGATGCTCACTTGCATACTATTGCAAACCGTAATGCAAGAGCCATTACTGGTTTAAGCATGGGTGGTCATGGCGGATTATTTTTAGGCTTCCGCCATGCCAATTTTTTTGGCGCCTGCGGCAGCATGAGTGGTGGTGTGGATTTGCGACCTTTTCCTAAAAAATGGAATATAAGTACTCGAATAGGAGATTCAAGTTCTTATCCTGAAAACTGGAAAAATTATTCAGTGATAACAATTGTTGAGCAAAAGCCGGCTGACTCGCTTGCTATCATATTTGACTGCGGAACAGAAGACTTTTTTTACAAGGTCAATCATTCGCTCCACGAAAAAATGCTGCGATTAAAAATTCCGCATGATTATATTGAACGTCCAGGAAAACACGACTGGAACTATTGGGCAAATGCTGTGCAGTATCAATTGTTGTATTTCAGAAATTATTTTGACAGGAAACTAAAGAAAAGTTGACGTTGAATTGTTGATTAGTTGATAAGTGAAGCCGCATATTATCAGCTTTTCAACCTGACAACATCGACCATTCAATTTAGATATCTTATCCACCTGTCTGCCCTGTTCGGGTCTTCACTTTTTTCTTTCCGGCGTTTTTCTTTTCATAATCTAAAACCGCTTGCGGCTTGGTCATATTTTTCTTTTCATCTTTTTTTGCGGTAGGCTGGCCTGTGGCCGGATCAATGGGCGCCAGGTCATCTTCGCTGGCTTTCGGTTTTTCTTTTTCTACTGGTTTATCCATCAGCCATTGTTCGGTTTGTTCAATGGTGCCTGTTTGTGGATCGTAAAATTTCCAAACGCCGTTTTTATATGAATTGGGTTCAACTTTTACAACCTGTTTGCCCACAACTTTGGTGGGGTCCTGAAGATCGTAAACGTTTACAGTGTCATAAGGATTTTTGGGATCAATAGCCCGCCAGTTTTCTTCTCGCAATAACTCTCCCTGGTAACTGAAATAAGTGTTCTTTCCGTCTTTATATCCAAAGCGATAATTTTCTACGGCAATTAAATCGCCTTCTAAGGAAAACCTTCTCCACACGCCTTCCTTTTTATTGTTCTCATAATAACCTTCTTCTTCATAGCCCCTCTCTCCTCTCAAATCATCTACATGAATGGCCCAGGGGCCTTGCTTCATGCCCTTCATATCTACACGATTTAAAGTATCTCCTTTTGCTCCGATAATGTAACTCTTTAATTGGGCTTGAGAATTTGCAGAAACTAATAACAGAAGTACAAACAGGTAACGCATTGTTTAGTATGTTTGATGAATAGCTGAGTTCACACCAACTCAATTGGTCAGCAATTTATTAACGAAAAACTGCTTCATTTATGTTTCGCCTGTTAAAATTCATTTTCTCTTCCCTGTTCTTAACGCTTTCCACACTTGCTTTTTCTCAACTAAAACCCACGTCTGGTGCAGACAGGTTAAAAGGCTTACAACAGCGGCAGGTATTGGAAAAAAAATCTACTATCAACAATATAAAGTTTAGAAATATTGGCCCTTCAGTTATGAGCGGACGTGTGGACGATATTGAAGCCAACCCTGATGATCCTACAGAATTTTACGTGGCCTACGCCACAGGCGGTTTGTGGCATACTACCAATAACGGTCAATCCTTCACGCCTGTTTTTGACAGTGCTGATGTAATTGGTATTGGTGACATTGCTGTGAACTGGAAAACAGGGACCATTTGGGTAGGCACCGGCGAAGTAAACAGCAGTCGTTCCTCCTATGCCGGCATTGGCGTTTATAAAAGTAAAGACGGTGGCAAAACCTGGCAATACCTTGGCCTTCCCGAATCGCACCATATTGGTAAAATACAATTGCACCCAACCGATGACAATATTGCATGGGTGGCAGTATTAGGTCATTTGTATTCGCCAAACAAAGAAAGAGGCATTTACAAAACAACCGATGGCGGTGCTACATGGAAACAAACACTGTCAATTGATGATAATACGGGTGCAGTAGATATGGATATGAATCCGCAAAACCCAAACGAATTGTATGCTGCAATGTGGTACAGAACCCGCCGCCCATGGAACTTTGAAGAGAGCGGCAAATCCAGTGGCATTTACAAAAGCATTGATGGCGGTGATACCTGGAGCATTATCTCAAAAGAAGGTTCCGGTTTTCCTAATGGCGCTAACATTGGCAGAATTGGCGTAGCAGTATACCCTAAAAATCCGCAAATAGTATACGCTGTGGTAGACAATCAGCAGGCAAGACAGGATACTGCTAAAAAAGACACGCTGACTTATGAATTAGACGAACTAAAAAATTTATCTATAGAGCAGTTTGCACAGTTGAATGAAAACAGGCTTGACACCTTTTTAAAACGCTATCGCTTGTCCCAAAAATATTCTGCAAAACAAGTAAAGGAAATGGTGGCTGCTAACAAACTAAAGCCTACTTCTTTGTATGATTACCTGTATGTGAACACTGGCTTTGAAGGTACCCCCATTGGTGCAGAAGTCTATCGCAGCGACAACGGTGGCCAAAGCTGGCGCAAAACCAATGAAAAAGAAATTCCGATCTACTTTACATACGGTTATTATTTTGGAAAGATCTATGTTTCGCCATATAATCCTGACAAGATTTATGCACTTGGATTTTCTTCGCAGGTTTCTACTGATGGAGGCAAAACATGGAAGGAAATGGATAAGAATAATGTACATGCAGACCATCATGCTTTATGGGTCGATCCAAAAAGAGATTCGCACTTAATTAACGGCAACGATGGTGGTGTAAATATTACTTACGATGATGGCGAACATTGGTTTAAAGCCAATACACCGCCGGTTGGCCAGTTTTACAGCATCACTGTTGATAACGCCAAACCTTACAATGTATATGGCGGACTGCAGGATAATGGCGTATGGTATATTCCATCGAGGAATGGAAGAAATTCTTTTGCCAATTCAGGATTAGGGCAAAGTGAAGACAATGCAAGGAATATTGGCGGCGGCGACGGCATGCAGGTGCAGGTTGATCAAAGAGATAACCTGACCACATATTATGGCTCGCAGTTTGGCAATTATGCCCGAACCAACCGCCTAACCAAACAAGGCACCATACGCATTACACCACGGCACGAACTGGGGGAAAAACCGCTTCGCTTTAACTGGCAGGCACCAATTTTATTAAGTCCGCACAACAACGATATTTTATATTTCGGAAGCAATAAACTCTATCGTTCTTTTGACAAGGGTGATACAATGATTGCAGTAACCTCTGATATCACTAAAGGCGGCCGTGATGGTGATGTACCTTATGGAACGATCACCACTATTTCAGAATCACCTGTTCGTTTTGGATTGATTTATACAGGAACCGATGATGGCAATATCGAGGTATCAAAAGATGCCGGCGCCACATGGACATTGATCAGCGCACCGCAGAAAAAAAGATTCAGTTTGCCTCAAAATTTATGGGTAAGCCGTGTTACAGCATCAAAGCACAAAGAAGGCAGAGTATATGCATCGCTGAATGGTTATCGCAATGATGATTTTAATCCTTACTTGTATGTAAGCGACGATTACGGCACTACATGGATGCCCATTGGGAAAGATTTGCCCGCAGAATCTATTAACGTGGTAAAAGAAGATCCTAAAAATGAAAACATTATTTACGTAGGAACCGATGGCGGATTGTATGTAAGCTTTGATAAAGGCAAAAGCTTTATGATGTGGAATGCTGGCCTGCCAAAATCTATTCCTATTCACGACATAGCTGTACAGGAAAGAGAGAATGAAATTGTTTTAGGCACGCATGGCAGGAGCATTTACATAGCAAAGCTGGATGAAGTACAGAAGGCAGCGCAAAGATGAGTGATGAGTAATCAGTAATGAGAGCCTTGGCACCATCATTACCTTGCAGACAATCTGAGTCCATGTTATGCACAAAAACTTTTGCATAACATGAACTCATTATTTGTTTCCCACAAATACCATTATCACAGGCAAGGCTAATTGAAAATACTTAGGCGAACTAAATTTATAAATAAAATTTTGTCAATTGTTTATCAATGGCTTAATTTGTTTATATGAAACGCCGCTATATCGTTTTTGCTGATGATGATGCGGATGACCTGGAACTGATTACCGGTTTTTTCAAACAATACAACCGCGATATAAACGTATTGGAATTTAAAGACGGCAAGGAGGTTTTGAAGTTCCTGGGCGATTTTGCCGTCAGCACCAACCAGCCATTGCTAATTGTATTGGATATAAATATGCCAAAAATGAATGGCAAGGAAACGCTTATGGCTATTCGAAGCCATGCCGATTTTAAAAACGTACCAGTAGTTGTTTATACTACTTCCGCCAGTAAAGCCGACCAGGATTTTTGCAATCAATATAACGCAAGTTGGATCAATAAACCTTACAACATTGAAGACGTGAAAGCTGTTGCGAAAATTATAGCCGATTTTTGTAAAGAGACCGCTTAGGAAGCTACGCAGCTGAGACTCAAGGTCAGGTTTTAAAAAAATTGAGGACGACATTCTGCCTTCAAAGTTCTCACGGCCCTACTCCATCCGTAAAGTATATTTTCCCAGCATACCATAACGGTTTTGGTTCTGGTTTGCCTCTGTTTCTACACCAATATAATATTTGTCCTTTGTCAGCATGACACTGGCAGATAATGAAGACGCATCTTTAATTGACTTGATCAGCGCTCCCTTTTTGTCGTATACAGTTATCTTCAAATTAATGTTTCCGCCTTCACCGTTTTCAAGGCAATCCGGCTCTGCAATAATGGTGGTCGTACGTTTCACATCAATTAAATAATAATCCACGTCGTTACTACTATTGATAATGCCTTCTGCAGGTATGTCAACTTTTTTAGACTTGTTCATAGAGGTGTTCTCATCTGGCAACAGGCCCAGCGTATTTGATATAACGCTTACATCATCCTGAACGGTATTGCAACCCAAGACTGTTGGGCCTTTGTGCCATGTCGTTACGTTTTCATAATACCCAATTCCCATAATGGGGGCCCAGCCGGTCTGTCCATTTCCAACACCCTGGTTATATTCTGCTACAAGGCCACAGGAACCGTCATAAAGAGCCTGGTGCAACAATCCAAGTGTATGGCCTGTTTCATGCGATATGGCTTCGGCAATATATTTTTCGTTGTAGTTAAGCAATGTGCTGAACACAAAGCAAGGTGTATTATTTCCCCAGGTAAATGAATTGTTGTAAGATGTGCCGCCTACTACATTAAACCACTCCCAGCTTTCTGTAATTACCACTCTCATTCTTTTATAAGGATTAGTAGCCTGGTAAATAGCTTCGTCTGTAGTAACCGTTACATTAAAAGGCGAAAAATCTTCACGAACTCTTTTTATTATTCTATCAATTTCAGGAGCGGTGAGATTAGCGGGAGCAGCATTGATGTCGCCGTTTGTATTCCATATCGTATTTGAAATAACCTGGCCGTTAAAGTCAAGAAGAATAGTAGCGTTGGGTGTTGTTATTGGCGCATGGTCTTTGGGTTTTATTTTCAAACTATAATCACCATTAAATGTGCTTCTCTTTACTTTATTGAAAACATCTATTCCAAAGGTGCAGGTTTCTGGCTTTTGATCAGTAGCTGGTTTTGTTTTTGCCGAAGGGGCATCAATATTTTTTGTACAGGACACCAACAGGGCCAATAGTATAAATGGCGAATATTTCATGGTAAACTCCTTCACTTTTAAGCTTCCGGGATTGAACCATGGTCAATTAAATAAAACTTGATCAGGATATTCAACAAAGGAAGTGGCTTTATAAATTTACAATTATTTATATACTAATAAAAATAAAAGTATGCCAATCCTAAAGCTGCTTTAAAAGCACTGGGCAACTTCCGTCTAAAGCTGAAAATATGTAGAAGTGTAGAAGAATGTTTGCAATTTTCCAATGGCTAAAATATTTTAAACCGTTCTACACAAGTTCTTTCCAACATTTCCCTGTCATCGGGATGGGCAATAGCGATCAAAGCTTTTGCTCTTTGCCGCAGGTTTTTTCCAAACAGGTAAGCAATGCCATATTCTGTAACCACATAATGCACATGGGCCCTTGTTGTAACTACGCCGGCGCCAGGCTTTAAAAAGGGAACAATTCTCGGTACGCCTTTAGCCGTTCTGGAAGGCAAAGCAATGATTGGCTTACCACCATCGCTTAAAGCTGCCCCACGCATAAAATCCATTTGTCCGCCCACACCCGAAAACTGGTAAGTGCCAATGGAATCGGAACACACCTGGCCTGTAATATCTATTTCAATAGCACTGTTGATAGCCACCATTTTATTATTGCGCCTGATAACATGCGGATCGTTTACATAATCAATGTCCAAAAACTGGAAAGCCGGGTTATCATCTACATAATCGTATAAACGCCTGGTACCAAGCGCAAAGCCTGCTACAGCCTTATTGGGGTGAATTTGCTTGTATTTATTATTAATAACGTCTTTCTCAAAAAGATCTACCACACCATCACTGCACATTTCTGTGTGCATACCAAGGTCCTTATGGTTGGTAAGGGAACGTAATACCGCATCGGGAATAGAACCAATACCCATTTGCAACGTACTTCTATCCTCAATTAAAGAAGCTACATAGGCTCCTATCCGCATTTCTTCGGCGCCTACTTTATCACCAAATCTTGCTTCGTACAAAGGCTCGTTACATTCCACCATAGCATAAAAACGACTGGTATGTATCAACCCATCGCCATGCGTACGCGGCACGTTAGAATTGATCTGGGCAATAACATATTTAGCCGTATTTACCGCCGAGCGGGCCACATCCACCGAAACGCCTAACGAACAGTAACCATGCTGGTCAGGAGGCGAAACCTGTACCAACGCAACATCAATAGGCAAAATACCCTGCTTGAACAACTCCGGTATCTCGCTTAAAAACACTGGCACGTAATCGGCCCTGCCTTCGCTTACAGCGCCGCGTATGGCAGCCGATACAAACAACGAATTGATCTTGAAATTATCCGTCAGTTCGGGCTTATCAACATATATATCGCCATAGATACTGATAAAAACCAGTTCTACATCTTTTAACCTATAAGCCTGTTTTGCCAATGCCCGTAAAAGACAGGTTGGCGTTTGGGCACTACCTTGTACAAAAACGCGGTTACCTGACTGAATGATATCTAATGCTTCTTCCGGGGTTTTATAAATAATAGGAGCTTTCATAACGATGCAAAGAGAAGACAAAATCAAATTGCGCAGGCTGACTTATCTTATACATTAAACTAATTATAATCACCTTTGCAGGCATAGCTTTGGCATAGAAAGGCAATAGAAATCAGAATCAATGCAAAGAACCAAAGAGATTGAATATTTTTTTTACAGCCAGGCTTTTGCCGATGGATTTCGGGCTACGTTCACCATATTACTTCCTGCTTTAGCTGGTCTTTATCTTGATCATTTTGAAATAGGAATAACAGTTTCCCTTGGAGCCATGTGCGCCAACCTAAGTGATTCACCCGGGCCAATCATTCATAAAAAAAACGGTCTTTTATTTTGTGCTTTCTTTTCTTTTTTAGTAGCCCTTATCACGCCTTTTGCACGACTGAACCCATATAGTATGGCATTGGAAATTGCGGCGGTTACCTTTTTCTTCTCCATGTTTACTGTATATGGCAACCGTGCTGGTTCGGTTGGTAATGCTGCTATTTTGGTAATGATCCTTACCATGGACGACCCTATTGCCGGCAATGAAGTTTTGCCACATGCTTTTTTCATTTTTGCAGGTGCCCTTTTTTACATGGCAATAAGCTTACTGCTTTACACGATAAGACCCTATCGCAATGCACAAAGAGCTTTAGGCGATTGCCTGAGAGAGATTGCAAACTATTTATCCATAAGAGCCAACTTTTATAATATAGAAACGAATTTAGAGGAAGGTTATAGAAGATTAGTAGCGCAACAGATTATTGTAAATGAAAAACAGGACGCCATAAGAGAGCTGTTTTTTAAAACAAGACAAATTGTAAGGGAATCTACCGATATTGGCAGAAGGCTGATCTTCACTTTTGTTGAAACAGTTGACCTGTTTGAAAATATTACAGCCTCTTACTATGATTATGCCTCATTAAGAAAACAGTTTGCCCAAACAGGTGCATTGGATATTATAAGTCAGTCGCTGAAAAAAGTTGAGTTTGAAATTAATGCCGTAGGTATCGCCATACAGGCAAACGTTTCTTTCAGGAAAAGCTTTAATTACGACGAGGAGGTAAAAGATTTAAAAGCAAAAATAGACCTGGTGACAGAAAGCCAGCCTACTAATAAGGTCGTTCTAAAAAAGATCATTGTAAACATCCGGAACTTATTATACGGCCTTAACAATATTGAGCAATACTTTGAAAGAGATATTGAAAGAAAAAAAAGTAATGTTGATCACTCGCATTTTGTGAAACATCAATCTCTCGATCCGAAAATTTTCTGGAATAATTTATCCCTACAGTCTTCTGTTTTCAGGCATGCGTTGCGTGTGTGTATTGCCTGCAGTTTTGGTTTTATTATGGTGAGAATGTTGGCTTATGGTCATCATAGTTACTGGATCATTATGACCATCTCTTTCATGCTGAAACCGGCTTTTAGCTTAACAAAACAAAGAAATGTTGAAAGGGTATTAGGTACATTGATCGGTGGTCTTGTTGGCGTTGCCATTCTTGTTTTCATTCCTAACAAAACGATTCATTTCGCTTTTATGGTGCTGTTCATGCTTGGTACCTATTCATTTAGCCGTATTAAATATTTGATAGCAGTCATATGCACAACACCTTTTGTGCTTATTTTATTTTCGCTGCTCGGTGCCGGTTATAAGGATGTAGTGCAGGAAAGAATTTTAGACACAGTCATTGGCTGCGCCATTGCTTTTTTAGCCAGCTACACTTTGTTTCCAAGATGGGAATCGGGGCAATTGAAAAACTATATGCGGGGCCTGTTAAAAGCAAACGTAAGCTATATGCAAAAAATTGTAGAAGCCTTATCTGGCCAGGATATTAGCATGCTGGAATACAAGTTAGCACGGAAAGATGTATATCTTAATTCAGCCAACCTTTCTGCTGCTTTTCAGCGCATGTTATCAGAGCCTAAGAGTAAACAAGGATCCAAAACCCAGATACACCAGTTCGTCGTGCTCAATCATATTTTGTTTTCCAATATAGCCACTATTGCTACTACTTTGTTATCGAAGGAAACCAAAGTTTATTCTCCTGAATTGATGCTCGTAGCCAGGAAGTCATTTCTTAAACTGGAAGAAAGTTGCAGAAAAATGAGTGGTGAAAAAACTATCAGTGAATTAAAAATTCAGGAGCAAAAACTAACTGACATCACACTTAGCATTGACGATGTTTTGATGAAAGAACAACTCAACTTTATTTACCGCGTAAGTGCTGACATTGATAAGATAGCAGATGCCATTAATGATTAAGAAACCATTGCACTGCCAGTTCATAACCTTTCAGCCCTAACCCAAAAATGCTGCCTGCAGATTTGCCCGAAACATGGGAAAGTTTACGAAACTCTTCCCTTGCGTGTACGTTAGAAATATGCACTTCAATGACCGGCGTTTTTATAGCAGCAATTGCATCACCAATAGCAACAGAAGTATGTGTGTAACCTCCGGGGTTTATGATAATGCCATCGTACTCGTAACCTATGCGCTGCAACTCATTGATCAACTCTCCTTCTACATTGCTTTGAAAATAACTGAATTCGATCTGCGCATATTTAGACTTCAGGTTATCCAAATACTTTTCAAATGGCATGCTGCCATAAATATCTGTTTCTCTTTTACCAAGAAGATTCAGGTTGGGCCCGTTGATGATGGCTATTTTCATGACACGAATTTAAGACAGTGATGAGACGAAGTGAAACGAACATTATAAACGTGAAAAATATTCGTGCAACTGCTCTAATTCGTGTTCTTGATTAGTGCAATAAAATCATCAAACAAATACCTGCTGTCGTGCGGGCCTGGTGTGCTTTCGGGGTGGTATTGCACAGAGAACGCAGGCTTGCCTTTGATGCGAATGCCTTCAATAGACTGGTCGTTCAAGTTCACATGCGTAATCTCGATGTTTTCCGCTTTTTTTACAGCTTCAGGATCTACACCAAAGCCATGATTTTGCGTAGTGATCTCGCATCTTCCGGTCACTAAATTTTTTACAGGGTGGTTCATGCCCCTGTGCCCATGGTGCATTTTAAAAGTGGGAATATCATTGGCCAAAGCCAATATCTGGTGTCCAAGACAAATGCCAAAGGTTGGTTTTTCTTCTTTCAAAATTTCCCTCATGGTATTTACC
>JBQCJM010000126.1:0-5705 GCA_051952715.1 Flavisolibacter sp.
AAAGAACCGTCATAAGAAAAGGAAATAGGTTCTAACTATAACCGGGAACGATTGTAATTGTTCCCGGTTTATCTGTTTATAGCTGATTGCCCATTGCCGTTTGCACGTCCCATCAATTTGCCCCGCTAATTTGTTTTGAAAAATTACTGCAGCATTACGGTACAGGCAGTTAGCATTACCATAAGCATATACAAAAAAGCTGTAGTAATGTGAATAAGGAATTGATAATTAATTCTACTGCCCATGGCGTAGAAATAGCCCTTTTGGAAGATAAAAAGCTGGTGGAGCTACACAGCGAAAAAACTGATGCCCGTTTCGCCGTAGGCGATCTTTATTTGGGTAAGGTAAAAAAACTGATACCTGGTCTCAATGCCGCCTTCGTGGATGTAGGCTATGAGAAAGATGCTTTTTTGCATTATACTGATTTAAGTCCCTATGCAAAATCATTGCTGAAATTCACACAACAAACCATCAATGATAAATCTGCGGAAGGACTTGATTTTGGCCAGTTTCAGGTAGAGCCTGAAATTATTAAAACGGGTAAGATCAATGAAGTTCTTGGCGGTAAGCCCAATATTTTAGTGCAAATTTTAAAAGAACCTATTGCTGCCAAGGGCCCAAGGTTGAGCTGCGAGATCTCTTTACCTGGTCGTTTTGTAGTGCTTACGCCTTTTAATGACATTGTAGCTGTTTCCAGGAAGATCCATTCTTCGGAGGAAAGAAAACGTTTGCAACGCATTGTTGAATCCATTAAACCAAAAAATTTTGGTGTAATTGTGCGTACGGCAGCCGAAGGTAAAAACACAGCCGAACTACACGAAGACCTTTCCGAACTAACCGCCATGTGGCACACCATTCAGAAAAATCTTCATGGCGCGGTTGCTCCCACAAAAATTTTAAGCGAGCAAACAAAAACTACCAGCATTCTAAGGGATTTGCTCAATGAAGATTTTAACCGCATTGTAACCAATGATAAAAGCATTTATGCAGATGCCAAAAGTTATATCCAGCGTATAGCACCTGAAAAAGCTGATATTGTTTCCTTTCACCAGAATGGTACGCCTATTTTCGACCAGTTTGGCATTACTAAACAGGTAAAAGGCTCTTTTGGTAAAACGGTAAATCTTAATAGCGGTGCTTATCTTATTATAGAACACACCGAGGCTTTGCATGTTATTGATGTAAACAGCGGCTACAAAAGTGTAAGCAATAACCAGGAGCAAAATGCACTGGAAACCAACCTTGAGGCGGCAGAAGAAATTTCCCGCCAGTTACGCCTACGGGATATAGGCGGAATCATTGTGGTGGATTTTATAGATATGAAACTTCCTGAAAACAAAAAGAAGCTAATGGAATCTATGGAAGAATTTATGCGGCCAGACAGGGCCAAGCATGCGGTTCTTCCTATTTCCAAATTCGGGCTGATGC
This sequence comes from Flavisolibacter sp., assembly GCA_051952715.1. Taxonomy (GTDB): domain Bacteria; phylum Bacteroidota; class Bacteroidia; order Chitinophagales; family Chitinophagaceae; genus Flavisolibacter. The sequence continues at coordinate 1,429 of JBQCJM010000126.1, forward strand.
AGATCACCCGCCAGCGTATGAAGCCGGAAATGAACATTAATACGCAGGAAGTTTGTCCCACATGCAATGGCACCGGCAAAATTGCTTCTACCTTAATTCTCGAAGACGAGATTGAAAAAAATCTGAATTACCTTATTACCCATAAGCATCGCAATCTTAGTTTAAGTGTACATCCTATTGTCTATGCTTATTTAACAAAGGGCTGGCTTTGGAGCAAGGCTGCCAGGTGGAAAAGAAAGTTCAAACAAAATATTTCCCTGAAGCCGGATACGAATTATCATCTAACGGAATTCCGTTTTTTTGATGAAAACGGCGAAGAGATAAAAATGTAAAGGAAAAACGCCTCTGAAATGAGGCGTTTTCCTTTTTATATACTGCTTTATTAGTTTCTATCTCTGCTCCCCATATAAATCATAACATACTGTATTAATGTGACTACGGCAGCCAGGGCAGCTACTACGTAAGTCAAAGCAGCCCAGGTTAATGCACTTTTTGCTTTTGGGTATTCCTGTGCATCAGTAACATTTGTATGCTGTAACCAGGCCAAAGCCCTGCGGCTGGCATCAAACTCCACTGGCAATGTTATCAGCGAAAAAAGTACAGTCATGGCGAACAGGCCAATACCTACCAAAAGAAGGGTGGGGTTGCCCGAACTGGCCATAAAAACGCCTATTAAAAGAATCCAGTTCACAATGGTAGAACTAAACTGAACCGCTGGCACCAGCTTGCTTCTTAAGCTCAGCCAGGCATAAGCAGTGGCATGCTGAACGGCATGGCCCGTTTCGTGGGCTGCAATGGCCGCTGCCGCTACGCTATAATTATTGTATAAATCGGGGCTCAGATTAATTGTTTTTGTCATGGGATTGTAGTGATCGGTCAAAAAACCCTGAACAGAAACGACCTGGACGTCATAAATCCCGTTCTCACGAAGCATTTTCTCCGCTACTTCCTTGCCGGTAAGGCGGGAAGAAAGCGGAATTTTACTAAAAGCAGCAAACCGGCTTTTTAAAATCATGGAAACGACCATGCTGATGCCTATAAAGAGAAGAGAAACCAAAAATATTGAAGGTGTCATGTTGTAAAGTTCTTTTATTTCTTTGCTCAAATCTATAACCAAAACTGTTTTTTGAGCCGTAAAATGGATGTTCTCTAACCTTTTGTCAGCCGGTTAACTAAATATCGGTTTTCGGTGACAGTTTAGCAGCAGAATCCGCCTGTAAATTTAAAATGATGTCATTGCTATATTTTGATTATCAATTCTTTGTGACTCTAATTTTGTTAAAAGACCTTATATAAAAGCTTGCAAAAGTTATGCACAAGGCTAAAAAATAATTTTGTAATGTGGGGCAGATTTGTAATTTAGTGTCAGAATTTAATGGGTTAGTAAGTAAAAGGGTTGGTCGAAAGATCAGCCCTTTTTACTGCAAAATTTTCCCTCCATTCTTCTCCATTCCAATTGCATGAATTGAGCTTTTTTTCTTTGTCAATCTAGTAATTTTAATCAATGTCGAAAATTAAAACAGCATACTTCTGTCAAAATTGTGGCTATGAAAGTGCAAAGTGGTTAGGTAAATGTCCTTCGTGTAATCAGTGGAATACTTTCGTGGAAGAACTCATTCAAAAAGAAACAAAAAAATCATCTGCCAATGATTGGCAATCATATCATGTAGATGGTGCTTCAAAAAAAATACAACCACTTCACGAAGTAAAAACAAAAGACACCCCAAGATTTATTACAAACGATATCGAATTAAACAGGGTGCTTGGAGGCGGCATTGTTCCCGGCAGTATTGTATTGGTTGCAGGTGAGCCTGGCATTGGTAAGTCCACTTTGTTTTTGCAAATGGGTTTGCAAATGCAGGAAGGCATTACACTTTATATTAGTGGGGAAGAAAGTGAACAGCAAATAAAAATGAGGGCAGACCGCTTGGGCATGCAGAACGAAAATTTTTACCTGCTTACTGAAACATCTACACAAACTATATTTCAAGAGATAAAAAAGCTAAAGCCTTCATTAATTATTGTCGATTCTATTCAAACGCTGGAGTCGCCCTTTATTGATTCATCACCGGGCAGTGTGTCTCAAATAAGAGAATGCGCAGCCGAATTTCAACAGTTTGCTAAGGAAACACATACACCGGTGTTTTTAATTGGGCATATCACTAAAGACGGAACTATTGCAGGGCCAAAGCTTTTAGAACACATGGTTGATACAGTGCTCCAGTTTGAAGGTGATCGTCATTATGCCTATCGCATTCTTCGCACCATTAAAAATAGGTTTGGCAGCACAGCCGAGTTAGGTATTTATCAAATGAATGAAACAGGAATGAATGCAGTGTTGAATCCAAGCGAAATCCTTATCACCCAAAAAGAAGATCAGTTGAGTGGTATTGCCATTGCAGCTACCATCGAAGGACAAAGGCCTTTATTAATAGAGGTGCAGGCGCTGGTAACACAGTCGGTTTATGGCACACCGCAAAGAACAGTTTCGGGTTTCGATTTGCGGAGGTTGCAATTATTATTAGCGGTGTTGGAAAAAAGAGGTGGCTTTTATTTTGGCGTGAAGGATGTTTTCTTAAATATAGCTGGTGGATTGAAAGTAGAAGATCCTTCTATCGATTTGGCTGTACTCTGTGCTTTGCTTTCCTCTTACGAGGATGTGCCCGTTCCTCACGATGTTTGCTTTGCCGGGGAAGTGGGATTGAGTGGTGAGATAAGAGCCGTCAACAGGATTGAGCAACGCATTGCAGAAGCGGAAAAATTGGGTTTCAAAAAGATCATCGTTTCTAAATACAATCAAAAGGGTTTGGCCAAGCAACGTTTTAATATCGAAATAGTAACAATGGGCAGGGTAGATGAAGTATACAAGCATCTTTTTTAGAATCGTAGTTTTGAATGTGATGATTAGGATAAGGGTAGAAAAACATTTATCTTGATAAGGGCAATAAGAAATGAACGCTACTTCCAATAATCTTGCAAGGTCTCTTCGATCCTGGTTCTTTGATGTAAAAGAATCTTTGCTTCACCTTGCATTTCCCCATGTGTGCGAAGGCTGTGGAAGCGATTTGCTTGGAATAGACCATGAACTTTGTCTTAAGTGTCTTTCCTCTTTACCCGAAACAAATTTTCATTTGCACGCCAGCAATCCCATTGAAAAAATATTTTGGGGAAGGTTGCCCGTTACTTGTGCCACAGCGCAATATTATTTCACCAAAGAATCTTTGATGCAGCACCTGATGCACCAGTTTAAATACAGAGGTAATAAGGAGCTTGGTATTTACCTGGGCAGGTCAATGGGGCATGCATTGGCTGCCTCCAATCGTTTCTCTTTTGTAGACGCATTAATTCCTCTGCCTCTATTTTCTTCAAAAGAAAAAAAGCGAGGCTATAACCAGGCAGCCGTGTTGTGTCAGGGCATTGCCGAAGTTTTACAAAAACCTGTTTTAAAGGATGTAATTATCAGAACATCTTATACCGATAGCCAAACAAAGAAAAGCCGTGTGCAGCGGTGGCAAAACATGGAAGGAAGATTTGAACTGGTAGATGCCAAAGCTATTGAAGGGAAACACGTTTTGCTGATAGATGATGTAATTACCACAGGTGCAACGCTGGAAGCTTGTGGCAAAGAAATCATCCAGGTGCAAAATGTGCAATTAAGTGTGGCTGCACTTTGTTTTTCATCAGGTAATTGATATTTTGGGAGAATGGAACGCCGTGTCGTTGCACTAACGTATTTTTATAGCTTATAAATATTCCTGTGAGAAATCTGCTTTTACTTACCATTGCTGCTGCATTATTTTTTTCCTGCAAAAAGCAAAACTTTACTACAAGCGCCGATGCTATTTTAAGAACAAATGTGGATGTGCTTCATTTCGATACAGTATTTACCACTACAGGTTCAGCCTCGCAGGTTTTTAAGATTATTAATGACAATTCAAAGGGAATACGAATTAGTTCTGTTCGTCTGGCTGGCGGTGCTGCTTCTTTTTTTAAAATGAATGTGGACGGCATTCCAGGTACCGAAAGTTCAAACATAGAAATTGCCGCGAACGACAGCGCCTACGTCTTCGTTACCGTAAAAATTGATCCAAACACAGCAAATCTGCCTTTTATTGTTCGCGACAGCGTTGAAATAAAATATAATGGTAATACCCAATGGGTGCAGCTGGATGCTTATGGACAAAACGCTCATTTCTTAAAAAACAAAATTATTGCGGATAACGAAACCTGGAATAATGATTTGCCTTATGTGGTTTTGGGAAATTTAACTGTTGATG
>JBQCJM010000127.1:0-10899 GCA_051952715.1 Flavisolibacter sp.
CTTACCGACCTGCTATACCTGAACAAGGAATACGACAAGGCCATTCAGAAGGCCAATGCTTTAATGGCATCGCAGGGGCAGGAGCTGAAGCCGCGTATTTATAAATTGCTGGCGTATAGCTACGAAGAGAAAAAAGACTCGGCGCAGGCAATAAGCTATATGCAGCAATATTTTAGCAAAGAACAGGACAGCAACCTGATAGCAAAAGATTTTGAAACCATGGCAGGACTGTACAGCACATTGGCCGGAAAAGAAGATTCTGCCTTAGTGTTTTATGAAAAGGCAGCAGGCCTGCAAAAAGATTCTACAGCACTGTATAAATATTACAAAAACCTGGCGGCCCTTGCCAAGAGCAAGAAAGATTATGCGCAACAGGCAAAATGGCTGCACAAGTATTACGAAGGCAACGACGATGCCACCAATGTTGACCTGTTCAACTGGGGGCTGGCTTATTTCCTGTCGCAGGACTATGCCATGGCCGATTCGGTTTTTGGATTATACGTGGCCAAATATCCCGAACAAAGTTTTGGCTATTACTGGCAGGCCAGGAGCAATGCATCGCTTGATAAAGAAATGGCGAACGGAACGGCCATACCTTATTACAAAAAGCTGATTGAAGTAATGGCCAACGATACGGTCAATACCAATTATAAAAAATGGATGGTGGAAGCTTACGGATACCTGGCCGCTTACGAGGCCAACACGGAAAAAGATTATCCCGAAGCGGTAGGTTATTTCCAGAAAGTGCTGGAAGTGGACCCTGCCAATGCCGACGCCAAACGTTATATAGAAATTTTGGAAAAAGATAATTCCAAAGAAAGTTCAGATGTGGGTAGTAAGTAGTCGCCAGTAATGGTGTTTTTCATGTACCCGGTTGGTTTAAAGCCTCTGTTTCAACGGGGGCTTTTTTAATTTAAGGTGTGGGGTTGGGAGTTTGGGGTTGAGAGTTTAGAGTTTAGAGTTGAGGGTTTAGAGTTTGAGGTTTGATGTTTAGGGTTTGGGTAATAAAATACCGGCTAAAATGTTGATTGGCTGTGGATTCTAATGAAGTTCTAATGTGGTAAAAGCCTTTATCCCACTTTCTTTCGCCAACTTTATGGCGGTAAATACCTCATAATTAGTTCATTTTTGGTGAATTAAATGGTCGGGCTTTGTTTTCACAAAGCCCTCTTTTTTACAAGGCAGTAAAGACGTCTCTCTAAACCCTGAACCCTAAACTAACCTCTAACCTCTAACCCCTAAACTCTAAACCCTCAACCCTAACCCTCTTCAAAAAATTCCGTCATTCCACCCACCGGTTCCCGTGTTTTCACGGTTGTTGGGTTCCGGCAGGCCATCTACCTTAGCGTCAGGTTTTTCATAGGATATTGGATTTAAAAAGGGCTGAATGTCTATTCCGGCCCTTTGTTTTTACACAAAGCCTGTTGCATTACAAAAATCCACATCCGCCTGTAACCTTATGAAAGGAGATGCGTCTCAAACAGTAACCATAACAAAGAACCTGTTGATTTATGAAACATACCCCATTTTTTAAAGAATACGCTTCGCTGCTCATCTGCCTGGCCAACTTCATCCTCTTCTTCCTCATCGTGTTGTTTATGACGCGGTAAACGAACCGGGGAGTTTGGGTTTGGAGTTTTGGGTTTAGGGGAAGAGACATACAATTTCCTTCGGCTTTTCAACAGTTATTTTGTCAGTTCCTGTTTTATAAGACACTCAGAAAAACGCTTTTGCCTGCATAACAATGGCCTTTGTCATGCAGACGAAGCCTCTTGCTTTGGTTACAATAGCTCTTGCAACGAAGACAAAGCCTCTTGCAAAGAAGACAAAGCCTCTTGTAAAGAAGACAAAGCCTCTTGCAACGCAAACAATGGCGCTTGTAACGATTACAAAGCCTCTTGCAAGGCTGATTTTTGCTTGCCTACTTAGCAAAACAGCCTGAAAAAACAGGAAATCCCGTTTAAATAGGGGCGGAGGAGCGAAAAATTGGACTGCGGGTGCACTAACAGTCAATCTGGCATGACTGGGTTTGTTGTGTTAGAAAGATGTTTAATTGAATGGGCCGCCGGGCTTTTCAGAAGGAAGAAATTTGGATTTAGTGAGGTGAGGATTGGTTTTGACTGCGGCATAGGGTAGGTTCTTTTTGGGTGGCTTGTGAGGAATTTGGATGCCTTTTAAGTGTTCCGGTGCTTCGGCTAATCCTTTTCTGCATTTATAATACTCTTTAGTCTATCAGAGATACTTCTCCAATTCGTATTAAGATTTACAGTTCGGATATAGATGTTGTGTTTGTCGTACATAAATTCAAGATTGTAATCTTCTTCAATAGTCGGGTATAGCAAAATACCTGTTGCGTTGATTGTTTTTTGGTCATCAGTTTGCTGATTTAGTAAATAGCTGAATAATTGATACAGGTTAGCTGACTTGATTTTTTCTTTGTCATAGTTGGTAGTCATTGTTTCTCTATAAAATTTTGCATCAATTATTGTTTTCTCTTTATCATTTTCAAGTGTTATGTCCGTCTTCATCAACGGCAAATAATCAACTGCTCTCTTGTCAGGATAGTCAAACTTCCATTCAATCATTTCGCCGCTAACTCTCGTGAACTTTCTTTGTTCAAGCTTATAAAAGTTCCTGATGAAGGCTTCAAAAAGCTGGTTCATTTTATTCTCGTCTCTCGTAAAATCTGAAAATTTGTATTTGCCTGGTTCTTCCGATGGCAGCATACTCTCATGAATGATTTGACAGACATTCATAATGAAGCCATAGAAGCGGTTATTTCTGTTTAGCCTTATTTGCTTGAATAAAGAAGATTTAGTTTCAATCTGGTCAATACCTACAAGCATTCGTCGCAAATTTCTCAATTCATTTCTTAACTGCTTGTCCAAACCTTTAGTTCTGGTCAATTTACTTATCGTTGTTGTAAGAATTTGATTTAATAAGATATTTCTTGAAAAATCATCAAATTCACAAACAGTTTTTTGCTTAAAGAGCAAATTGCTTTTTATTGTTTGGCTAAAGTGAAGTTTCCCTTTTACTCCTGCAATCTCTTCTGTCTGTTCAATATAGCTCTTGTCAATTCCTCGTTTCAGCAGAACTTTCGTTCCATTGATTAAAACCTTGGCAAATAAATCCAATAACGTTGTATAATCTTTTGCGGAAACATCTACTTTTTCTTTCTCTTCCAATTTATTCCATGCATAGCAAAGTAGATAATAGATGTTTTCTATTGGAATTTGCATAGGCTAAATTGAAAGCTGTTTGATAGTATCAGAAACTTTAGAATTATCATCAAACCAAATTTCTTCAAGAAGTGGTTTTAACTCAAAGGTCAAAATATCTTTCCACCAACTGACTTCATCATTATTCTTGTCAAAGGTGCAGAAGTAGCTATGCCCGATTTGGAAGCCTTCACCCAAATTACCATCATCTTTTATTTTGCTATTTACTTTTGAAACAGATGAGCAGATGTGCTCAATCATAGTAGAAGAAACACCTTTTTCGGTTAGAAAAGAACGAAATGCGTCTCCATAGTCAGGTTGTAATGTAACAAAAGCAAACCGTCTCCTTAAAGCATAGTCCACAATAGCTAATGAGCGGTCGGCGGTGTTCATTGTTCCAATGATGTACAGATTTTCAGGAACATAAAACTTATCAAATTCATCATTTGAATAAGCAAGTTTTAAAGCGAATTTTGCATCTCTCTTGTCTGCTTCTAATAACATCATCAGCTCTCCAAAAATTTTGCTTAGATTTCCTCTATTGATTTCGTCAATAATGAAAAAGAAAGGTTTGTCTGGATGTGCTAAAGCTCGTTGACAGAACGAATAGAAAATTCCTTCTTTAATGTCGAAGTTTCCTTTAATAGTTGGTCGTAAGCCTTGAATCAAATCCTCATAGCTGTATGATTGATGAAACTGAACCATTTCAATATTAACGTCCCTTATCTCACGCATAATCTCGTAGGCTATCTTTCGTGCAATAAAGGTCTTTCCTACACCGGGCGGACCTTGCAGGATAATATTCTTTTTTCTTTTCAAAAGAGATACTGCCTGTAAAAAATCAGCTTGGCTTATAAATGGTTTATCTGCATCGTCGGTAAAATTGTAGGGCTTTATACTACTTACACTAAGTAGTTGTTCTGTGATGATATTTTTATTGTCAATTACCTCTCTAATTATATCGTACTCCTCTTCAGTAAGCCGAAACAAGCTTCCTTGGTTGTTTATAAACACTTCGCAACCTTGTAAGCCGGGATTATTTTTTAATTCATTCCAATGAACCGGAATTTCTAATTTTTCAATCAGTTGAAATTCTATTTCTTCTCCATTGGCTGTTATGTGAATTCCCTTTGTTATTTCGTAAATGGCTTTAATCTGCTTAGTTGGTGTGCTTTCATAGCCAATCATTAAATCGCCCGGCTTTGCTTCTTCAAAGTATTTGTATATTCTCCTTTTGTTGCCCTTTTCATTATGAGTAGTATATGTTTGTCTTTCGCCTTCATTATGATTGCTAATGCTCCATATTTTGGGATTTGCATTTAGCCACCAAAAATTTAAAGGTTCATTTTCGTCTGCATTACTTTCAAAGTCAGTTTCTGGTTCAGCTACAACAGACGTATCGGTTTCTTCAATGTTGTGTTTTAAATTATTCTGTTCAAAAACTTCACTTAACTCCGGAAATTTCCTTACGTATTCATTTAATAGGAACTCCCAAACTTTTGTAGGACTGAAAGTATCTGGTCTGAATAAATTTTTTACGCCTTTAAAATCACCACCTTTATATTGGTAAACTTTATCTGTTATCCATCTGACTTTCCTTCTGTGATTATAACCATTTGTACTGTGGTCATAGTAATAGTTTCCTTCAATGATGCCAATACCAATACAGGTATTCACTCCTTTGTTAGCAAATACTACATCACCAACATTTGCTGTTTTTAGCAGCCATAAGTTCCATGTTTGATTAGATACATTTTCTGGCGAAAGACCTATTGCCTCATTTAATTCTTCTCTTGAATTGTATTTTGATAAGTCCCCTAAATCTAACTCCCGAAAACTAAGTGCAATAATCCCTTGTGTATAAAAATTGTTCCATTCAGAAGCTTGGCTACCGGGAGCAAATTTGAAATAATTCCTACTTTGCTTATTCAGCTTTATTACCTCAAGTTTTATTTCTTGCAGATACTTTAAAGCATCCTCATAAGAGGCAACGTTTTTAAGTTGATTATGTTTAGCATCTTTCAATGAGTGTCCCGCAATTATTCCTGCTTCTGCTGGAAAGCTCAGGTTTATAAAAAATTGGTAGGCGTCTTTATGGCTTTCTTTAGTTATAGGGTAAAGAGCAATCCAACATCTCGTATCTCCAAAATTCGCTGCTCCATAGAAGTCAACAGGTTTATCTTTTGCTTTATAATCTTCTAATTGTAAATCTTTACATAGCTGCTCGGAAATTTGTTCCAAGTATAATCTCGTCGTTTCTTTCACGTTTCCCCGATAAAAGAATACAAAAAAAAGTCGCCAAGGCACATTCCATGCGGTAAAATAATCTCCTCTACCCTTTGTCTCTTTGTAGTCTTTTAAGCCATTAATATATTCTTGGGAATATGAATTAAAGTAGGAAATATTCCTTTCTCTTATCTTGTTCTTGATTGTTTCTACAAGTTCATCATTTATTGTAGTTCCATTCAATCTTTGTCGTGCAACTTCAGCTCTTAAAAGGTTTACTGGCTTAAAATCGTTGTCGGGGTTGCCATACTCATTAAAAATATCATTTAAAGCATCTTCCGGAAGTTCATTGATTGCTTTATATAAAATCTCTGGTTGTGCTGCAAGTTCCTTATAGTGTTTAGCTAAATCTGTTATGTACTGAAATTGAGTTTGCATTGTTAGTCTTGTTGTTCTTTTTGTTGAAGTCTGGTTGTCAAGTTGCAACTAATTTATTTGTCGGCAAAATTTTGGCTCTTTTGCAAGGTTGCCTTTCATCTGTCTGCTTATGTATGTTTTGCAATTGTGCGTTGACGAAGTGTTAACCAGCAGGGTAATTGCGAAGTGTCACATAGCCTGCCCCCCAATACGCTAATTTAAACTATAAGCCGCAACTCATCAATAAAAAACAACCATCGATTTCAAATCTTGTCAAATGAATTTTTAAAAACAGGCACCCCCACAAACCTGACGAAAATCATGTCCTGATTTTCCGCATCTCAAAAACCTTCACCATTTGCCTTGGTAACTTTGCAGCACAAATAATTTATATGATCATGAAAAATCTAATGCTGTTATCAGCCCTTTCCTTTTCCCTGTTTTTTGTTGCGTGTAATAATAACAAAAGCGGCACAGAAGCTACGCCTGCTACCAATGAGCCTGCCGCTGCTACCACTAAAAAACTTTCCAACAATGTAGAATTAACGGCTAACGACCAGATGAAGTTCAGCACTATTGAGATCAATGTAAAAGCAGGCGAGAAAGTAACGCTTACTTTAAAGAACATTGGCACCATGCCCAAAGAATCTATGGCGCACAACTGGGTGTTGCTGAAAGACGGCACTGACCTGGCTGCATTTGCCAAAGAGGCCATCAGCGCACCGGAGCACATTCCTGCCAACGATCCCAACATCATTGCGCATACAAAGCTGCTCGGTCCCGGCGAGTCTGATACCATTGAGTTTACCGTGCCTGCAGGTTCTTACACATTTATTTGCAGCTTCCCCGGCCACTATCAAAACATGACCGGTGTGCTTACCGCAGAATAATTTGAACGGGCAACGTGAGAGGTGAGAGCCTGTGAGACGAGAAACGTGAGACGTCGGACGTGAGTTGGTTTTCACGTTTCACGTCTCACGTTTGCTTTTGCCAGCCGTTACCTTGCACCTTTTACTTTCATCTTCAAGGCATAGATGCCTTGCGATGCGGTGATGAAAAGAAGACGGTGGTCTTTGCCGCCAAAGGTTACATTGGCTGTCCAGTTTTCGGGGATGGCAATATGCGCTATTTTATGGCCCTGCGCATTAAAAACAGTGATGCCGTTGCCGGCAAGATAAACATTGCCTTTTTCATCCATCGTCATACCATCGGCCACAGCCTCAGCAAAAAGCTGTTGGTCTGCCAGGGTGCCATTGTGGTTGATGTGATACTTATAAATCTTACCGGCCTTAATGTCCGATACGTATAAGGTTTCGTTGTTGCCAATAATGCCATTGGGCCTGCCCAGGTTTTGGGCAACGGTTGTTAATTGTTTCCCGTTTTTGCTAAGCAGGTACACGTCCTGCGAGGTGATGGTATCTTTTCTTGCAGGCCAATAACTGCGCTGGTAAAAAGGATCGGTAAAATAAATGTTGCCATTGGCATGCACCCACACATCGTTAGGGCCGTTCAATCTATAGCCTTTAAAATCTTTCACTAACACTTTTGCTTTTCCATTGGGTTGTATCCGCCATAATTGGTTGTTGGCATCGGCACAGGCCAGCAGGTTTCCTTTCTTGTCAAAATATAAACCGTTGGCTCGTCCGGCATCGTCTGAAAAAACACTGAGCTCGCCATTGGTAGCGTATTTCCATATTTTATTATTGGGCTGATCGGTGAAAAAGATGTTTCCATTTTTATCTGCCGCAGGTCCTTCTGTAAAACTGAATTGTCTTGATATGAGCACAGGTTTTTCTGTAGCATACATGATGGTGCTGTCGAAAAGATCAACAGCGCTGCTGCCGGTTGCCTGTTGGCAAAAAGCAGAAAGCGGCAGAACAAACAGCGAAGCAGTAAGAAAATAAATGGTAAAGAGAAACGGTTTCATAAACCGGAAGTTAAGGCAATAAACAGGTTCTCCTGGTGCTGAAAGAAATGTATCATCATAAAAAATTGTTGCAGGCGCTGTCATGAAAAAACTAATTGATTATTTTGTTGCGCCAAATAAACACTTATGAAAATAATTTATTCCGGGCTTGCCCTTGTTGTTGTTTCATTATTGACCATTGCCGCACAAACAGGCTGCCAGGCAAAAGGCGAATCTGTTGAAAGCACCAAAGAACCCTGGCCTTCATTTCCATCGTACAAAGTAGGCGATACGGTTCTTTTTTATGCGGCCCGCTGGCGGTTGGGTAAGGTTGAAGAACTAGGTGTGAAAGGAAATGCAGCGGATAAGAATCCAAAGCTTTTCGAAAATAAATACAAGGTGGTGGAATTGGCTTATCCTAATAGTTTGGAGTGGATGGACTGGAGCCAGGTGGTAGCGCCACAAAAGCAACCGTTTTGGACAAACTGGTTCATTGGCGACTGGAAGCTGGGCGAAACAATGGCTGTGAATACAAGGATTGAGGGTAATTATATAAAAGATGAATTTAGTTACGGTGCGGCAACAGAGGCGCTGCAGGTAAATGCAAACAAAACGTACAAATGGAAAACGGCTGATAAGAAAACCATCACCGGTAGCTGGGTTCCGTGTGCAGATGGCCCGGGGATCGTTTTGCAAAAAGGCTATAGGAATCTCGACTGGACTTTAAGAAACCAGTCAGATGCCGCAGCCATGCACATCAGGAAATTAGACAAGGCAAGGCTTTTTCCACCAGTGAACACCGTAATGGGCATAGCAGCAACAAGAAAGATGTAAACGAAATAGCCAAACAAAAAAGAGACAGGTTCCATGGAGCTTGTCTCTTTTTTTATATCGCATCAGCCTGTAAGCGTTACAGGCATAAATGTTTTAGTCCCGGGGATGAATCAGTAACAGTTCAAGTACGGCAGCAACTAATACCGCCTGCCACCTGTAAAGGCACCTCTTAGCAATGCCATAATGAGGGTAAAGATAGCAGAGCCAATAATGGCCCAGATCACGGGGAAGGATTTGCCGCCAACAGTAATTTCAAAAAACCTCGGCAGGTCAAACTTCCCGGCAAGCCATAAGCCAATGTAAGCACCAACAAAACCCACTACGATCGATACCAGGCAGCCACCCAAATCGTAGCCCGCCAGCGATTGTCCAATAGCGCCGCAGACGGCAGCAATGAGCAGCAGTACTAAAAATCCTAACAATGTCATAATTCGGAGTTTATCTAAAAGTAAAGATTATTTGCGTTGCAAAGATCACAGTGTTCGCCGCCGGCCCAATTTCCCCTGCACCTCAAAATATCGCTAAAATTGTTGCCATAAACAGGCTCACCAGCTATAAAACCCAAAACTCCAAACCCAAAACTCCCAACTAAACATCCTTTCCCTTATTTTTGCGGCTCAAAATTGCAGCCTTGGCTACTAAATTTTCAAGAGAAACCTACCTGTACTGGTACGAATTAATGCAGCTCATACGCCAGTTTGAGCTAATGGCCGAAGAAAAGTATAAAATGGAAGGAAAGATCCGCGGCTTTTTTCATGCCTATGTAGGGCAGGAAGCGATAGCTGCCGGGTGTATGACGGCCACACGCCCCGAAGACCTGTTTATCACGGCTTACCGTGATCACGGTTTGGCTATTGCCAAAGGAATTTCTATCAACTCCTGCATGGCCGAACTGTATGGCAAGGCCACGGGTTGTGCCAAAGGAAAGGGCGGAAGCATGCACTTCTTTGGCAAGAAAGAAAATTTTTATGGCGGTCATGGTATTGTAGGCGCACAAATAGGCACCGGTGCCGGTTTGGCTTTCGCCGAGCAATACCGTGGTAGTGACCATGTAGTGCTGACCTTTTTTGGTGATGGTGCTGCCCGCCAGGGTATTTTGCACGAAACCTTTAACCTGGCCATGTTGTGGAAGCTGCCGGTAGTTTTTATTTGCGAGAATAATAACTATGCTATGGGTACATCGGTAAGCCGCACATCTAACATCACCGATATTTATAAACTGGCCGATGCCTACGAAATGCCTGCGGATGTTATTGACGGCATGAGTGCCGAGGCGGTACACGAAGGTGTATCAAGGGCAGTGAAAAGAGCAAGAGAAAAAGGCGGGCCTACCTTGCTGGAAATAAAAACCTACCGTTATAAAGGGCACTCTATTTCCGATCCGCAGAAATACAGAACCAAAGAAGAGGTGGAAGAATATAAGACCAAGGATCCCATTCATGCCTTATTGAATACGATCTACGACAATAAGCTGGCAACCGAAGACGAAATCAAACAAATTGACGAAAGAGTACAAAAGGCTGTAGAGGAAAGTGTGAAATTTGCAGAAGAATCTCCATGGCCCGGCGAAGACGAAGTATTGAAAGATGTATATGTTGACCAGAACTATCCGTTTATAACCGACTAAAAACTTTCCACCAACTAAAAATTGTATAATTCATGGCTGAAGTAAAACAACCCCGCCACAGGGCTGAAAATGATGAAGTGGTAGAACGTGCCAAAGACATTTGGGTGCGTTACAATCGTCCTATCCTGATCGTATGTGCTGCTATCATTGTAATTGGTGGCGGATGGCTGGCCTATAAATATCTTGTGAAGGAACCCAAAGAGAAAAAAGCGGCTGAAGCTATTTTTAAGGCAGAAGAATATTACCGCACCGATTCATTGACCAAAGCACTGAAAGGCGATGGACAATTTCCCGGCTTTGAAAAAGTGATCAGCCAGTACGGCGGCACCGAGGCGGGCAACCTGGCTAAGTTTTATGCAGGTACTATTTACCTTAAAAACGGCGACTATGCCAAAGCGGTAAAATACCTGAATGATTTTGATACCGATGCAGAACAAATAAAAGCCCGTGCCTACAAATTGCTGGCCGATGCCTATGCAGGCGAAGGCAAAAATGCAGAAGCATTAAGCAATTACAAAAAAGCGGCTGCAGAGTTTGAAACCGACGAGCAAACCTCTTCGGAATATTTGTTCATGGCGGCTTATTTTGCCGACCGTGTATTGAACGATAAAAAACAGGCTATTGGCCTATACAAAGAACTGAAGAAAAAATTTCCGCAAAGCCAATAC
>JBQCJM010000128.1:0-19029 GCA_051952715.1 Flavisolibacter sp.
ATGCCGGCTAATATTAAGGATTCATCATACCATTTAAGCCTTATAATATCGAATAAACCTGTTGCGGACGCAAGTGAATGATCAACTTCAAACTGCTGAAACAATTGGTACCAGATATATTCTTTGATGGAAATGAATTTATAGGCCTTTGCAAAAACATCAGGCATGTTCTCTTTCAGCCAAATGATTTTGCATAAAGGCGACATAGAATGAATAGGTGTGCCCGTCGCTTCATAAATTTTTTTGCCCTGTGGTGATTTTTTTATTGCTGCTGCTATAGCACTGCTCCTTGCATCAGACCAAATGATAAGGTTGGTAATTGCTTCACCATTTTTATCAACAGCCATTATACTGTGCATAACACTGCTTAACGAAATGCAGGAAGGACTGCTTTTCATTTTCAAAACCACATCCTGGATGCTTTGTATAAAAGCCTGCAATATCTCCTGCACATTTTGCTCGCTATAGCCCGGCTGCGGATTTTGCGTTGCATAAAAACGTTGTGAACTGCACAAAGCCCTGCCCGAAAGATCTACCGCTACGGTTTTAATACTGCCCGTGCCAATATCTGTTCCAAGAAGATAAGATTGCATCTTGTCTACTATTATTTGCCAATGAAAATAGTTTTTAAATCTGATCTTTGCTGTGCAGCTAATTGTAGTGCGAAGTGCTGGCAATAACGTTATTGCAGTTTCCAGAGTTTGGTAATTGTGTACATCTCTCCATTCGCCTGCTTCATGGAAATTTGAGTTTTCATAGTATCTGAAGTAAGATAAACGATCTTCTCATAAATTTCGGGTGAACCATTGGCTTTCCATACAAGCGTAATAGTTCCATCAAGCCGCCAGGCACCGGTTTTTGTTTCATTGCAGGAAAGTTTGTAACTGCCGGAGTAATTGCTATTGAACTGGTATAAATTATCCTTTTGGCAATCGGGCCATGTACTGTAAATATCACTTTCCGTTGTGCCGTTACCGTCCCAATCGTATGCTTTGTCCGAAGTCATTCCCATTATTTTCCATGTGCCTATGATCTGCGATACAGAAAATCCCTGCGGAAGATTATTAGCTTCTGTTTCAATTTTGTAGCAGGATGAAACAAAAGCAGTACAAAGCAAGAGCATTGGTATATAAAGAAGACGCAGTTTCATTTCTTATGTAAAATAAAGCTAAAACCCTGAATTTAAAAGGGCTTCATCCAATTCAATAATGGACTGTATTCAGCGGCTGTATGATCAGAGTTTTTGCCTTGTATGAAAACTTATTTTTTTAATGATGATTTTATTTGCAGTAGCTTTACTGTTGTAACTATCCTCCCCCGACAACTCATACCCTTTTTCATCCTCCCTTTTCCTGCCCTTCATTGAAAAAACGGCCATGTGTATTTGTTAGTGTTCTGCATTGGTGATAGATAAATTTTGGTGAATGATCTTCTTTTTAAATCGTCAGAGCACATACGAAACTGTTTCTTCACTAAAATCTATAGGAGGTAATTATGCTAAAACTTTCAAAGCTTACAACCGTCCTGGTTATGGCACTTGTTTTTGCAGCTTGCCAAAAACAAACTAACAGCTCAGCCGAGACCAGCAACAACAATGCGCTTGCACAAAGAAAAAGTTTATTGCAAAAAAAGAATTTGTCTAACCCAACCGGTTCTGTAAAGATTTTTGCAACGGGTTTCAACAACCCAAGAGGCCTGGAGTTTGGTCCTGATGGAAATCTTTATGTGGCAGAAGCAGGCGTAGGCGGAACCCATTTATCCACCAATGAAAACTGTGAGCAGGTTCCTTTCCCTGTGGGACCTTATTTGGGAAGTGTAACAGGAGGAGGCATTTCAAAAATTAGTCCTGAAGGTGTTAAAACAGTTCTTACCAATCAATTGCCTACCAGTTCGGCAAACGAAATTATTGGCGGCGACGTAGAAGGCGTGGCCGATGTGGCATTTATTGACAACACAATGTATGCTTTGCTGG
This sequence comes from Flavisolibacter sp., assembly GCA_051952715.1. Classification (GTDB taxonomy): domain Bacteria; phylum Bacteroidota; class Bacteroidia; order Chitinophagales; family Chitinophagaceae; genus Flavisolibacter. The sequence continues at coordinate 1,973 of JBQCJM010000128.1, forward strand.
CCGGTGCTGGTTGTTCTCATGGCGTTCCATCCATACAAAACGGGGTGATTAAAGTGAATGCTGATGGTTCATGGAGCATGGTAGCAGACATAAGTACGTGGCTGAAATCGCATCCTGTAGCACACCCTGAGGAGGATGATTTTGAACCAGACGGCACGCCTTACAGCATGGTGGCTGTTCGTGGAGATTTGTATGTGATAGAGCCTAATCATGGCGAGTTTTTAAAAGTTTCTACTGATGGCTCTATCAGCCGTGTGGCAGACATTTCTGCATCCCAAGGCCATATTGTACCAACAACGGTTGCTTATCACGGCAACTTTTTCGTTGGTAATCTAAACACATTCCCAATTGAAGAAGGAAGTTCAAAAATTTTAAAAATAAATCCTGGCGGACAAGTGAAAGTTTGGGCAACTGGGTTGACGACAGTGCTTGGTATTGCTATTGACAAAAAAGACCGTATGTATGTGTTAGAAAATACAGTTGGCGCTCCTTTCCCTACACCCGGCATGGGCAAAATTGTAAGGATAGATCCATCAGGTGCCAAAACAATTGTAGCTTCCGGCCTAAGCCTTCCTACAGGCATGACCTTAGGCCCTGATGGCAAACTTTACGTTTCTAATATTGGACTTGGGCCCGATGCTATTGGAGGCGGACAAGTAGTACAAGTGAGTGTAGAATAAGTTTGCTCCCTAATGCTCTATAGTTAAGAACGTATTTTGTTTTAGAAGCGCAATGCTTTAGTTTGGTACCAATAAAAAATCAAAACTCAAAAGCATACTTCATTGAATTGTCAATTTTTACTTTTGAGTTTTGATTTCTCTGCCATATTATCTTATTCTCTCGTCCGCTGAATTTCTACCGCTGTGTTCCACACGTAGCTGGTTTTGTACATTGCTAACGCCTGATATTGACTCTGCAATGTCTTCAGCCCTGCGTTTATCTTCTTTGCTTTCAACGGTGCCAGTAAGTATAACTTCAGTACCTTCTACTTTAATGTCGATATCCGAAGCGTCTATCATTGAGTTATCACAAAGCCTGTCGCAAACATCTTCCCTGATGCGTTCTTCCGACCGGTGATAACCTTTTGGTCCTTTACCTTTATGCGGTCCTGTCGTTTTATCCATACGCCGACGCCTTTCTGCATCGTCGTCACCAAACCAGGAAGAAACCTCATCACGGGTACGATCCCACCAGCCTCTGTCGTAACCACCCTGGTTAGCATTACCATAATTGCTGGTATCGCCACCATACCTGTTGCGGGTTCTTGTCGCTTCTTCGCCATAACCTGTGCCATAGTCCGATTCCCTGTTAAGGCCATAATTTCTATTTCCAGTATCTTCATAACTCCACCCTTGTGTATTGCGCCAGCGATCATTATCATAATCCTTGTTTCGGTCTCTGTTTATCTTGTCATAGTTCCTGCCGTAATTACTACTATACCCACCATAGTAATCTTCGTTTCTGTTTTGACCTTCATAGTTTCCACCATAAATGTCGCTTCTTCTCGACGTGTTTTCATAGTTGCTGCCCGTGTAACGGTTGTAATCTTCCTCACGGTAATCCTGGTTATAGTTGGTATTGCCATAGCGGCCATCATAATCAAATGCATCGTCCCCGTTGCTGTTATTCCCATACCCGCGGTTTGGACGATAATTGCTTTCGGAATAAGGGTTACCAGCCCAATCCCGCCTTTCGTTATATCTTTGGGAAGACCGTTTTCTGTTTCTATTTTGATCAGTCATAAAAAAAGATTTTGGATTCAAAAAATATCGAATGTTGTCATTAGTAATTTCAAAAAAATTGTGCCGTTATGCAATTTTTTCATCATAAAAATGACATGAGTTTTACGGATTTTTAATTCGGATTTCAAAGCAAATTGATCAATAGCGCAGCCTTGATAATTGTAGATTTTAATCAGCAGCAAAGAAGCCAAACGATGTTTGTAACAGCAATTTCAGCAGTGCTAAAAGACAGATGTGGAAATATAAGTTTGTCCAAAGGCTTTTAAATGAAATTTTGAGTTCGTAGATTGTCATACCTCTCTAAACTATACGAATGGAACTACAAATGTTTTTAAACGGGAAGCTGATAGATTCTATAACGATTAGTGCTTCTCACCTCCGTGTATTGCGTGCTGTACAGCAAAAAATGGAAGATAAACATAGCGAGATACTGGAAGTTGCTAATGAAGATCCTCAATTTTATGTAGAAGGGATTGGTTCTAAAATGAACACTTCGTCTTTCCAGGAGCTGAAAAAAATTACATGGAATTAGTGGTTTTGCAGGTCTTGAGCTGCTTTACATCTTCTCTTATTTCAACAACAGTACGATCTTTTATTAAAACAAGGCCGGCACAGCAATTTTGCACAAATAAGGTTCCAGTTGTGCAACATCGTCAAAACTTTTGATCTTCTCCACTTTTTGAGCTTTGCGTTCGTAATATACTTCCACGTAAAACCCATCTAGTTGAAAAAGCAGGATGTTCCAATCAAGCGACCGCCTTTCCAATAAAAAAACGGCCTGGTGTTTCACCATTTGCTGCTGTACATAATTAGAGCTGGAGCGAAATTGTTTCAATGTCATAAAGGATTCTTTGAATAGTAAGAATTTCAAACCCAATGCCTGATTTATTAATTTATATGCAGGCATGGCTGCACATAAATGAGAGTAGGAAGTTTCACAGCAAATAGGCAAAACGAACCAATTTGTCTACAGTTGTCGCGGAAATAGCCAAATGAAAAATGCGTAGCCAATTTGATAGAGCTTTTATCCGGGTAATTGCAATATGAAGTCTTTATTCAAAAAACACGGATTGATTACTCATCATTCATCACTGATCTTACACTTCGTAAATTTGCACGAACATTTCACGAAAATTATTTTATGTGTGCAGCAAAGCCTGGTGGAAAGCCCAATCTTGTACTAAGTATTCTTCAAAACAAATGTCCCCGATGCCGAAGAGGGAAATTGTATAAAACCAATAACGCTTACGACCTCAGGAATTTTATGAAGATGAATGAGCGTTGTCCTGTTTGCGGCCAGCCGCTTGATATGGAACCCGGTTTTTATTACGGAACAAATATGGTGAGCTATACCTTAGCTGTACTTATATCAGTAGTTAGTTTTGTTCTTTGGTGGATATTGATCGGCTTTTCATTTCACGATAGCCGTTTTTTCTGGTGGATGGGGATCAATGCCTTTTTATTGGTGGCGCTTCAGCCGCCACTCATGCGATTGTCGAGAACTGTATGGCTGGCTTTCTTTGTTGCTTATAGCAACGATTGGGATAAAGGCGATATCATTGAGCCGGAAAGAGTAAACAAAGAGCATATGAACAACTGGTAAATGTCTTTTAATACCGACGCATGTTATTGTAAATATTTTCAGAACAAAACCAAAGCTTATTGTCAATTCATCAACCTGCCAACAGCAATTACTTTGTTAACTTGTGGTGAGCATTTGATTTAAATCCTTTTTAAAATATAAAAAACTTGTGACGGCAATAATGTTGTTGCCAATAGCTGTTTTATTTATAACACAGGTGTACGTTTTAATATTTTATACACACCTTTAAATTGCCCGTTTTACTTTTTTGTTTTTAGAAGGCGTGAATATTTTAAAAAAAGATGCTGCAAAAGTTTGCTCTAATATTGCTATGAGCGTCCGGTTTCACCTTGACGGAAATCTAAAACCATTATTTGTAAACTACTCTAACGGCATCGTTAATGACGAAACATACTACCTTGATCTTTGCTTCACTTCCCGAGCTTTGGAATTTTAAGCTGGCTACCAGGGCCACAATCGTTGAAATAGATACAGGCAGGAAATCTTTAAGCGGCACGTTTGAGCCCGATGAGATTAAATTGGCTGTTCAGAATTTTCGTGCAATCCTATCCAACGATAAAACCAGTAAGGACAAAGCAAAGGAGTAAATGTGCCATCCAGCTCATTTTTCAATAAATAATCGCGGCATATGATAGTGCGCTATTGCCAAAAGGCAAAGAATTGTAAAACAGTATACATCAGCCACTTTGCACGGCAGCAATTATTGCCAAACATGTTTAAAAATAGTGTTGAGCAAAACTTGCTGGCATGATAAAAAGACTTACTTTGTTTAACGGCTGATCTTACTCCTTTACTTGCATGAACGCTGTTCCAGTTGTTGAGGCCTTTTCTCGCTACCCTTGAAATCAATAACCTGCTGCGCTTATTAAAAAATATGAGTTTGCAAAACCTAAAGAAACACGAGTCAGCATCTAAACCTGTAGCACCTTCCGGCAAAAGCGTCAGTGCTTTTATACATTCAAAACTTATCCTCTTGCAGGGTAATTGGCAGTGGAATCTCCACGCCGATGCTGTTTTTTGCAGTGATGTGATCGTGTCCTATCCGCCGGATTTTGAAGGTACAAGTGGCATTATTCATCCTGATGATCTTCCGCTGCTTAAAGAAAAATTGTTTATTGCAAATCCAAATCCTGGCCATCTCGTTTTTCGCATCATCACCACGTACGGCGAAGTAAAAACTTTAGAAGGTCACGATATTTTTATAAGACAGGAAGAAAGTTACGACCAGCCAACAGAAACCTGGCGACAGGAAAGCCTGCAACTAAAATGGCAGAAAGAATACGCCAACCTGCAATTGTTGAAAGAAATTTATGAAAAGGATGAACGCTATTGGGCTACAGGCGTTTGGTATTATAACCTTGTTACCAACGTTACCTGGTATTCCGATGAAGTGTACCGCATTCATGGGTTGCCACCGCAAAGCCTCAATGCTCATCTAAATACCTTCAATGCTTTCATTCATGCCGAAGACAAAGAGGCAGTGCAGGAATTTTGGGGCCGGGCTTTTAAACAAAAAATACCGTTGCACATTGAGTATAGGATTCAAACACCCGGCGGCGAAAAACACGTTTCCTACGTTACGCAATGGTTTTTTTCACCAAAAGGTGAAACCATAGTAAGTGGTACTGTGCAGGATATTACAGACCAAAAGCAACTGCAGCTGCAAATTGAAGAGGCAGTTAAAGCCGCCAGCTTTTACAAACAACAAACCGTCTTCGACGAGCCAAATGCGCTGCTTGGCCACTGGCAGGTAAACCTGCTTACACGCAAAACAGTTTTCTCTGATAACTATTACCGCATCCACGGGCTAAAGCCCCAATCGCTTGTTGCCGGCATTGATGCTTTCTTGAACTATGTGCATACCGATGATAGGGAAGTGCTGTCACTTGCTTATAAAAAAATGCTGCAACAGCACGAGCCACCCCAGTTAGATTACCGCATCATGCGTACCGATGGAAAACTGCACTACCTCAGCCTGAAGGCCAAACGCATCAGGTATGGAAATGAGGTAATAATAGCCGGTACTATCCAGGATGTAACAATGCAAAAGGCGCTGGAAAAAAAGGCGGCCGAATTGATAAGGAAAGAACAGGTTTACAGCTTTGCACAACGACAAACCGAAGAGCTGGCTGCTACTGCCTCGTGGGTGAAAGAAGCAGGCAAAGATGTCATTACATGGAGCGAAAGCTTTTATGCATTTCTGGGTTACAAGCCCAACACGGTGGAACTAAGTATTAAATTCCTGGTGTCCTTCATCCATCCCGATGATAAAAAGAACTTCGCCAGCCAGTTGGAAATGGCGGAACAACAAAAGGAAGACAAAACTTTCACCTTTCGCTTGGTGCAGCGTGGCAGCCTGCGTTACATTAAAGCTTTTTTCAGTACCCGCTACAATGGAGAAACTGAATATTTTGCAGGTGTACTGCATGATGTGAGCCGTGAACATACGTTGCAAAAACAATGGCAAAGCCAGGTGCAGTTAACCGATGCGCTGTCGGCCAATGCGCTGGACCGCATTATGGTTACGGACAGTAGCAACAACATATTACTTTGGAATCAGCAATGCGAAGAATTCTATAAGGTCAAGAAAGAAGATGCCCTTGGCCGCAACTTTTTTGACATCTTTCCCTGGCAGAAGACTGAGGAAGAGATGATATTCTTCAACAGGGTTTTGAACGGTGAAAAAGTAAACCTGCAGGAAGTTAAGTCCTCAACAGGCAAAGGATATTTTAACCTTGATATGCTGCCCGTTTGGGACGAGGAAACCGGAGAGGTCAGGGGCATTGTGCACATCATTCACGATGTCACCAAAGAACTTGAGTTGCGAAAGAGCATGAACGAACGACTGAACTTCATCAGCAATTTATTGGAAGCTTCAGTTGACCGCGTCATTGCGCTGGACAGCAACATGAACTACCTGTACTGGAACAAAAGAGCCGAAGAATATTATGGTTTGAAAAGCAATGAAGTGGTGGGTAAAAATATTTTGGAAATTTTTCCCGCCTTTATTAACGATCCTTCCTATGCTCAGTTCAGGCAGGTATTGCGTGGTCAAACGATCCATATTCCCATTCATGAAAGTTCGCACAACGATAACGAACATTTTGAAACCTACCTCATTCCTGTTAAGGATGAAAAGGAACAGGTTTCGGCCGTTTTATGGATAGCACACGACTTAAGCCCTGAATACAAGCTTACAAAAGAACGTAAGGAGACCCTTGAACTGCTGAAGGCCACTATGGACAGTTCCATTGATATGATACAGGTATTTGAAGCCGTTCGGAATGAGGCCGGTGAGATCATTGACTTTAGATGGATATTAAACAATCACCGTTCAGAGAAATATTATGGCGATGTTATTGGTAAAAGCCTGTTGCAACTGAATCCTGGAGTAGTTGAAGCAGGAATCTTCGATACGTTCAAAAGAGTAGTAGAGACAGGCATTTCTGATCAAAGCGAGAGGCATTATGCCTACGAGCAATTCAATGGATGGTTTTACCAGTCCGTAGTGAAATTGAATGACGGCGTGGCTACCACAACAACAGACATCACCGACCGCAAAAAGGCAGAGCAGGAGCTAACCGCAAGCAGGCAACTGGTGCAAACTGTTTTTGACGTTTCGCTGAATCCCATTGTGTATCATAAAGCGGTAAGGGACGACCTGGGCAAAATTGTCGATTTTGAATTTCAATTGCAGAACCGTGAAGCCAGGAAGTATGCAATGAAAGATTGCACAGGAATAAAATATTCCGAAGCCTATCCCGGAATAAAAGATAGCGAAGTGTTCCGGTTGTATTGTGATGTGGTGGAAACCGGTAAGAAATTGAACACAGAAATTCAACTAGGGCTGAAAGACATCAATCGTTGGTTCCAACTGATGGCTGTGAAACTTGGTGACGGCTTGGTGGCAACAGCGTTAGACATAACTGAACGCAAAAAGACAGAGCAGGAAACAAAAGAAAGTAAAGAGTTGCTGGAATCGATTCTCTACACGCTGCCAAAAGGGCTAACAGTATTTGAAGCTGTTCGTGATGAACAAGGTTATTTGGTTGATTTGCGCTATGTGCTTCGCAATGGTTATGTGATTAAGGGCGATGAAGTAGATACGCTGAAAGGCAGGTTGCAAACTGAGGCGCACCCGGGTACTGTTTCCGCAGGCATTCATGAAAAGTTAAAACAAGTAGTAGCGACAGGCATCAATGCCGACTTTGAAGTTCACTATCAATATGAAGGCATGAACGCCTGGCTGCGTGTAATGGCTACGAAGTTAAGGGATGGCGTGATAGCCTTTACGGAAGACATTACTGAAAGCAAAGAAAACGAACAGGAAATACTTCGGCTGAAAGACGAGGTAGCGCAAAGAGCTACTGATAAGTATTATTCCATTTTCAATTCCATTGATGAAGGCTTCTGCATTTATGAATTGATATACGATGACAATGACAAACCGGTTGACCTTCGCTGGGTGGAAGTAAATCCGGCTTATGAAAAGCAAACCGGATTGACGGACATTCTAGGCAAGTCACACGGCGAACTTTCGCTGGTTACAGAGAAGTACTGGTTGGAGATCTACGATAAAGTAGTAAAAACAGGGGAATCCATCCGTTTCGAAAACTGGCATGAGCCCACCCAACGTTGGTACCACACCTTTGCATCGCGAATTGGCGAAGCAGGTAGCAAGCAAGTGGCAGTTGTTTTTGAAGATATTACCGAACGCAAACGTCGGGAGAAGCAACAGGAGTTTCTATTAAAATTTTCCGACGCTTTACGAACCCTGCCTGGCCAGAAAGCAATTGAAGAAACCGGCTTGCGAATGCTCGCTGAATTCTTGAAGCTGGATCGGGCTTATGTTTTCGTGTTGTATCCCATTGAGGACCGTGCTGTGGTCAGAGCGGAGCATCGAAAAGAAAGTCTTGTATCTATTCTGGGTGAAGTCCGGATGTCTGATTTTCCTGAAACAGTTCGGCAGATCGAAGACGAAACTATTGCCTTCAATGACATCGATAGCGACTTCAGGCTCTCTGATTTAAATAGAACATCCCTACATGCAGTGAATTTACAGGCTTTTGTTTGCGCCAGTGTTCGAAAAGGCGAAAGAAACGTCATCTGGTCGCTTGCCGCAGCAACCGTCACACCGCGGGTTTGGACGAAAGCTGAAGTGGAATTGATTGAACTTGTAGCGGAACGCATCTGGTCTGCTGCGGAACGTGCAAATACAGAAGAAGCACTACGTGAAAGTGAAGAGAAATTAAGGCATTTCAATACCCGCCTGGAACAAGAAATTGAGGAACGCACAAAAAAGCTTCAAGAACAGGTTACGCTTCTGCGTTATACAGAATATCTTGCACAATCCGGCACATGGGAATATGAAGTTGCCACTGGTGATTTTAAATGGAGTGAAGGCATGTGCAAAATATTTGGCTTGCCGCAGCAACGTAAAGTCCATCCCGAAACCTATCTGGATTTTGTAGTGGAAGAAGATCGCTCTGTTGCTAAAAAAATCATCAACCATTTCAAAAAGAAACCGGCCCCTTTTGAAGAGATCATGCGTATAACCCGAGACAATGAAACACGGACGCTTAGGGTCAAGGGCTCTGTAGTGCATGATGATAAAGGAAAGGCGCAAAAAATTATTGGCGTGGATGTAGATGTAACAGATGTGGTAAAAGCAGAAGAACAATTGAAAGAAAGCCGCCATTGGCTGGAGCAAACGGCCAAAGCTTCACCTGATTCTATTACGATTTACGATCTTCAAAATAGGCAGCCTGTTTATTTAAATAGTTGCTTAGCCGAATGGACTGGCATTTCCGACGAAGAACTGGTTGACATGGGCATTGACAAAAGACTGGAAATGGTCCATCCCGATGATCGTCTGGATTTGCTTCATCACAATGAAGAAATAGCGGCAGCCAAAGATGGTGAACTGCTTACAATGGAGTATCGCATTGTGGCAACAGGTGGAAAGATCATCTGGCTTCGCAACCGTTCAAAACCTTTTTTAAGAGACGCTTCAGGAAAGGTTACCCACATGCTCAGTATCCTTCAAAACGTTACAGAAGAAGTGGAATTGCGTGAAAAATTGAAGCAACGAACACAGTTTGCCGAGGGCATTCTTGATGCTAACATCGACCGGATGTTTGTGTACGATAAATCGTTTACCATACTGGCATGGAACAAACGATCAGAGGAGGTGTTGGGTGTAAAAAAAGAACAGGCCGTCGGCAAAAGTTTGCAGGAACTCTTTCCAAAGCTATGGACAGATGAAGTTTTATTGAATGCTTTTCACAAGGCGCTGACAGGCGAATTTGTTTACCTGCCAGCCAAAAGAGCTATTTACGCAAATGGTTACTTCGAAAGATTTTATGTTCCGCTAAAAAACAGCGAAGGTGAAACGTACGCGGTATTAGGCATTATCCACGATGTGTCTGAAATGGTTTTTCACAGCGAAGAATTAAAGGAGCTAAACAAAACGCTTGAAAGAAAAAATAAGGAATTGGAAGAAAAGAACGAAGAGATCAGCTCTTTTGCTTTTATTGCCAGCCACGATTTAAAAGAACCGCTTAGGAAATTATACACGTTCAGCGACTGGTTGCTGCAGCGGGAAACCGAAGGCCTTTCTGACACAGGAAAAAACTATGTAAAGAAAATTGCGAACTCCGTGAAGCGCATGGATATGCTGATAGAAGATATACTAATACTAACAAAAATTGACGCAGATAAAAAGGCACCAAGCACCATTGATCTTAATGCCATTTTAGACGCTGTAATAGGAGAGATGAAACAGTACATTAAACAAAGTGGCACCGAAATAATAGCCGAGCAATTGCCGGTGATAATTGCTAACGACAACCAAATATTTTACCTCTTTAAAAATCTGCTGAGCAATGCCATAAAATTTCAGGCGCCGGGCAGCCAGCCTGTTGTAAAAATAAAAGCCGAGCAAATTGCAAGCAGTGAAATTGATAGTGAAAAAGCTTTGGAAGCAACAGATTATTTTCGCGTATCATTTACCGATAATGGTTTAGGCTTTGAAGCAAAATATGCGAAAAAGATCTTCCAGGTTTTTCAACGCCTGCATGGCAACAAAGAATTTGAAGGTACCGGCATGGGCCTGGCTATTTGCCGTAAGATCATGGAAAATCATGATGGATTCATGGCTGTAGAAAGCGAGCCCGGCCTGGGTTCTGTCTTTAGTTGTTATTTCCCTGTTTTATAATGAAGGAGTAATCGATAATGAATGATCTCCTCGGTATCGAAGGAGCTACAAAAAAGTTTGTACATATATCACCAACTCAGTGCCCATCATTCATTATCCATTGCAAAAACCTCTGCCATTAATTGTGGCAAATATTTTGAACATAAAGGCTTTGTTTTTTAATCTAAAATCTTTTATCATGAAAAAGGCTTTGGTCATTGCAGTAATTTTTTTAGCGGTGTACGGTTGCCACAATAGTAATACAAACTCAACTACTACAGATTCTACTACCTTGTACCATAGCGGCTCAAACAGTGGTATGGGCGACACCTTATCAGGAACAAATAGTTCAGGAACAGGGATAAGCGCAGGAGAGGGCACTACTACAAGCGGCACCAGCACGGGTAGTAGCAGTTCTCACACCGACTCATTGGGTTATAGCAGAACAGGGAAAGACTCTACTCATTAGTCTGTTTTGCAAATAAAAATGTTCTGCAAAAAAGCAGAATATTTTTGATGTTATGAAAAGCACGGGAAACTTAACTTAAAAAGCCACTGAGAATTAACCCAATAAAACAAACAGCTAAAACAAAAAAAACAGCAATACCTTTTAGCAGTTGTTTGTCTTCGGTGTTATTTCGGCTTTTACGCTGGTTGATGTCGTACATAAGCTATAATAGTTGGTTAGGTTTCCGTGAAACTACCAGGTAATTTTTTTTAGTACAATAAAAACGGTATGATTTTCCAGATACTAAGTGAAAGCCCTGATTTTTTAATATAGGTTACTTGAGAAGGTGTGTCTTTTATCTGTTATTGTTTCACGCAACTTCTTTCTTCTCCATTCTTTCTTCTTGTATGTATCTGCTCAATGCATTGGAAAGCGAAGGAAGCAAATGGCCACGTTCGCTGCCTAATACGCTATAAGTGGGCCGCCTTGCTTCATAATTCATTTCATCAGCCTTCACAATATGAATGAAAGATTTGTCAAGATCAAAACCTTCTGCAATATCAAGAGCAAGGGCCGCCCATGTGGTGGCGCCGCTATTAGATAAATGCCAGATACCCGTTTCTTTATCGATTAAAAGATCAAGCGTGGCATTAACAAGATCGGGTACATAAGTAGGCGAGATAAAAATATTTTCTGCTACAGAAATTGGCTCGTAGCGTTGCAGGCTTTTTTGTACGTGGTGCACAAAATTGTATTCGTCCCAGGGGCCAAAAAAAGCACTGGTGCGAATAACAAGTGATGCCGGCGCTTCTTTTAAAACCAATGCCTCTGCTGCTGCTTTTGTTTGCCCGTAAATATTTAATGGACTTGTTGCATCGCTTTCAACATAAGGTGTTTCTTTCGTGCCATCAAAAACAAGATCGCTTGAAAAAGTGATCAATTGTATCCCCGCTTTATTGCAGGCAATAGCCAGGTTGTGCGGGCCGGTAACATTATCTCTGAAACAAGCTTCCTTATTTCTTTCTGCATCATCTACACGCACATATCCTGCAGCGTTGATAATAGCCCAAGGTTTGTAATGTTCAATGGCAGCTTCAATTTGTTTAGGGTCGCTAATATCATAATCCTGCCTGCTTAACAATTGATAATGGATACAACGTTCGCTGCAAATTTTTGCAAAAGCTTTTCCCAGTGTTCCATTTTTCCCAATAATTAAAACAGGTGCATGATCATTCACCGCATTAATGCGCAACTCCTTAATAACAGGGCCGTATAAAATGCGTGAGCTTCTTTGCCACCAGCCTTTGTCAATGGAAAGAGGGTGCTGGCATTGTGCCGTTTCATTGAGTTCTTTAATGAAGCGGGCAAGCGCCGTGGGTCGTAATTGCCCATTACGCAAATCAAATGCTCCTGGTTCATAGTCACCACCGCGTTGTGTTAACAACCTGTTCCATCCGTAAGAACCCAACATAGCCCATGTGGTAACGGCTTTGATAGTGATATCTTCTGCATTTAATTTGTTAGCTGTTTCCCATACCTGCTTAAACCAGCGCAGTTGCTCCTCACGGTGTGAATGCAAATGCACTTCGGTTACCGCCATTGGTTGTTGATAACGATTCCAGGCTTCTCTTAATAAAACTTCAATACCTGTATCTTCATCTAACTCCACACGAACCGCTTCTACGTCGGCATAGCGATGGCGTCCGTTACCGCCATGCGTGTGTTGTGGATATAAGTGTAAACGTTCATCCAAATATCTTTCCGATGTGAGATAATGATTAAATCCAAATACATTGGGTACACATGGATTATCAATGAAAAAATATAATTCTTCTTTTGACACAAACGGTTTGAAGAAGTTCCATAATGCATGTTTTTCGGTAAAACGGCCACACAGGATATCGTAGGTCAGCCAGCGTCTTTCATTTTCAAAACGAGCCTGGTATTTTAACCTGGGAGTACTGTATGTTTTCCCAAGGTCTTCGGTTTGCACCAATTGGGCTGAAGGATTGATCTTTCTTATTTCCTGCATGGAAAGTACAATGCCTTTTAACTGATGCAATAACATTTGCATAAAGCTTTTTGCCGAATGCCGATGCGGGTACCAAAGCCCATATAATCCACTAAAACGTGCAGTTGTCAAAGGTTCGTTGACAGGCGTGTAATATTGAATAGAAGGAAATTGTGCTGCAACTTTTTTTGCATAACCAGCTAATAAATAAGGGAACTGCGGGTCAGATAAATTAGTAAAAGACGGCCCACTGCCATGGTGCACTAACCCTGCAATGACATTAATATTCTCTTCCTGTAATTGCAACATTTGCTGTTGCGCCCAGGTCCAATCAATAACAGTTTCTTTTGCAGGTTGATGTTTTTCCCAAAGCAGCGGGTATCTTATTTTTTTTATGCCAAGAGCAGCAATGGCCGCAATGTCTGTAGTTCGGATGTAATGGCCGGTATATTCCAACTGATCAAAAAAATCTTTCTTAACTCTGTTTATTGTGCATTCAATTCCGCCCCAAATCTCAGGATTGTAATATTGTTTGTCCATTGATATTCTTTTCAGGTTGTCCTTGCATTATTTTTTTGAAAGTAGTTAATGCCTGGGCTACTACCTGATCCATGTTGTAATATTTATACGTTGCTAATCGTCCAACAAAATGTGTGTTGGTCATGGAAGCAGCTAATTGCTGGTATTTTTTATAGAGTTCTGCGTTTTCCGGACGAGGCACTGGATAATATGGGTCGCCTTCTGCTTTCGGAAATTCGTACACAACAGCAGTCTTCGCATGCTTCTGGCCTGTAAGATATTTAAAGTCGGTAATTCTTGTGTACAGCTGTTCGTTGGGATAATTCACTGTTCCTGTTGGCTGAAAAGCTTCGTTGTCAATGGTTTCAAATTTGAACTCAAGCGAACGGTATGGAAGCTTGCCATAACAATAATTGAAATATTCATCGACAGGGCCTGTGAAAATTAAGTTATGGTACGGGATGATGTCAATGATCTCTTTATAATCCGTGTTCAACATGATTTTAATGTTGGGATGCGACAGCATGTTTTGAAACATCTGCGTATAACCATGTAAAGGCATGGCCTGGTATGTATCTGTAAAATACCTGTCGTCACGATTGGTTCTTGTAGGTACACGGGCTGTTACGCTGGCATCCAATTCAGAAGGATCAAGGTCCCACATCTTCCTGGTGTATCCACGAAAGAATTTTTCATACAGTTCACGTCCCACTTTGCTTACTACCACATCTTCCGATGTTTTTACACCGGCAACTTTTTCTGCCTTCGAGGAGAAGAAAGCTTCCACTTCCGAGCTGTTCAAATTCAAACCATACAATTTATTAATTGTGTTTAGGTTAATTGGAATCGGGACTAATTGTCCATCCACACTTGCCAACACTTTATGTTCGTAAGGACGCCACGGCGTAAACTGCCCGAGATATTCAAAAACTTCTTTTGAATTAGTGTGAAAAATATGTGGCCCGTACTTATGAATTAATATCCCATCATTGTTGTAATAATCATATGCATTGCCACCAATATGATCACGTTTATCAATGATTAAAACTTTTTTGTTGGCTTGTGTTGCCAGTCTTTCAGCTAAAACGCTGCCGGCAAAACCAGCGCCTACTATTAAATAATCAAACATAAATTTTCTCTTTCACTTTGTTTTTTAATGTAGTCACTTGCAAGGTGTCTTCAATATTGCGTACCATTTGGCTCCATGTCCTGTCCCACGAATTGAAAGCCAGAAATTCATCTACTTTCTTCAGCCATGCGGTCTTTCTTTTCTTTTTCAATTCGGTTTCTGCAGCAGCAATAAATTCCTGGGCGTTGTTCACAATGTGCACCAGTTTATTGTCGCCATAAGGCGATACAACATCTTTAATAGGTGTGGAGATAACCGGCTTGCCTGCTGCCAAATACTCAGGTGTTTTTGTGGGACTGATAAACCTTGTGGATTCATTCATTGCAAATGGGATGGTCGCAATGTCCCACCCCGCTATGTACGCAGGAAGTTCTTCATATTTCTTCCCGCCGAGATAATGTATGTTGGCATAGTTCGGCAATGTAGCCGGATCTATTTTCACTACAGGGCCCAGAATGATAAAATGCCAATCGGGTTTTGCTTTAGCTACGGTGTCCAGCAGTTCAATATCAAAACGTTCATCCACCACGCCAAAAAAACCAAAACGCGGATGCGGAATATGTGCCTGGTCTGCAGGATCGCTTTTAGTTGTACGAGCCACAGCAAAATGATGCTTGTCTATGCTGCTTGGAAATGGATAGATGTTGTGATGCGCTGTTTTCTTTGATTCGTAAATGCTATGTCCACCCGTAAAAACAATATCTGCTTTTTTAAATAATTCTTTTTCTCTTATGGTTAATTCCGGCGGCGCAAATTTGAAAGCCGATAATTCATCCATGCAATCGTAAATGGTAAGTTCAGGTGTTAAATGATCGGTGAAAAGCAATGCCATAGGCGTGTAATACCAACTGAAATAGCGGTTCACCTGCATGTTGGCGAATAAGTTTGTAAGAAACTTTCGTTGCCGGTTATGCACTTCTTTTTCCTTCAAACCATGTTTAATGTAAGGGGTGATGACGTATAAATTTTCATTGAAGTTTTCAATGTGAAGTTTATCGCTGCCATCATAAAAGATGGGTTCTTCTATAAAAAAAACCCGTTGATGTTTTGAGAATCGTGTGAGTAAATGATTGGGGCGCTGAAATACAAATCCCCAGCGAAGGTGAGAGAAACAAACAAGATCAATATCGTGCAGGAAAGCACATGAAACGTCTTCAATATTTTTAATCATGCACTTATAGATGCTATTTACATGCCAAGCATTATTAAAATTGTTTTTTGTAACAACATGTAATTCTATAAAATCAAGTGTAGAAAATAGTCCTCATGCTGCAACAATTGCTTATGTAATTAAGCATTGGCATGAAGCACAACCGCTGTGCTTTAGAGATGTTAATTAAGTGGGATTGTTGAAAGATTATGATGTATTTGTGAGGTATAACTTAATGTGTAGTGCACACCTTTTCCTATTAAAAAGCAGAAAGGATTTGATGCCCTTAACGATAATGAATTGATGGAAACAATGGTGCAATGTATACAATGTTCAAAAGTGATAAAAATATGTAAGCGTGTTAATGGCGATGAAGAAAAAAAAGATGATAGCAGCACTATGGTTAAGTACTAAGCTATCATCTTTAATGTAAAGAAATGAAGTTGTTGGTAACTGTTATGCAACTTTATGTAATGCTTCTTTGCCAGTTTTTGTGATGTCTTTTATAAATGCTACTTCTTCGGGCTTATAAGGTTCTCCGTTCTCACGGAAGATATCATGAAACCAAAGTTCGGGTTCGTTATCATATTTATTTTGCCACGAATCCCAGGGGCAATGCGTTTGTGTTTTTCCTGCAACCAATCCCCAGTTGTATGCACCTACATTATGCTCTTTGAACAAAGGCATAATTTCCTGGAAGGTGTTGCCAAAAGGACGGGCCATATATTCGGTACAAAGCAACGGACGGCCAAAGCGTTTCAAATGCAAAATTCTTTCTTCGGTGCTCTTACGGTTTTCATACCAGTGAAAACTAATGATGTCAGAATGCGTGAACATGTAATTATCCAAAGCACTAAGCTTTGTATCGCAGCTCCAGTCTTCCTTCCACGGCGCCATAGTAATAGGCTGCGCCGGATTGATGAGCCTTACCCAGTTGATGGTTTTCTTTAACAACGCCATGGAAAGCTCGGCCTTATGCTGTGCATAATCATCATCTTTATAGCTTGCCAGGTTCATATTATCTGGTTCGTTGAAGAGATCCCAGATCAACACTCTCTCATCATTAGCAAAATGAGAAACAATACCATGAACATAACTGTGCAGGCTATCATATTGCGATGGGTCGTTCAATACATCATAGCCCGGACTTTGCACCCAACCCGAGTTGTGTACATTATGTTTGGGTTGCGGCTGAGGGCCCAATTTGGGAAAAGGATTCCAAACCGCATCAAACAAAACCAGCATAGACCTGATGCCATG
>JBQCJM010000129.1:0-3264 GCA_051952715.1 Flavisolibacter sp.
CGTCGATCGGTAAATTCATTTGCGTTAATAGAAGATAAATTTTTCAGGAAAAGGTGTTTGTGCATTTCTGCTTCGCTGCCGGCAAAAATGTCTTTCGCTACAGGCTGCAGGTAAGTTGTTACTAACATGTAAGCCCACACGGGAATGATGGCATCAACACTGCAAACAATGGCCACATTTTTATTTTGATAAGTTGTCCAGTCAAAATTTTTTAATGCTTCGCGAAAATCTTTCTCTTTCAGGATCAAACCCATGAACAAATGATTCTTCAAATCAAATGTTGCCATCCCGTCTGTGGGTAAATATTTTTCAAGATCAAGCGTAATGATGCCGCTGTTGGCAACCTTATTTAGTAATGCTTCGCTCATGTAACAAAGGTATAAGGAATGATTGTATCAATGTCTTAAGCAAATGCCAAGAAAGGATACTGCTATGCGTTCCTGCCACTGTAAGAACTTTAGACAAGTGTCCGTCCAATAGAACAAAAAAGCCGTTCAGATTTACTGAACGGCTTTTTGAATAATATTAATTGTATTAAAAGAATTTTGCCCTGTTATCTTTTACATTGGCTGCTTTTTTCAACGGCTCTGTAAATGGATTACCACCACCGTACTGCATTTGCTGCATCATCCTTTGGCGGGTTTGTGTTTCCATCATTTGGCGTTGTGCTTCAATGTCCGCAGTTTCCACCGGAACAGTGCTTGTATTATCTACACGCAACACATATACACCAGCCTGGCCGGGAATAGCTTCAGGAACTACTTTTCCTTTATTGGCTGGGTTGAAAGCAGCACCCAAAATTTTAGGTTCGTAACCCAGCATATTGTTAGCACCGCTAAAATGAACGCTGTCTAAAGTTTGCACTTGTTGATTAACATTGGCTGCCACTGCTTCTAAAGTAGAGATAGCACCAATGTTCTTTTTTATTTGTTCGGCTTTTTTCTTGTTACGTAACAATGGTTCTATAGCCGGACGCACCTGCGCTACACTGGCCACACCTGCTTTTGCTACGTCAGTTACGATCGCTACAATATAACTGTCACCAATTCTTTCGGGACCAACAACATCTCCTTTGTCTGCCTGGAAAACATCTTTAATGAATTTACGTGACGTACCATTTACACCCTGGATAGAAAAATCCAATGGCCTGATGTCTGTTGCAGATAATTTATTAATGCCTTTGCCTTTTAAGTTTTTCTCCCAGTTTTCGTTAAAAGATTTTTCATTGCGGCTGTCGCCGGCGAAAATAGTCGCGGCGTTTTCTGCTGCGTTTTCTGTTTCCTGGCTGGCTAAAATGGGCTTGGCTAAGTAAGCAACTTTGTAAGCAGGAGAGGAACCTTTTTGAGAAAGTATTTCTATGAAATGATAACCAAAGTCTGTTTTTACAACACCGGTTTCTCCTGTTTTGTGCGTAAAAATAAAATCATTGAAAGGAGGAACCATTCTTCCAGACGTTACGTTATCATACACTCCGCCGGTACTTTTACTTCCGGGATCTTCGGAAAACCTTGCTACTAATGTGTCAAAGCTTGTTCCGGATTTATACAGATTTTGTACGCTGTCCATTATGCGTTTGGCTGCACTGTCTTCTCTCACCGGCACCAACTCACCAGTTTGTGTTTGTTGTTGCGTGGCAATTAAAATGTGTCTTACTTTAACGGTGTCAGGTAAAACTTTTTCGTCAATAATTTTTGAAAGCACATAAGAACCGTTCTGTCCGGCATCTAAATAAGGACCATATACCACGCCAACAGGAGCACTTAAAATAGAATCTTTATTAGGCTGTTGAATGGCAGATTTACTAATGAATCCATTATAAAACGGAAGTGAACTGTTTTTCGCAATAAAACTCTCGTAGTTATTCAGCGTATCAAACTGAGGCTTCAGCTGTAGCAGAGCAGCTTTGGTGGCGGCGCTGTCGGCTGCAGTAGGCGCTGCGCTAAAAGTTACAAAAGACAAAGAGCGGGTTTCATCTTTTTGCTCAAACTGTTTTTTATGATCGTTGATGTAATCCTGGATTTCGTTATCGCTAACTTTTACTGTGCTATCAGAAATTGTGGAATAAGGAACGCTTACGAAAGAAACCTTAGCCATCAGGCTGTTATCCACATTTCTTTTTTCAATAAACCATTTTGGAAAATAAATACTGTTGGCCAATAAAGAGGTGTACTTTGTCATCAGGCGGTCTTTTTCCAAAGATTCAAGATATTGGTTCAACTGGTCTTTATCCTGCGGTGCACCCTGTTTTTTTATTTGACTGATAAATTGCTGTGCCTGTACACCATTATATATACCTGTTTGCGGATCGGTAAAACGTTGTTTTAAATCCTGCGGTGGATTGGCGCCGAATAAAATATCCCTTAATTCTTTTTCGCTAACGGCCAATCCTAACTCGTTGTATTCTTTATTCAATACTACATCACTTACTTCCTGGTCCCACACAGCCTGGATCACTTGTTGGCGACCGCTTTCTCCAAGGTCTCCGCCTTGCTGATCTCTTTGGAATTTTTCAGCCGCATCTACTTTTTTTACAAACTCCTGGTAATCTACTTTCTTACCGTTTATTTTTCCAACGGTTGTGTTGTTGCCGCCAAAGAGGCTTCCCTTACCGGCAAAGGCGTCCATCATAATAAAGCCTAAAAGAGATAAGGCAATAGCTACAACGGCCCAACGTGCATACTTATCTCGGATTTTCTGGATAACTGACATAGAATGGTATCTTGTTTTAAAAAACGGATGGCGAAAATAGGAAAATTAGTGGTATCCACAAACTGTGGAAAACCCTTGAAATGCCCACGTTTAAAGGGTTTTCATGACCGATCAGTGGTTCTGTAGTTCTGCTTTTAATAATTTGATGGGTTTTTAAAAGACCACGCCTTGCTTTCCCTGCTAAATTTTCTCTTCGGCTTGCAACGCAATCAATTCGTGTGTGGATTATGATCATTTGATGTGAATAACTATCGTGGAACTGTGATATGAAACGTGAACTGTTGGAAAAGAAAAATTTATTTCGTTGCCATAAAAAAATAATTGTTGGTTTATCGTGGTTTATCCTTTCAAAATTCACACAGAAAAAATTTCATAGCAGGTCTTTTTTATACAATCGCTGAAATTCACAATCCTGTTAATATAGCCTATCTATTCACTGCCTTCGGTAACTTTGCTGTGAATTACAATTGAGGATTTGTGGATAAACTTGATTATTGATACAATCCAAAAAATAATTTATTTAATTATCCCCGAATCCACAGTCGTAATAGTAAT
>JBQCJM010000130.1:0-3786 GCA_051952715.1 Flavisolibacter sp.
ATATTGATTGTAGCTCTGTTAATGAAGTAAAGCTGGCCTTGCGGGCTGGATTTCCGCCTGAAAGAATTTTATACACATCTAACGGCATTGCTTTTAGTGAAATAGAAGA
This sequence comes from Flavisolibacter sp., assembly GCA_051952715.1. Taxonomy (GTDB): domain Bacteria; phylum Bacteroidota; class Bacteroidia; order Chitinophagales; family Chitinophagaceae; genus Flavisolibacter. Next base: position 110 of record JBQCJM010000130.1, read on the forward strand.
GGCAAAAAATTTAGGCGTTATCATTAATATTGATAGCATTTCCAATCTTGAAAAATTCGGAAAAAAATATGGGCACAGTTACCCGGTAGGTATTCGTTTGCGACCTAATATTATGGCAGGTGGTAATTTAAAAATTTCTACAGGCCACGAAAAAAGTAAGTTTGGAATTCCCATTGAACATATTAATGAGGTTGTACGTTTGGTGGAAGAGCACAATATTTTAATCCATGATCTGCATATACATACCGGAAGTGAAATAAAAGATGTGGATGTATTTGTAAAAGGCATTGAGGTGTTGTTCGATATCATTCCGCACTTTAAGGAATTGAAATTTATTGATCTTGGCGGCGGCTTTAAAGTGCCTTACCAGGAAGGCGATTCGGAAACAGACATCGACCTGCTGGCGCAAAAGGTTGCAGAGCTTTTTTCTGCGCATCCCAATGCAAGGTCATTACAGGTTTGGTTTGAGCCTGGCAAATTTTTGGTAAGCGAATGCGGTTATTTTATTACAAAGGTGAATGTGATGAAACAAACACCCGCTGCAGAATTTGTGAGTGTTGATAGTGGTTTTAATCACCTGATCCGTCCCATGTTTTACGATGCTTATCACCGTATTGAAAACATTAGCAATGCTGGTGCAGAACAAAAAATTTATTCAGTAGTTGGTAATATTTGCGAAACCGACACTTTTGCCTGGCATAGAAAATTAGCCGAAGTAAGAGAAGGCGATTACCTGGTGTTTTACAACGCCGGAGCCTATGGTTTCGAAATGTCTTCTAATTTTAATTCACGCCTGAAGCCCGCCGAAGTTTTAGTGAAAGATGGCGAAGCCTTGCTGATACGCAGAAGAGACACATTTGAAGATTTGCTGAAAAACCAGGTTGAAGTTTTATAAAAAAATCCCGCCTTTGTAGCGGGATTTTTATTGAAGGAATTAATTGCTTTATAAAGTTTTCAACGTAGTGGTAACCGTTGTTTTACCAGTAGAAGGAATGCTCATGCCTCGTGCTTCCATTGTTGCTTTGGTCTCAATGGTTGCTGTTTTTTGTTTCAGCAGTCCTGTGTTTTTATCAAGAGTAATTTGACCCACTACTTTATCATCCGATTTAATATTGGCTTCAGTACCCATGATCTGTTGCGTGGTATTTACATTGATATCTTCGGTGTAGTCCAATAAAATTTCATTGGCGGTAATGCTGTTTATCTTGTAAACCGTTGTTCTTTTTTGCCCGTTGGCTGAGGAGCTGTCTGTCCACGTATCGCCTTGCGCAATTTCTTTGTTCGGTAAAATCTTAAAAACGCTTATTTCACCTTGTTTTGGTGCTCCTAATTTTAATCCTAATTGTGTAGAAACCAATTCTGTCATAGCTTCGGCCTCTGCATCTTTATTTTCTTTTGTAGAATCGTTAGTTTTAACAGCAGTAATGGCCCCATAAGGATCAACGGTTATTTTATAGCTGTTATTCAAAATCCTTTCCATGATCTTTCCCATTTCCCCTTTGCGGTCTGCTTCTTTTTCCGAATCAAAGCTTTGCGAGTTGCCCATACCATTGGCAGTAAAAACAATGTGTTTTACATTATGTGCAATGGTGGCACCATTAGCGTTTGCATCTTCAATATTGAAAGCTTCTGTTACAGAGGAATTAACCGTTGACTCCATGGTCTGTCCCATTAGTTCGGTAGTTACAGTTTTCTTTGTTTCTGTGGTCAGTTCCAGTTTTTGTCCTTTGGGAAAATTAAGTTTGCCGTTTACTTTCTGCGCAAAACCAGTTATCGACAGCGCCATGGCGGCAATAAAGAGAGTCTTTTTCATTATAAATTTTTAGGTTATCAAAAATGACGAAATATTTCCGGATTTGGATGCACCGCTTAAGCGATTTTAGGTTTTGAAAAATGTTTCCAGGTAAGGAAAGGGTTGAAAATGCGCCGCAGCTTTAATGTATTGTTAGCGAAATGCTTTTAAGAATGCTGTAGCTTGCAATATAAAATTTAAAGCATGCGCCTTTTATTTTTTGTAGCATTACTAACATCGCTCAATGTATCGGCTTCGGATACTACCAAATTATATAACCCCTATGCCAACGTTGAAAAAGATGTGGCTGCGGCTTTAGTAAAAGCGAAGAAGGAAAACAAACATGTGTTATTGCAAATTGGCGGCAACTGGTGCGTATGGTGCTACCGCTTTCACGATTTTATAGCTACGGACACTGCACTTAAAAATTTGCTCGAAAGCAATTATGTGCTTTACGATTTAAATTACAGCAAGGAAAACAAAAACCTGGATTATTTAAAAAAACTTGGTTATCCACAGCGTTTTGGTTTTCCGGCGCTGGTGGTTTTAGATGCAGATGGCGATCGCATTCATACACAGGATAGCGGCCTGTTGGAAAAAGATAAAGGATATGATTTTGACAAAGTGAAATCTTTCCTGTTAAATTGGGCACCTTCGGCCTTTGATGAAAAAAAGTATAGAGAGTAATATCTTTAAAAATGAACACAACTTCAAATGCGGCAAAAACCACTAATGCTGCATTTTTTTCTTTGGTCAATCATCCGCTTAAATTCCGTTTATTTCTTTTGCAAAAACTTCCGGCTGCTTACTTCGCTGGGTTAAAAGTGCAGCAAGTGAATGAAAGTTCATGCAGTATTAGCGTTCCCTACAAATGGTTTACGAAAAATCCTTTTCGGTCCACCTATTTTGCCTGCCTTAGCATGGCTGCGGAAATGAGCACAGGCATTTTAGCTACGGCTCATATTTATAAGCGTTTGCCCAAAATGTCAATGTTGGTAATTGCTGTTGAAGGAAAGTTTTACAAAAAAGCGATTGGCACAACAACATTCACTTGCCAGGAAGGCCCATCCATTCGGCAGGCTATAGAAAAAGCAATTGCATTGAACGAACCTCAAACGATCAGGGCTTTGTCTTCAGGTTATAATGATAGCAAAGATTTGGTTGCTGAATTCTGGATCACCTGGTCTTTCAAAACAAAAAGCAAGGCATAAGCAGGAGAAAGTTTCATTTTTAGTTTTTCATAACTTGTATAGCCTAAGACACGCTCTAATTTTCAAACTTTTCAAATTTGCTTTATGAAGATTGCATTTCACGGCGCTGCCAGAACGGTTACAGGCTCCAAGCATTTGATCACACTAAAAAATGGGAAAAAAGTATTACTGGACTGCGGCATGTTCCAGGGCATGGGCAAAGAGACGGATTCGTTAAACAGAGATTTTGGATTTAATCCCGAAGAAGTAACTGCCATGATACTTTCGCATGCGCACATCGATCATTCAGGATTAATTCCAAGATTGGTGAAGCAGGGATTTGCAGGCAAAATACATTGCACCGATGCTACAAAACAATTGTGTGTTTTACTGCTTCAGGATTCTGCAGAGATACAGGAAAACGATGTGAAATACCACAACAAAGGAAGCAGGGCGCAGGGCACACCATTGATACAACCTCTTTATACAATTGAGGATGCAAAAAATTCATTCTCTTATTTTAAGGAACAAAATTATGGGCAGTGGTTCCCTGTAATAGAAGGTGTGGAAGCGATGTTTACAGATGCGGGCCATATCATTGGCAGTGCATGTGTGCATGTCCGCATTACAGAAGATGGTACAACAAGGCAAATTACATTTAGCGGGGATGTTGGCCGCTACCGTGATGTGATATT
>JBQCJM010000131.1:0-6921 GCA_051952715.1 Flavisolibacter sp.
ATCTTCACTGTGCTTGTTTATATCGGTCAAAAAAATTATTCCATCCGGCATTGTCGTTCTTTTCATATTGGATTTGCTGTCTTCTTTTACTCTTTTCTTTTCGGCATTCTCAATTTTTTTCAAGGCCCTTACTTCAAAGCCTTCTTCTGCAAGCTTATTGCGATACACGCTGCGCATAAAATGCATAACCGAACCAAAATAAGCCTGGCTGCGTTTGTGCTCCCATCTTTTTTGTTTGGCCTTGCCACCTTTCATTGGTTCAAAAAAAGGATAACCCAGGTAAAGAAGATAGTGTGTATTAAAATTGTAGCTGAAGCTTTCCAATTGATACCTGATTGTATAACCCAAGGCTTTGTTTTCTATGATAAGCGGTTCAAGTGCTGTTGCCGTCAGCTCATTATTCTTTTTTAGGTTTCTAAATCTTATAACACCCGGGTTTTTAATTTTACAATCCTGTGCATAGGCCGATGTTCCGATGAAATTGTCAATGAAAAATTTGCCCCATTTTTCCCAGCCGTCTTTTTCATAAGGCTCTATCACTATCGTTTCAAGTTCAGGAGCTTTTAGTTTTAGTTTGACGGTGATAAAATCCTGCGCTTCATTTGTAATAATTGTTTGATTATACGTTTCATAACCAATGGAAGAAACAATCAGTTCATATTTTCCGGCAGGCATGTACAATTCAAATTTGCCCTCTGCATTGGCCGTTGTGCCAATAGAAGTATTGTTGAGAAAAACACTGGCGCTGGGCACGGCCTTATCTTTTTCAGCGTCCACCACTATGCCTTTTAATAATTTTTGTGCGTGAGCAATAAAGGAAAAGAATACACAAAAGCAGAAAAGAATTTGTTTCATAAGACAGCTATGATGGATGAAATTAGAGATTCCTTTTCTTTCAGCAGGACAAATCAGAATTTTCACAAAAAAACCTGAGCTTAACTCAGGCTTTCAAATCTATTTATCTCATAGCTCACAGCTAAAAGCTCGTAGCTTTTTACACATCAATTCTTGCATACTTCGCATGGCTTTCAATAAATTCTCTGCGTGGCGCTACTTCATCACCCATCAGCATACTGAAAATCCTATCGGCTTCTGCTGCGCTTTCTATGGTTACCATTTTCAATGTTCTTGTTTCGGGGTTCATGGTGGTTTCCCACAATTGCTCTGAGTTCATTTCTCCCAAACCTTTATAGCGCTTAATGTTTACACTGCCTTCATTACCACCGCCTAAGCGTTCAACCAGCATTTTGCGCTGCTCTTCATTATAGGCATATGCTTGTTCTTTCCCCTTCTTAACTAAATACAACGGTGGTTGTGCAAGATATACATATCCCTGCTCCACCATTTCTTTCATGTACCGATAAATGAAAGTGAGGATCAACGTTGCAATGTGGCTTCCATCTACATCTGCATCAGTCATGATAATGAGCTTATGGTAACGAAGCTTGGCAAGGTTCAATGCTTTTGGGTCGTCAGGCGTACCAACCGTTACACCCAAAGCGGTGTACATATTCCTGATCTCTTCATTCTCGTAGATCTTATGCTCCATGGCTTTTTCTACGTTCAAAATCTTACCACGAAGCGGAAGAATGGCCTGGAAACTTCTGTCGCGGCCTTGTTTGGCTGTTCCACCTGCCGAGTCACCTTCAACCAAATACAGTTCGCATTTTTCGGGATCACGTTCGGAACAATCGGCTAATTTACCCGGAAGCCCACCACCGCTTAATACCGATTTGCGTTGCACCATTTCACGAGCCTTTTTGGCTGCTGCTCTTGCCTGCGCTGCAAGGATTACTTTTTGAATGATGTTCTTAGCTTCCCTTGGATTTTCCTCCAAATAAGCATCAATCACTTTTGATACGGTAGTATCCACAATGCCCATTACTTCATTGTTACCCAATTTGGTTTTTGTTTGTCCTTCAAATTGGGGCTCAGGAACTTTTACAGAAATAACAGCGCTTAAACCTTCGCGAAAATCATCGCCTTCGATGGTCACTTTTGCTTTTTCAAATAATCCTTGCTTATCGCCATAGCTTTTAAACACCCTTGTCAATGCACGGCGAAAGCCTGCTACGTGTGTACCGCCTTCAATGGTGTTGATATTATTGACATAAGAGTAAATATGCTCGTTATAGCTGGTATTGTAGATCATGGCTACTTCTACCGCTACATTATTTTTCTCATCCCGGCCTTCAACAAAAAGCGGCTTTGGTAAAAGAGCAGCCCTGCCGGCATTTCCGTCAAGCATTTCTACAAATTCTACAATGCCACCTTCGCTGTAAAAAGTTTTTGAGTAAGTCAATCCGCCTTCTTCATCTTTTTCACGGAGGTCATTCAGTGTAATGCGTAGCCCTTTGTTCAAGAAACTTAACTCACGCAGACGGCTTTCCAAAATATCTTTATTATAAACCGATGTAATGAAGATGGTATCATCCGGCCAGAAGTGAACGGTAGTACCCCTTTTTTCAGTTACACCAATTTCACGAACGGCATATTGGGGAACACCAATGCGGTATTCCTGCTCAAATATTTTTCCTTCGCGAAAAACATTTACATGCATTAGCTTACTTAGTGCATTTACACAACTCACACCTACACCGTGCAAACCACCGGAGACCTTGTAAGAATCTTTATCAAACTTACCGCCGGCGTGGAGCACAGTCATCACCACCTCAAGAGCACTGCGCCCTTCTTTGGCATGAATACCGGTCGGGATGCCACGGCCATCATCTTCTACAGAGATGGAGTTGTCCTCATGTATGGTGACAACAATGTTTTTACAATGGCCCGCAAGAGCTTCGTCAATGGAGTTATCTACTACTTCATAAACCAAGTGGTGCAAACCCTTTACACCAATGTCGCCGATATACATAGCGGGGCGTTTACGAACGGCTTCAAGACCCTCTAAAACTTGTATGGAATCGGCGCCGTAAGAAGGCATTACTGTAGGGGTGGAAGGAGTTACTACTGAATCTAAAATATCACTCATTTTCTTGCTAAAATTTAGGCACCAAAACGGTGCAGGTCCATTCTTGCAAATATACCGGAAAGAAGTGGTTTTTGAGGCGTTGAATTGGTTAAAATATGAACAGGAAAAAGAGGTAAACCAAGTAAAAATTAGCTACCAGTACCGAACCAATGAATTGTTATTGTAAAGAGTTCCGGCTATTAATGATAAAAAAGAAAGTAGCTATAAGTGCTTAAACTATCATTTGCCATCTAAAAAGTTAGCTACAAACTATTTACCTTCTCTTCCATTAGCTGCTTTACAATTTTTTCCAGCTCGTAAATCCGTTTTTCCATTTCGGGGAGGTTGCGAAAAACAGCCTGGCTGCGCAGTACACTTGTATAATCGGCAGCAGGAGAACCGGTAACTGTGCCATAAGGCTCTTTCATGGATTTACTAACACCGCTTTGGGCATTGATGCGGGAACCATCGGCAATTTGAATATGGCCTACAATGCCCGCTTGTCCGCCAATCATTACATTCTTACCAATTTTGGTAGAACCTGAAACACCTGCCTGCGCTGCAATGACAGTGCTTTCACCTACTTCTACATTATGCGCTATCTGGATCAAATTATCCAGCTTGGCACCGGCTTTAATACAGGTAGAACCCATTGTAGCCCGGTCTATTGTAGTATTGGCGCCAATTTCCACATCATTTTCAATAACAACATTTCCTATCTGCGGCACTTTTTTAAACGAGCCATCTGCCTGTGGTGCAAAACCAAAACCGTCACTGCCAATTACCACGCCGGCATGAAGAATAACATTGTTGTGCAACACACAATCGTGATAAATTTTTACTCCCGGATGCAGAATGCAATCATCGCCAATCTGCACATTGTCGCCAATAAAAGAGTTGGGAAATATTTTAGTGTTTTTCCCAATTTTCACATTCTCACCAACATAGCAAAAGGCCCCGATAAAAACGTCCGCATCCAACTTTGCCGTAGCTGCAATATGGCAGGGCTGCTGTATGCCTTTCATTTGCTGCGTTGCCATTTCCTGGTATTTACTTAGCAACTGGGCAAAAGCTGTATAAGCATCGGCTACCCTTATTAAAGTTGGCTTTACCGCTTCACGCAATTCGTAGGCTTCATTAACAATGGCAATAGACGCATTGGTAGTGTAAAGAAAGTCCTCGTATTTAGGATTGGCTAAAAAAGTAAGCTGCCCTTCCTGCGCTTCTTCTATCTTACCAAATGAAGAAACCGTCACATCGGCATTTCCTTCAATTTTCCCATTTACCAATATAGAAATCTGGGCGGCTGTAAACTGCATAAATTCAAAACTAATAATGTAAAGACCAAATTCAAAAGTGCAATCTCTTGCAATGTTCAGACCTAAAAACGAAGAAAAAAACTTTTAGGTATGCATTTTCAACTTTTGACTTCGTTTTAACGAAGGTAGCAAAGGTAATATTTTTTAACAGGGGCAGATACCTGTTGATGAATCAGCGCATTGTCCACTTTTGAAATATCCGACACCGTTCCATCCTTGTATAGAATCTTTATATGCTCATCTAATGGATTGTACGTAGTATTCACAGCCTCGCCGGTAAATACAAAACTGGAAGCTTCATCTGCTGATATCTTTAGCTTCTGCGCCGTATCATTTCGCAAGGCGTCAACCAATAGTGCATCAAAAGGTTCTGACTGGAATTTGATCTTGAGCAATTTGCGGTCTACAAGGCCTTTGCACAAGCGGCCAAGTACAGGATCAAAATGGCCGCACCAATTTTTAATGGTGCACATAACGTCTGTATCATCCAATTGCGTAAACCTTTCGAGGTGCCTGATGAAATTGCCATCAGGCTGGTGTTCTTTCAAAAAAAAGTTAAGGTTATTAGAAGCTGCCTGCAATTCAATGCCATTTGCAATTAATTCATTGGCTCTTTCAATAATTTTTACCAGCATTTTTTCTGCAGCCACTACCGTTTTATGCAAATACACCTGCCAGTACATCAGGCGGCGGGACACCAAAAATTTCTCGACCGTATAAATAGCTTTTTCTTCAATCATCAACTGGCCTTCGTGCACAGTAAGCATCTTCAAAATGCGGTCGTAACCAACAGCACCTTCAATAACACCTGTAAAAAAAGAGTCCCGTGTGAGATAATCCAAGCGGTCTACATCCAATTGTCCCGATACCAATTGATGCAAAAATTGTTTGGAATGCGTGTTGCTGAATATTTCAATGGCCGTTTGCAATTGGCCGTTGAATTGCTCATTCAAAAGTTGAAGAATAAGTGTTGAAATATCCTCGTGATGCACGCCTTTGATTAACTTCCGTTCCAATGCATGAGAATAAGGCCCATGGCCAATGTCGTGTAAAAGAATGGCTATTTTGGCGCCTTGTTCTTCTTCCTTTGTAATATCAACGCCTTTGTTTCTTAGTTCATTTAAAGCCAGGCCCATCAAGTGATAAGCGCCAAGCGAATGGTGCAGCCTTGTATGCACAGCACCAGGATATACCAGCGATGCAAAAGCCATTTGGTGAATGCGGCGCAGCCTTTGATAATAAGGATGCGAAACGATCTCAAAAATCAAGGGGTCGTCAATTGTTATAAATCCATAAACCGGGTCGTTAATGATCTTGCGTACATAGGCCATGCGAAATGCTTATTGTTAATTATTGCTGTTACTCAAAATTACATGTCCTTATGGTAAGTAAATTTGTTAGCTTACGAAAGTTTGCATTAAGTAAAAGAAGACAGTTACCTGGTTTTTGAATAGTACTTGTAGTACAAGTTTGTCCCGATAGCTATCGGGGTAACAGAAGCTTCATTGCATGTGAACGCCGGTAACAAATAAAAACACGAAACATAATTATGAGCCAGGCAAAAATTCTTTGGGTTGATGATGAAATCGAAAGCTTGCAGTCGCAAAAAATATTTTTAGAAAATAAAGGTTATAATGTTCACACACTTACCAATGGCTTTGATGCAATTGATTACATTAAGGAACATATTGTTGATGTCGTGTTGATAGACGAAACCATGCCCGGCATTACCGGCCTGGAAACGCTGGCTAAAATAAAAGAAGTGAATGCACAAATTCCTGTGGTACTCATCACTAAAAATGAAACAGAGAATTTGATGAACGAAGCCATTGGCAGCCAGATTTCTGATTATCTAATAAAGCCTGTAAATCCAAACCAGGTTTGGCTTTCGCTGAAAAAAATTATTGACAACAGAAGACTGGTGGCAGAGAAAACTACAACAGCTTACCAGCAGCAATTTCGCAACCTCTTTATGGCTTTAAACAGCAGCCCGAACTATAATGAATGGATGGGCATTTATAAAGAACTGGTACATTGGGAATTAAGTTTGCAACGCAGCGATAGTCCAGAAATGCAGGAAGTTTTTCAATCCCAAAAAAATGAAGCCAACACCGAATTTTTTAAATTCATTTCAAGAAATTATACGTCATGGCTCAAAGAAAAAACAGCGGACAAACCAGTGATGTCGCATACGTTGATCAAAGAGAAAGTGTTGCCTGCTATTGAAAAAGATGTTACTACTTTTTTTGTGCTGATAGACAATCTTCGCTTTGACCAGTGGCGCACCATCATGCCTATTTTTTTAGAAAGCTTTCGCCTGGTAGAAGAAGATACCTTCTACAGCATATTGCCGACGGCTACGCACTATGCCCGTAATGCCATTTTTGCCGGCATGCTTCCTGTTGATATTGAAAAACGCTTTCCACAGCAATGGAAGAACGACGATGAAGAAGGCGGAAAAAATTTAAGCGAAGAAGAGTTTTTCAAAGCACAATTAAAAGCTTTGAATAAGACCGACCTACGTACTTCTTATACAAAAGTTGTAAACAACCAGGCTGGTTTGGATTTAGTCAATAATGTGCACAATCTTTTATCGAACGATCTGAATGTAATTGTGTACAATTTCGTTGATAT
>JBQCJM010000132.1:0-14122 GCA_051952715.1 Flavisolibacter sp.
AGTGGAAACAATACCTTCGTTCATCAGCCCTGTAGCGCTGATGGCTTTATCGTCGGGAATTTGAATAATGGTTTTATCAATGGCTTTAATGTATTGCAAGGCTTTCAGCAAAATGCCCGACGATTGCAGGGTACAAGTGCCGTCGCTAAAGGCTACAGCACCGCTGGCATGCATATCATACATTTCAGCTAGTTCTTTGCCTTCAGTGTTTTTGGTGATAGCAGCAATAGGATGAACATTCACCGGAAGCAACCTGCTCTTTTGCACCACATACTCTATTGCCGATTTGTTGTGCAGCGCAGGTGTAGTGTTGGGAAGTACCATTACATCGGTATAACCGCCGCTGGCTGCTGCACCGGCACCTGTTTCAAGCGTTTCTTTGTATTCAGAACCGGGATCGCAAAAATTAGCGAAAATGTCTGTCCATCCTGGAGAGGCGCAGAGACCTGTAATATTTACTTCCTTATCTGCGGCTTCTACAGAACCAATTTGAACGATGCTGCCGTTTTGAATGAGAATATCTACTTTTTGCTGATGAAAAGGCGAGAAGGGATCAATTATGCGTACTTGCCTTAAAAGAATATCCATTTAAGGGGCGAAGATAATGGATAGATTGAAACAGAGAATAAAAGCGGTGCAAAACTTTGGGCATGGCGGACAGTGTCGGAAGCATCGTATGAAGCATTAAAAGATTAAGTATTAATCGTGTGGAATTCGTGGAAATATTACAGGATGCCGCACCACAAACGCAAAGCGGTAGAATATGGTTGAAATGGCAACAAGCAAGTACGGGATACGAATTTTGGCCGGTAAGCCGGTAAGGCGGGAATAAATGATTGGGAAAACTTACCGCCTTAGTTTCTTCCCGGCAAAAAATCTCCTCACTGAAAGGTGTTTGACAACAACTTGGTCCTCCTGTATTGAAATTTTGTTGAGGAAGATTGAACTGGTTAAACACATTTATCTGCCATAAAAAGAAAGTCTACCTTAGAATTTTTTAAAAATATCTCAAGTGTTTGATTTTCGCTTACAGGTTTTTTATACGGTGGCAAAACGACTGAGTTTTACGAAAGCGGCCGAAGAACTATACATCACCCAGCCGGCTGTAACCAAGCATATTCATGAACTGGAAAATCATTTTAAGCTCAAGCTTTTTGAGCGAAACGGTAATAAGATCAGTCTGACTGCTGCCGGCATAACACTGTTGCAACAAGTGCAAACTCTGTTCTCAGTTTATCGGAACATGGAATTTGAAATGAATGACCTGGTCAAAAAACATACAGGTAAGCTGCGTATAGGCGCCAGCAGCACCGTGGCGCAATATGTTATTCCACCCATACTGGCAGCTTTTCGGCAAAAGTTTAAAGATGTTCAAATAATCCTGAAAAGCGACAACACAGAAGGAATAGAAAAAGCACTATTGAATAATGAAATTGATATTGGAATTATTGAAGGACATACTAAAAATAAATCTATTCGATACGAGCCCTTTCTGAAAGATGAAATTGTACTGGTGGCCAATGCTAACCATCCCTTGGTCCGAAAAGAAAGTATTAAGCCCGATGAATTTAAGAACATTCCAGTCCTGTTAAGAGAACCTGGATCGGGAACACTGCAGGTTATTGCACATGCATTAAAAGGCATTGGTTTAAAACTATCGCAACTTAACGTGGAGATGCAGTTGAACAGTACCGAAAGCATAAAGTCTTACCTGCTGCATAGCTCCTGCATGGCTTTTGTTTCTATACACGCCGTGTTGAAAGAGCTGCAGCATCATGAATGCCGCATTGTTGATGTGAAGGGCCTGCGTATTGAACGGCCTTTTTATATTATTCAATCGCATGGCGCCACCGCATCCTTGGTCGAATTGTTTATACGGTTCGCCCGGCAGTATAACTTAAAGTAATTGCAGAACACTATTAGCCATTTGCCTTTGGTTGCGCCATCAATGACCTTTGCTTTGTGATTAAAGCAGATGTTATAAAGAAGCGTACCGTATGGCTTCCCTCAAAAAGGAAATTTTCCGGCCGCAATATCACTACAAGGCAATTGATTTTTATCATACTTCTTTTCTTATGCCTTACGCCGTGGATCAGCCCACCCGTGGCGCTTTTTATGGGGTTGATTGTAGCACAGTTCATCGGCCATCCTTTTTTGCATTTAAATCAAAAGGCTACCAGCTGGCTGTTACAGGTTTCAGTCGTTGGCTTGGGTTTTGGCATGAATGTCAATAGTGCTTTGCAGGCCGGCAGGGAAGGAATTGCATTTACCATTATCTCCATTTTTGGAACATTGATATTGGGAACTGTTTTAGCCAGATTGTTTAGAACAGATAAAAAGACAGCACATCTTATTTCATGCGGAACAGCTATTTGTGGCGGCAGTGCCATAGCGGCTATCGCCCCGGTTATCGGTGCACAGGAAAAACAAATGTCAGTGGCTTTGGGCACTGTGTTTATTTTGAATTCCATTGCCTTATTTATTTTCCCTTTTATCGGGCATTCTTTACAATTGAGCCAAACGCAATTCGGGTTGTGGTGTGCCATTGCCATACATGATACCAGTTCGGTAGTAGGCGCCGCAAGTAAGTATGGTGCGGCAGCATTGGAAGTGGCAACTACAGTAAAACTGGCAAGGGCTTTATGGATCATTCCTGTTGCGCTGGCAACATCGGTATTATTCAACAACAAAACCGGCAAAATAAAAGTTCCTTATTTCATCGGATTCTTTGTAGTGGCCGTGATTGCAAACACTTACGTGCCTGCCGTATCTCTTTTTGCGCCGCTATTAGTTATGGTAGCAAAAACGGCTTTAACGCTTACGCTGTTTTTAATTGGTGCAGGCTTATCCGCTAAAGTTTTAAAATCGGTAGGTATAAAACCTTTACTGCAGGGCATTATTTTATGGGTGATAATTTCTGTGGTGGCCTTGTTTATGGTTTGTGCTTTTGTGTAAGTGATTTAATGATCGATAATAAACCATTAAAGCATTTGTAAAATTTATGTGCCCGGCAGCATTGTGGTGAACTTACCAAAACAATTTCATTGTCAGTAATTTCCGATAGCTATCTCTGAATTTGTACCTCTGTAATGCGTTCGGCAATGATGAAGTCTCAACTTATTGATGGGGCGTGAAAGAAGTTGAAGACCAAAACTGGTCGGGATGACTGGATTCGAACCAGCGACCCCGTCGTCCCGAACGACGTACGCTACCGGACTGCGCTACATCCCGAAAAATTCAGTAACAAATTTATTAGTTGTAAAATAAAAAGACAATCATTTTACTGATTGTCTTTTTTCAGGTCGGGACGACAAGATTCGAACTTGCGACCCCTAGCACCCCATGCTAGTGCGCTACCGGGCTGCGCTACGTCCCGCGTAAGTTTAAGGCTATGGCCTTTTCCCTTAAACTTTTTGCCATTTGCTTAAATGGGCTGCAAATTTAAAGGATAAATTGAAACAAATGGTGTAACGCTATAAGTTTGTATCCATGACCAATGAACGCCGCACAAAAATTGAAACTGTTTTGTCAAAAAGACAAAACGACCTGACGATAGTATTGGAAAATGTTTTTGATCCACATAATATTTCAGCAGTCATGCGCAGTTGCGATGCCGTGGGTGTACAGGAAATTTATGTGCTTACCACAAAAATCCCGCGCCATAAAAAATGGGGAGAACGGAGCAGCAGCAGTGCCGCCAAGTGGTTAACAGTTCATCAGTTTGATAATGCAGAAGAATGCTTTGCGGCACTTAGAAAAAAATATGCAACCATATTAACAACACACTTGTCCGGCGATGCCGTAAGCTTATATGAGTTGAATCTTTCAAAAAGCACGGCTTTGGTTTTTGGCAACGAACATGCCGGCGTAAGCGAAGAGATAAGAGCTATGGGCGATGGCAATTTCATTATTCCGCAAGTGGGTATGATACAATCATTAAACATTAGCGTGGCTTGTGCCGTAAGTTTATATGAAGCCTACCGGCAAAAACAACTGGCCGGACATTATGATCAACAAAAATTAACTGTAGGGGAACATCATTTATTAAGTAATCAGTGGGGGATCAACTCCTGATAAAGCTTGATGCATTCTGTCGAACAAAAACAGAAAGAAGCGATTCGAAAAAATATTTTTTAAATAAGTTCATTAATTCAAAAAAACATTTTTAATTTAGTAGAAGAAAACAATTTATTCGCTAACCTTACTCTTCTAAGCTCTCTCAAACCCGCACCACATCTAAATTTTAATTCTTTATCCATTCTATTCGTATTGATTGAAGATCTGTAAGCCTTTTAAGTATCCACCTGCTTAAGGATGTTTGTTGTGTGTTTTCCTTCCACCGCAGCAGGCAAGAATTATGTGTTTTATTTAACCGGTAAAACCATCATATGCCATACTATGCCCATTATTCTTTCATTTTAAAAATGACAGTCAAAACATTGTTCATTTACCAGGTGCTGCTTCAATCGGACAATTCGCCACCATGTAAAAGTTTATTGCTTTATCATCTGAAAAGCTAATCCATTCCTAAAAACCATTCTTCATTTAATTACACCAAAATCAATTTATACATCTTAAGGCTGTTGCTAGCTATGGCCCCGGTTAAGATCCTTCATCTTAAAAAACTACTGCTACCGATTGAAACTTTCAAAGAATTACTTCATCCTCTGAGAAACAAGGAAAAGAAAACCATTTAATCACTTCTTAAACCTTGTTTTATGGAATTTTACACCAACAAAAAACAAAAAAACGGTTTACAAAATTTAGCAACCAGGTGGGCATTCTCCCATTTCAGGTCTTTATGTGCTTTAGTGGCATTAAGCCTGGTATCATTCAATTTGCGGGCACAGATAAGCATTGACGGGCATGCCTCTGACTGGGCAAATAAGACATACAATGCTTACTCGCATGATGCCAACAACAGCAATGATGACCAGTTTACCCAGGGGTCGAAAGATGGCGATGCCATTAACTCGTGGCACTGGAGTGTAGGGCAAACCAATAACAAAGGCGATATCACCAATGCGGCTGCGATATTAGGCACTGAGAACGGTCATAATATTATTTATTTTGCCGGAGACCGTGCTGTGAACAATGGTGATGCTGCTATTGGTTTTTGGTTTTTTAAAACCGGCGTTACCAAGAATGCTAATGGCACTTTTACAGGAACCCATTCCAATGGCGACCTTTTAATAGTAAGCCATTTTACGCAAGGTGGTGGCCAGGCAGACATTTTTGTTTATGTATTTAACAATGGTGCACTTACAGGTCCAACCAAAAGCAGTAATGCTGCTGTAAATTCGGCAGTGGAGACAGTGCCTGCCGGATTCAGCTATGCATCGGCCAGTTATCCTGTTGGTGATTTTTTTGAAGGCAAGGTTGATCTGACAGCCCTGAATATTCCTCCATGCTTTGCCAACTTTTTGCTGGAGACAAGAAACTCACAGTCTATCACTGCCTCTCTGCAAGACCTTACCTTCGGATCGTTTACCACAAGTGTTGACCCACCGGGCACTACCGGTGATGCAAGATGCGGTACAGGCGTGGTTAACTTGTCTGCTTCCGGTTGCCCTGGCGGCACATTAAAATGGTTTGATGCCCAGACTGGAGGCACACAGGTGAACACGGGCGCCACTTATGCACCTACTATTTCCGCAACAACCACCTATTGGGTAAGCTGCACAACTGCTGACGGATGTGTAAGTGCAAGAAGTTCTGTAACAGGAACTATCAACGAAAATCCTACTGTTACTGCAAGTGCTACTCCGGCCGGAAATGTTAATATAGGTTCTGCTCCTCCTCATTACCAGTTAGGCTCTACAGTGAATGGAACGGCTAACAATACGGGGTATAATTATGCATGGGTACAAGATCCGCCTGTAGGAAATACAACAGGTACTTTAAGCGATGCCACGCTTCCTGACCCCACATTTACGGCCAAGATAGCCGGTACGTTCAAGTGGACGGTAACTGCTACCGATAAAGTTACAGGTTGCTTTAGCAGTGCTGACGTTACCAGGACAGTTGATCCTGTTGCAGGATGTCCCAATGTGCCAAGAGATCCAGTTTGTTCCGGAACAACCCATACGTATACGGCTGATGCTACCCCTGCTGCAAGTGAAACATGGACATGGTCTGTAGATAATGGTGCAACTATTAATGCAAGTCCTGCCAATGGCGGTCAATCCATTTCTGTGACGGCAGGTACACAGAGCTTTACCCTGAAACTGACCAAGAAGTTTGCCAATACAGCGCTTTCTGACCAGGTATGTAACTACCCGGTCACGGTGAATCCTTTGGATCCGGCGCCTGATGTCACTTACAATGCGCCGGGATGTACCGACAATAGCTTTAGCGTAACGGTCAACAGTCCTTCTGTGGGAAGTACTTATACGCTTACCCAGTTAGATGGTAACACGGTTACAACGTCTCCATATGTCAGCGGTCCGTTAGTGATCACTGGTTTGCACATAGGCCAGGGTTTCAGCATTTTCTCTACTACAAGTGCCGGTTGCAAATCCAGCCCATTTGATTGCGGCACGTTTGATCATACTACCTCCAGGATGGTACAAGCGAAAGTTCAGCTTAACGAGGTCATAGAGCAGCCAACAGTTATTGCAGCTCCTAATCCATTTAGTGACAGGATAAAGTTCTCCATTCGCTCGCCATTGGCCGGACAAGGTTCCCTGGAGTTATATAATATGCTGGGTCAAAAGATAACAACGGTTTACCAGGGTCGTATTGAAAAAGGAACACAGAATTTTGAATATGCTGTTCCGGGTCCTCAAAGGGCTAATTTGATCTATCTCTTCAGAATAGGTAATTACAAAACAACAGGAAAGCTAATAGGGCTTAAATAAGTTTCTGTTTTTTTTGATACAGAAAGGTAAGGATGCTCTTTTTTAAGAGCATCCTTTTTGTAAGGTCATCTTCAACCCTGTTTTGATATTATTATTCATTCCCGGAGCCTGCTATCAGTTTATCACGTAAGAATAATAGAAGGAAGCCTGGGGAAGGAAATCGTAATCTATCCATGAATAACCAGCATCGCCCCAGGTGGTACCCCAAGAATTCATCACTTTATAAGCATGTCTGGCGTCGTCAAAACCACATATAACCAGGGTGTGAGAAATGCCGGGAGCAGCCGAATAGGTCTTCCAGATAAATCCGGGTTGTGCATTCCAGAAGCTTTGATCAGTAGCAATTGTAATGATTACCGGGTGCTTGTTTACGACCATCGTTTTCATAGCGGTTACATCAGAAGTAACGATTTTTGAATAGGATGCTATTTTGAAATTCGCTGCTTCGCTTGTCTGTAAAGTTGTTGGTAGTAACGAACAACCATTAGAGGAGCTATATGGCATAGACTGCCACGTACAAACACCTTTGTTTACCAAAAAGTCAAGCGAAGTGGTAACGCCGGTTCCGGAACCACAGTCGCTGGTTTTGATTTGGTCGTAAACAAATTCGGGGCTGAATATGTTGGTTGAATAACTGTAGCTTGCTGCGCCGGTTTTATAATATTGTTCAGCAGATCTTGCCGCATATACAGTTGCAAAAGGAGCACAGATGCCTTCTCCTCCCTGGTTCTGAACCGGAGGCATTACCAAAGAATAGCTTGCAGGAAGCGTAGTTGATGGGGGCAGCGTGGTAATGGTGGTGTTTTTAGTAATCAGGATACTACTTGCAGTTGAGTTACCTGCAGCATCTTTAGCGCTTGCAGTTAAGGTATGCGTACCATCGGCAGTAGTTGAGGCGTCCCATGAAAATTTATAAGGAGAAACAGTAAGGGTACCGATTGCTGTACCATCTACGCTAAGGCTTACGGCACTTACAGCTGTATTATCTGATGCACTTACAGTTACACTTACTGTTCCACTAACAGTGGCGCCATTGGCGGGAGAAGTGATGCTTACCGAAGGTGCTGTAATGTCTGCACTTACCTTATTTTGAGAAACGCTAATGCTATTGGAGGATGAATTTCCTGCTGCGTCTTTTGCCGTAGCTGTAACGGTATGGGTGCCAGTACTAACCGTCCAGGTAAAATTATAAGGTGCCGCTGTAAGCGTTTTTATCGAAACTCCATCGATGGTAAGATTTACAGATGCAACGCCTATATTATCCGATGCGACTACCTGGATGCTGATTGTTCCTGAAACGGCTACACCATTTACCGGTGAAGTAATGCTTACCGAAGGAGGTGTCGCATCCGTTCCAGGCTTAACAGGTTTCCCTTTGGAGCTTAGCAGCAAGGCTTTTGAAAGGTTATTCTGGTTTTTCAAAAACGCCGAAGAAACAATCAAGGGGACTTTTGCTACGCTGGCAGGGTCGTCAGGTATGACACCTGAAGTACGGATAGTTGATTCTTGTGTTGGGTTTACATCCTGTTCACTTTTGCTTGCATCTTTTTGACAGGCACTGAAAATGAGTACGGCGCATAACAGGGGCCATATTCTAAGGACGGTTGGCTTTTTCATGGTCTTTCTTTTATTTATTGGTTAAAAAAACTATTGGATTTTCGAAGGGTTTAAATGATTCAGCTCACTTGTCAAAAGCTCATCAACTGCTTTTTTGCTTAATTACACAGACGATATTGATCGCCCGATCGTAGCTTAAAACAATGCAATTAGAAACAATAAAGAAAAGGGAATCAAAAGAAGAAATAGTTTTCACCAGAGTTTACAGGCTCAATGGCTTGTTATGATCTTCTGTCCCAAGTCTTCATAAGTATGGCAGGATGGTGTTTTATGCGCAAGCCGACAAGAAGCATACCAATTAAAAACACAATTGTGCTTACTGTTTTTTTGATATTATATAAGGGTTTAGCAATCAGGTTATAAGTTGAAAAGACAAAAATTGAAGCTTTTTGAAAAAGAATAAGAAGTTGATTGTAATCATTGTCTGTTACTTACAGTAAATTGTTGCATTCGTTTTTATAATTGATTTGCATGCATATTTTAGAATCTTACTGATCTTATCTTTTATGTTTATGAAAGACAGTTTGTGAAAGTTTAAAACTGTGCTCGTTATTGAAAAAATTGTTTTTAAGAAGCTTATAATAGGCGATAGCATAAGCCAGTTATAAAATTATATCAGCCCGTAAATTTGAAACCATTGTATAAAAATCTAAAACGCTCAACAATTTTATTCGCATCTGTAAAATTAATTTTCAAAAAAACCATGCAAATGAAGAAGGGTCTTTTGTTGCCGTACCTGTTGGCTATTTGCTTTTCATCTTTTGGACAATCCTATAACTTGCCTGTACAAAACGATCGCTGGAGCATCCAACCAGACGGAAGTATTGAATGGTTTATTGGGGACCGTCTTCCGCACGGCGATCACATTGAGATGAGCGGACAAAAAGTATCGCTATGGATGCAATACGATGTAAACACCAATGCAGCACCTGTTTTGAACAGAACTATCATCTTCCCAACGTTTCGCCTGTTGCCCGTGCAAACTACGGCCCACATGATGTACAACGTAAAAGACGAAGAATTGCCGAGAATCATTATTAACGATAGATTGTACAAAGCGGGTGTTTATAATGCAAGTGTGCAGGCTGGTATGCCTGAAAAACTAATAAGCATTCGCCAGAAAGGTATTATGGAGATCTTTAGCGAAGTAGGCAGCGATGGAACAATCAAGTTGCACCGCAGTTTTTTCCCATCGGTTGACAAACCAATGGCCATAGAAAAATTAGTATTCACTAATGAAGGTACGCAGCCGGTTACAATTGAAATGGAATACATGAACCGTGAAAGTAAAATTGCTTCTGAAAGAAGCAACGGCGGCCAGCATAGTTTCATTGTTGCCACTGTCAATGATGGATTGAAAACAATTAATCCAAACGATTCTATCGTTTTTACCATCACCTATCAGGCTATCAATAAGAAAAATGATTTTGTTGTTGCCAATGTTAATGCCGAAGAAAAAGCAAGAAGAAATCGTGTAGCTGAAATACAATCGCACCTGCAATTAGAAACGCCGGATATTGTTTTAAATACCATGTTTGCTTTTGCTAAAATAAGAGCTACAGAAAGTATTTACAATACAAAAGGCGGCTTGATGCATGGGCCGGGTGGCTTGCGTTATTATGCTGCCATTTGGGCCAACGACCAGGCCGAGTATGTAAATCCTTTCTTTGGTTTTTTGGGCGACAGCCTTGCCAATAAAGCAGCGATGAATGCTTTTCGTTTGTTTGCACGGTATATGAATGCGGACTATAAACCCATTCCCAGTTCTATCATTGCAGAAGGTGATGACATATGGAATGGCGCAGGCGACAGGGGCGATATGGCTATGATTGCCTATGGTGCCGGACGTTTTGCATTGGCCTACGGAAATAGGGATTCTGCAAAAGTGCTATGGCCTTTGATTGAATGGTGTTTGGAATATTTGAACCACAACGTAAATGAACATGGAGTGGTGCGGAGCGATATGGATGAACTGGAAGGAAGATTTCCATCGGGCAACGCCAACCTCAACACAAGTTCGTTGTATTACGATGCATTAAGGTCGGCTGTGTCGTTGGGAAAATTGCTAAATCAACCAACAGAAAAGATAAAATTGTACGGGCAAAGAGCAAAAGACATAAAAACTAATATTGAAAAGTTTTTCGGTGCCAAAGTAGAAGGATTTGAAACGTACCGTTATTATGAGGATAACGACACTTTGAGAGCCTGGATCACTACGCCGCTGACCGTAGATATATTTGACCGCAAAGAAGGAACCATTGCAGCATTATTTTCTCCACGTTTGTGGACTGAGGACGGGTTGGCCTCTTTGGCCGGGAATCAAACATTCTGGGATCGTTCTACTTTATATGGATTGCGAGGTGCTTTTGCTGCAGGCGAAACAGAAAAAGCATTAACGTTTTTAAAGTATTATTCGCAACGGCGATTGCTTGGCGAGCATGTGCCGTACGCTGTAGAAGCTTACCCTGAAGGTAATCAACGTCATCTATCTGCTGAAAGCGGATTGTATTGCAGAATATTTACAGAGGGCATGTTTGGTATGCGGCCTACCGGTTTTACTTCTTTCAGCATGACACCACATTTACCGGAACAATGGAACAGAATGGCCTTACGCAATATTCATTCCTTTGGGAATGTATTTGATTTGGAAGTAGCAAGAAGTTCAAATAATAAGTTACGAATTACAATTGTGAAGGGAACAACAAAAAAGCAATACATCATTAAAGAAGGAGTTACACAGAATATTCAGTTGTAATTGCTATTGAACAGGAACAAAATAGTTTCGTAACTATAGTTATCATACTAACTGCTTTAGAAAGCAGCAGTAAACAATCGCCATTTTAAAAACTGCTTGCAACAATGCTTAAGCATAAGAGTTGACAATGCTTTACTACTGGTATAAATTTTTGACAAGGTTCTTAAAATAAGTAAGCTTATCCATCGCCATTTCAATCAGCCTCATCAAATCATAAAAAAATTATTATTCACTACAGCCGGGCTTAATGAGCGAGTGGGCATTAAAGTTGTATCTGCAGAATCGTTCTTATTAATGCTAACCTTTAAAATGAATAATTATGAAAAAGACGATTCTTTCTTTACTATTGATTGGCAGCAGCTATGCTTTATTTGCGCAAACCGACTCAACCCATCGTGACTCAACATTAAGATCTGATTCTTCGATGAGTAATATGAACCAAAATACCATGAATCAGAACAACAATAGCATGAACAACGGCGTCATGAATAATAACATGAACACTGATTCCATGAACAGGAATAACTCCATGTCGAGCAACAATGCTTATAATGCATACGGAACCACTTCGGTAAATATTCCTTACAAGGCACAGCTGAATTTGCAAAAAGATTATCCGGGTGCGTCTAATGTTACCTGGACAAAAACAGGCGATTGGTATGAAGGCACTTATATGACCAATGGCCGCTATTCACATATTTATTATGATGACAGGGGGAATACATGGACAGTGGCGATGCCTGTAACCCAAACCTATGTTCCTGATGATATTGTTGCAAAGGCAACAACTATGTACGGTCCAACTATTTATGACGTAACAATGTTGAAAGGCGATAGCACACATGCAAATATTTACCAGGTACGCACACTCGAAAATGGGCAGGTAAAAGCACAGTGGATTGCTGATGACGGAAGTGCCGTAATGGACCCATTCCGCTCAGATATCAATACGGAAATGAACACAAGTTCGAACGCTGCTATGAATAATGGCACGGTTGATTCAAGCAGTAATCATATGAATAATACAAACTCAATGAATGCTGCGAATAATAACTCGATGAATAACAGCATGAATAATAATGTAAATAAAACTATGAACAACCCGGACAGTAGTAAAATGAATTGGAATAACAACAATAACGTGATGGATAGCACAAGCAGGTCAAACAGTACAGACAGCACAAGATCAATGGACAGTACGCATAACGGAACTGCTTTACTAATAAATAAAACGAGCAAGCAGAGAAAGGACAAAGTGGCAATTGTTCCTAAGGCCAGCGCAATGAAATCAAAAGAATCTTAGTAGTTAGTATCAATAAGAATGAGCCCCGCTTTTTGGCGGGGCTTACTGTTTTATTAAGGATTTTTTATTACTAATTGCTTGAAGTTATTAGCGTCAGGCCAACAATCATACAATGTAACCAAAAAGGTTATCATCCTTATTCAGTTCGGTGTAGTTGATATTATACGCTTTTAAATTTTTCATCAACAAATCATAATCTTCTCTCGATTGCAATTCAACGCCTACCAATGCGGGCCCGGTCTCTTTATTATGCTTTTGCATGTACTCAAAGCGGGTAATGTCATCATTAGGACCTAATACATAATTGACAAATTCTTTTAAAGCTCCCGGTCTTTGCGCAAAACGGATCAGGAAATAATGTTTCAATCCTTCGTATTGCAACGAACGTTCCTTGATCTCTTGCATGCGGTCAATATCGTTGTTGCTGCCGCTTACAATGCACACGATGTTTTTGCCTTTTATTTCTTCTGCATAATCATCTAAAGCTGCAATGGACAAAGCACCAGCGGGTTCTACCACAAGGGCATCTTCGTTATATAATTTTAAAATGGTAGAGCATACTTTTCCTTCGGCTACCAAGTGCATATCATGCAATACTTCTTTACAAATAGAAAAAGTAATGTCGCCAATACGTTTTACCGCGGCGCCGTCTACAAAGCGGTCAATGTTTTCTACTGTCACTGGCTTTCCCGCTGCCAGTGCGGTTTTCATGGAAGGAGCACCTTCGGGTTCTACACCAATGATTTTTGTTTGCGGAGAAAGTGTTTTGAAATAAGAACCTACACCGGCGCATAATCCACCACCGCCAACAGGTACAAATAAATAATCAACAGGAGAAAGGTCTTCTAAAATTTCTACACCAACTGTAGCTTGCCCTTCAATAATTTTAAGATCATCAAAAGGAGGGATGAAGGTTAAGCCGTTTTCTTCCGTATATTCTTTTGCCGCAACAGCGCAATCATCAAACGTATCGCCTATAAGTTTGATCTCGATAAATTCTTCTCCAAAAAATCTTGTCTGTTGCACTTTTTGAAGTGGCGTGATAATGGGCATGAACACAACGCCTTTCACACCCAGCTTTTTACAACTGTAAGCAAAGCCCTGCGCATGGTTACCGGCACTGGCGCATGTTACGCCTTTTTGCAATTGTTCTGCAGGCAGGCTGCTCATCATATTGTAGGCACCACGTAATTTGTAGGAGCGAACAATTTGCAGGTCTTCTCTTTTCAGATAGACATTGCAATTGTATTTTTTTGAAAGGCTGCGGCTAAAAGCCAGTGGTGTTCTTGTCACCACCGGCTTTAGTCTTTCTGCAGCTTGTTTATAATGTAACGCTGGCGTTATGATGTATGTATTAATCACGATAAAGAGGAGATGAGAATTTTAATTTTTCTAATCTTTTTTCTGTGGATGAACCGGCACTGGCGCCCGGTGTAACAGGTTCCTGGTTTTCGGGACGCAAGCTGCGAACGGTTTTGCCTGCCTGCCACAATTCGCTTTCACGCAACTCTTTTAATTCTTCTTCCAGGCCTGTCCTGTAATCTGCTTTGCTGTTGCTTTCAATAGATCTTGCGGCTTCTTTACCAG
>JBQCJM010000133.1:0-6169 GCA_051952715.1 Flavisolibacter sp.
AAATCACAGGCGTTAAAATAGCGAGCGGAGAAACGATAAGTGCTGACGCAGTTGTGTTGGCAACAGGCCATTCGGCAAGAGATATTTTTACTTTGCTTTACGATAAAAAAGTTTTGATCGAAGCAAAGCCATTTGCATTGGGTGTCCGGGTTGAACATCCGCAATCATTGATTGACACGATACAATATCATTGCGATGTGCGGGGCGAATATTTGCCGCCTGCTTCTTACAGCCTTGTGCAACAGGTAAATAGCAAAGGTGTATTTTCCTTTTGCATGTGTCCGGGAGGTATCATTGCACCCGCTGCTACCAATGCCAACGAAATTGTTGTGAATGGATGGTCGCCTTCTAAAAGAAACAACCCTTATGCGAACAGCGGCATTGTAGTAACTGTTGATGAAAAAAATATTCAACCATTTAAAAAGCATGGTGCACTGGCAGCTATGTATTTTCAACAGGCGGTGGAACAAAAAGCATATGAAGCCGGCGAAGGAAAATTAATGGCGCCTGCACAAAGATTGGTTGATTTTACACAGAACAAAATTTCGTCAACATTGCCCGATTGCAGTTATTTGCCCGGCATTCATTCAACAAATTTGCAAGAGGTATTACCATCTTTTGTGCATGCAGCTTTACAAACAGCTTTTAAAGAATTTGGCAAAAAAATGAAAGGCTATTTTACTAATGAAGCCGTGGTAGTAGCAACTGAGTCGAGAACATCTTCACCGGTACGCATTCCACGCCATAGCGACACACTTGAACATCCACAAATAAAAAATCTTTACCCCTGCGGCGAAGGCGCCGGTTATGCCGGCGGCATTGTTAGCGCTGCTATGGATGGAGAAAAAATAGCAGACCGCATTGCTTTAAGTACAGCATCGGTTTAAATTAATAATCAAACATTTTATTAAAAAGGGAAAAGTTCCACAAAAGCCTGATTTAAAATTTACTTTTCAACTTCCGGACATTCAACATATGGGGTTTACATTTGAATAATGAATACCCAGGAACTATACGACAGATACAAAGCCAAAATGCATCGCATTGCCGATGTAAGAAATGCCAATGCAGTTTTGCAATGGGACCAGGAAACTTATTTACCGCCAAAAGGCGCATCATTTCGTGGACAGCAAATCAGCACCTTATCTGAAATAAGCCACAAATTGTTTAGTGAAGAAGAGTTGGGAAATGATTTGAGGGAACTCTTATCAAAAGATGATTTGTCCACAGAACAAAAAAGAAACGTTGAGTTAACTTTCGAAGATTATACAAAAAATAAAAAATACACGTCTGCTTTCGTTCGAAAGCTATCCGATCAAACCAATAAAGCGTTTCATGCATGGATTGAATCAAGAAAGCAAAATACCTTTGCTATTTATGAGCCCGAGCTTGATCAATTAATTCAGCTAAAAAAAGAAGAAGCACAAATTCTTGGCTACGAGCAGCATCCTTATAATGCCCTATTAAATGAGTTTGAAAAAGGATGTACGGTAAACTTACTCGATAAAACTTTTTCTGATTTACTTCCAAAGCTTAAAGAACTGTTGCAAAGAATTGCTTCGCAACCACAAGTAGATGATTCTTTTCTACAACAAGATTTTTCTAAAAAAGAACAGTGGGACTGGGGTATGCACCTTATTAAACAATTACAATTTGATTTTGAAGCCGGAAGACAGGACATAAGCGAACATCCTTTCAGCATTAGCTTTAATAAAAATGACGTACGAATAACAACCCGCATTGATGAAAACGATTTTTCAAACATGACATGGAGTTGTATTCACGAAACAGGCCATGCGTTGTATGAACAGGGGTTGCCGCAGGAACAATATGGCCTGCCGTTGGGCGAAGCATGCTCTTATAGCATTCACGAATCACAATCCCGTTTGTGGGAAAATAATGTAGGCAGAAGCAAAATTTTTTGGCAACACTATTATCCACAACTTCGAAAACATTTTCCGGATCAATTTAAAAAAATAAACCTTGACCAGTTTTACAAAGGCATCAACAAAGTACAGGCTTCACTCATTCGGACAGAAGCTGATGAAATTACTTACCACTTTCATGTATATATAAGATACGAATTAGAGAAACGGTTAATTGAAGGATTATTATCAGCTAAAGATATTCCAGCCTTTTGGAACGAACATTACAAAAGCTTAATGAATGCAGAAGTACCCGATGACAAAAAAGGTTGTTTGCAGGATGTGCATTGGAGCCATGGAAGCTTTGGCTATTTTCCTACTTATAGCCTGGGAAGCTTTTATGCTGCACAATTTTTTAAAACTGCTGAAACACAGTTAAAGGATTTAAGCAGTGAAATAGCCCAGGGAAATACTGCCAGTCTTTTGCAATGGCTTAGAACAAATATTCATAATAAAGGAAGGTTTTACACCAGCGAAGAATTGTGCAAAACCGTTACCGGCCAAACACTTGATGTTACTTATTTTATAGATTACCTATTGGATAAATACACATCTATTTATACCTTGTAAGCAAATGCCGTTATGAGGAAAATCTTTACCCTGCTGTTCCTCTTCTTTTTGTGTAGTTGTAACAAGGAAGAGATGGCGAAAAATGCTGTTATTAATGCCATGACAAGCGGCCAATGGAAGGTGGTCAGTTTTAAAGATGGCGCTACAGACGTTACTACCGATTTTGCCCCCTACAAATTTCAATTCAAAGAGAATTTGACCGTTGATGCTATTAATAATGCTTCAATAGAAAAAACCGGAACATGGACTGCAGATGCCAATGCGAAAACTATTACATCTACATTTGACAATGCCAATGCCCCGCTTATTCTATTGAACGGTACCTGGAAAATCACAGATAACAGCTGGACATTTGTAGAAGCTACACAAAGCGTAAATGGAAAGCTTAGAAGTTTACGTTTGGAAAAATAATAAAGTCAAAATATCCGTATTATATTTAGTGATAATCTGAAGAGGAATAATTTTTGCTCTTGATCCACGTTACCTTAAGAAAATAATTAAAGCCTTAATGTGAGAAACTTGATACGGAAAACGACCAGTCTACTCATCCTGCTGTTTGCGGCAGTTTATGCGCATGCTCAAGGTCTCACCGCTAATTTTACCGCCAATACCACATCCGGCTGTTCGCCTTTGATCGTTAATTTCAATGACCTGTCAACGGGCAGTGTTACCAGTTGGTTTTGGGATTTTGGAAACGGCGCTACCTCAACACTCAAAAATCCATCCACTACTTACTTTAATGAAGGTGTTTATGATGTAAAGCTAACGGTAACAAACGCCCAGGGCTCCAATACATTAACCCGGCAGGCATATATTACTATTTATGGAAAACCTGCACCAGCATTTATGGTTAGCGATAGCAATGGCTGTTTTCCTGTAAGGTCACAATTTACAGACCTTTCCACTGCCAGCGTGGGAACAACGAATAATACCTGGTTCTGGGATTTTGGCGATGGCACACAAGCAACCGAACAAAATCCTCTGCACGTTTACACTGCCAGCGGCAATAACACAGTTACTTTAAAAATTACGAATGATAAAGGCTGTTATAGCGTACTTACCAAATCGTCTTATATACGCATCAGTCCAGGTGTTACCTCCAGGTTCACCAATACACAGGCACTTACCTGTAAGCCTCCTTTTTCCATAAACTTTAATGCAACTTCAACCGGATCTGGAAGTTTGAGTTATTTGTGGGACTTTGGCGACGGCACTACGGCTACCACTAAAGCGTCGGCACACGTATATAACACAATAGGTAACTATTCCGTCAGCTTAACAACAACGAGTAGTAATGGCTGCTCCGACACACTTGTAAAAACAAGTCTCATTAATACACAGGATATCAATACCTCATTTACCGTTCCGGACCAGATTTGTATTAATGTGCCACTAAGTTTTTTAAATACTTCTACACCGACACCTGATAGTTCTTTATGGAAATTTGGCGATGGCACCACTTCAACCGATACAACACCGGTAAAAACTTATGCAACCGCCGGCACTTACAATGTAACCCTATACAACACTTATCCTTATTGTAAAGACTCGGTAAAAAAACCTATAACTATTGCACCTAATCCTGTTGCTAATTTTTCTCCTGATAAAACTTTTAAATGCCAGCCACCGTTTGACGTAAACTTTAAAGACCTTTCAGCAAATGCTGTATCGTGGCTTTGGGACTTTGGCGACGGCACCACTTCCACCCTTCAAAATCCGACACACACATATACTAATTTTGGAACTTACGCTGTAAAATTAATTGCAACAAACGCTTCGGGCTGTACCGATTCTTTACAAAAAGATTCCTTAATACAAATAATTAAGCCGGTTATAGGTGTTCCGCTTTTACCGGTTGAGGGATGCATACCTTTTACTATAAAGCCTGTGGCCAGCGTTGCTACAAAGGATAATGTAACCTCTTATTTATGGGATTTTGGCGATGGCACCACTTCTAACCTGGCCACACCTACACATATTTATAGCAACCAGGAAACATATACCGTTACACTTACCATAACTACCAGTACGGGATGCACAGAAGTTTACACTTCGCCAGGAGCAGTTAAGGTAGGCACGATTCCTAATCCAAAATTTTCCGCAATGCCATTGGATGTTTGTGCCTCGCAAAGAATTCAGTTTACAAACCTTACTGATATTTCTGATGGCTGGCTTTGGGAGTTTGGTGACGGCACTACTTCGGGTTCACAAAATCCAACACATATATATTCTGATACGGGCTATTTCAACATAAAGCTTACAGCCATTAATAATGGATGTTCTGCAACAGTGGCCAACAACAGGTATGTACATATAAAGCCGCCTGTAGCAAGGTTTACAAATCGTGCCAACTGCAATAACAAGTTGGAGTATACTTTCATCGACCAGTCTATTGGCGCCAAAACCTGGTCCTGGGATTTTGGCGATGGCACTACCTCAAATGCACAAAACCCCAAGCATACCTTTCCGGATTATGCTACGTATAGAATTACGCTTACCGTAACCAATGACACCTGTTCCAGTTCAATAACCAGGTCACTTAGGGTGTTTAAAGAAAATCCTGTTTTCGAGGTTTCTGACACGGCCATATGTAAGCAAAACACCATTCAGTTTCATGCCGACGTAGCTGATACTACTCATTTTAGAAGCTATGTATGGGATTTTGGCGATGGAAATTTGTGGAGCAGTGCCGACTCTAATACAGGTGGATATGCGTATCATTATTATCCCACTACGGGCTGGTATAATGTTACGCTTACTACAAGAGATATTAGCGGATGTAGATCTGTTCTTTCCAGGCGAATACGTGTAAATGGCCCATTGGCAAACTTTTCGGCCTTAGATACCAGTGGGTGCCAGGGATTAACAACAACGTTCAACGACATTTCCAAAAGCGATGGCATTAACAATGTTGTTAGCAGGACGTGGGATTTTGGCGATGGAACTATACTCACATCCAATACCAGTTCAATTCAGCATACTTATGTCAATTCCGGAACTTATTCAACCAGGCTGACTGTAACAGATGCCTTTGGATGTATGGACAGCGTTTCACGAAATAACCTGATTCATGCTACCAACCCCATTGCTGATTTTAGTGTAGACACACTAACCTGCCCCGGTAGTTCAATTAGTTTTAAAAATACAAGTTCTGATACAGCGGCTGCAAGCTCGTGGGACTTTGGAAATGGAGGCACGTCAAAAAACAAAGCTCCCACTTATTCCTACGCCAACACCGGCAACTACAATGTTGTACTAAAAATAACAGATCAATACGGCTGCTCCGATACGGCAACAAAAGCCATTACCGTAGATAAACCCATTGCCAGTTTTACGGTAAGTGATTCCGCAAGTTCCTGCTCTCCCTTTGAAGTGCAGTTCACCAATACTTCGCATTATGTAAAATCTCAAACCTGGGATTTAGGTAATGGCAAAACCACCCGCCAAAATCCCACGAAATTTTATGTTACGCCGGGCACCTATAAAATACAATTAGCTATAACAAGCCCCGGTGGATGCAGAGACACTGCTTACACATCAATAACATTGTACGATACCATTGGCTCTAAAATAACTTACAAGCCATTGAACGGTTGCAAGCCATTAAGTGTTGATCTTATAGCTTCCAGCAAAGGTCCCGTAAATTATACCTGGGATTTTGGTGACGGAATTCT
>JBQCJM010000134.1:0-14055 GCA_051952715.1 Flavisolibacter sp.
TAAGAGCTTATTTTTACTTCAACCTTACAAAAGACAGCGGCTATATAAAAAAATTTCTGCGTAAGGGTCATACACTACCTGTAAAAAAAGATTCGTCAGCACCTCAAACAAAAATTGTTTACCGCAAGCCCGATTTGTTTGAACCAGAGAAAAACAGTTTGTTCAAAAAGAAAAACGCCACCATTTAATGAGCCGTAATAACAACCCGGGAATATCGAAAGGAATTGACACAAGCCTGGTATGGCTTTACCTGTTGCTGGTAATTGTTGGCATTACAGCCATATTTGCCGTTACTTATAAAGATGGCGATCCTGTTGTTTCCAGCTTTTTCTCTTTTAAAACTGACTACAGCAAGCAGATGTATTATTTTTTCATTGCAGCTGCATTAGGCATTTTTATTTTATTAACCGACAGTAAATTTTTTACCGCCACAGCCAATTTATGGTATGCCATAGGCATTGTGCTATTGCTTTTAGTTTTCCCTTTTCACACACGAATCAAGGGCACAGAATCTATCATTCGCTTTGGCGGCTTTCAATTTCAACCCGCCGAGTTCTGTAAGCTTTGTGTATGCCTGGCATTGTCAAAATATCTTTCACTGCCCAACCTTGATTTTAGTAAAACCCGTTCGCAGTTAATTGCAGCAGGTATTGTATTACTGCCTTCTGCAATGGCTATTCTGCAAAGCGAAACAGGACTGGCCTTAGTGTATTTTTCTTTTTTTATCGTGATGTACCGCGAAGGCTTGCCAGCTACCATTTTAATTGTTGGTTTTTCTATTGCTGCCCTGGTAGTAGCTACTTTACTGGTCGACAAAAATCTTTTAGCTATTGCACTAACAGTTATTGCAGGTTTGGCAGCTTATATTTTGTACAGACAATCGAGAAGGAAAAGAGGCATACTGGTTAAAGTTGCTTTGATTTGGGTTTTATGTGTAGGCATTCAACGCTTTGGCGTTCCTTTTGTTTTTAAGCATGTAATGCAGCCCTACCAGGTAGAGCGTATTTTTAGCACCATAGGTCGCGACATTCCAGATGAATACAAAAAGCCAGGAGAAAAAACAGCAACGCAAAAGCCAGGGAAAAAAGACGTTGATTATAATGTAAAGCAGTCAAAAATTGCTATCGGCTCTGGCGGGTTTACCGGCAAAGGCTTATTGAAAGGAACGCAAACCCGTTATGATTTTGTGCCGGAACAAAGAACCGATTTCATTTTCTGCACCATTGGCGAAGGCTTTGGCTTCATTGGCACAGCCTTACTTTTAGCCATTTACCTGTTGCTGCTTTTTCGCATAGTAACTGTTGCCGAAAGACAGCGAAGCGTATTCAGCCGGTGCTATGCTTATGGTGTGGCGGCTGTACTTTTCTTTCATGTCACCATTAACATTTGTATGACCATTGGCCTGGCACCGGTAATTGGAATTCCTTTGCCATTTATCAGCTACGGCGGAACAGCTTTGATAACGTTTACTATCTTATTATTTGTATTAATTCGTTTAGACGCTGACAGACAAATGGTTCTGCGTTAACTTGCGGCTCTAATGAAAATCATTCCTCTTTCCGAAGGCTCCTTCACTATTGATAAAACAAAACTTTTTGTCCCTTTCAATGAAGAGAAAGATGTTTTAAATGAGCGGCCAATAGGCAGCTTGCTCGTGGAGGTTCAACCGTTTGTGGTAGTCACTTCCAAAGACGTTCTGTTATTGGATACGGGACTTGGCTTTAATAACGATGCTGATGGTAAAATGCAGCTGCATGCCAATCTTGAAAAAGCAGGCATCAAGCCGGAACAAGTAACTAAAGTATTAATGTCGCACTTGCACAAAGACCATGCTGGTGGCATAAGTATAAACAACGATCACTCTCAATTAAGTCTTCCCCATGCTACATACTACGTCCAAAAACGAGAACTTGATTTTGCTTTGGAAAAAGGATTGCCTTCTTTTATTCCGGAAGAAATAGCCTTACTAAAAGACGCTACACGGGTCCATTTTCTGAATGACGATGAAGGAATCATTGATAACTATATTAGTTATCGTCATACCGGTGCTCACTCACCCTTTCACCAGGTGTTTTGGATCAGAAGCGGAAATGAAACGATATTTTTTGGCGGAGATGATGCACCACAATTGCAGCAAATGAAAGTACGTTACAAAACTAAATATGACTTCGATCCTGATAAAGCCATGCGTTTACGCCAACAATGGTGGCAACAGGGAAATGAAGAAGGCTGGACTTTTTTGTTTTATCACGATATTAAAACGCCGGCATACAAGAAATGAGTGATCTGTGTTGCGTAATGAATTCTGTTATGCTTAAACACTACTATTAACAGGTATTTTATAAAAGCAACAAGATCATTACCGATAATCTATTGCTAGTTTCCTTCCGTTATTATTAGGATTATTTGTGAACCGGCAATTGGGTCAATTCAAGCTGGGAAGATGAATATCCATAAAAAGAAAAGGGGCCGGAATAGAAATTCAGCCCCGTTTTTAAAATCCAATATCCTATGAAAAACCGAGATAAAAATACTACTATTTACTACATTTCCTACAAGTAGTTTCCACATTTTTGAAAAAAACTTTTAAGTAGTTTTTAAAACATCTGAGATTTTACAAACCTCTTGGATGTGAGAACAAGTCTTAAAGCGCAAAAAAAATCCCCGCTGGTGGCGGGGATTTTTAATAAAAAGATTTTGATTAGTATGACCATAAATCCTGCTCGTAATTAAAGATGCGCTCTTTAATATTATCACCTTCCAACAAAGCTAAAATAGGATCCTTGATCATCTGGCGAATCACTTTATTGCCTGGATTATCTAAAGTAGATTTTGTAATGTAGCTACTGAACATGCGGCTTTCGAAAAGCTCTTCCCAGGTCATGCGACCATAACCCATATTCTTTGGATTGTATACTTCATACTTAGCCAAAGTTTTGCGCAAATCGGGATAGTATACCCAAAAAAGTACCTCATTTTGAATTTGATTACCTCTCTGAATTTGCTTAACCGGTGCTATTCCTAATATGCGTACAAATAAACGGCTGGCTTCGCGGTCAAACACCCATTCTTCCTTTAAACGTAACTTCATGATGCTTTTAGGATCAAAGCTTTCTTGTGTTACTACCCATTTTAAAATCTTATTTGGGTCGTTAGGGTCTCTTACAGCCGTAGTATCTTTTGGTCCACCTGCCGTAACGTTTCCCATTTCCTGTGTACCTAAAGGAGTAGTAAAGCGATCATCAGAAAAGGCCACAACGCTATCATTTTTAATAGCACTCATCAAAATGTCGAAAAACATCTGGCTACCGTTATCGTCTTCTGCTTCATAGCGGAAGGGTTGGTTCATTTTTTCATGCAGATCCAGCTCACGCCAAACTTTTTCAGAAAAAAGCGCATCATCCCAACGCAGGTGCTCATATGGGAGCGGTGTACGTTCGTTAATAAAGCTTTTATCGGCAATTCCATCAGGGCGCAACGACTTTTTCACTACGCCATTGGCATTACTGGTAGTATCTGCTTCAATGGGAATATTTCCATAAGGATTATAACCTGATGGCGGTTTAGTATCATTTGTCTGCTCCGTTTGCTGTGCTCCCTGGTTAGCCTGCGTAGTATTAGCAGTTGTTCTTTTCTTGCTTCCACGCTGTGCATTAGCATTGAAAACAAATGCACCTAAGCATAACGAAAACAAACTAAGTTTTATAATGTGGTTTCTCATTTTCAAACCTTATTTATTTAATATAATAAACTAATGAAGGCAATTTCCTTGATCTTCCATCGGGACCTGAAGCACGAATACCGTCTATGGTAACCAACCTGCCCGGTTTAATCAACCTGTTGATAATACTCTGGGCTTTAGAATTCCATGTATTGCCTGTACAATCTGCTGTTTCCACATCGCCTTCGTCATTATCAATAGACAGTGAAAAGCTTGTTACACCATATTTTAAATCAAAAGGAAAATCTTTGATATAGGCGCCTACACCCGCCTGTGCTTTAAATGCACCTGCGTTAATATTGTCACCTGAAGCATAACCACCCACTGTTGCTACCGGATCAGGAATAGTACGAACACGGAACTGGGACACACCGGCAACCTTCCCGTCAACAGATACAGTGATCTTTGCGTCGTCGGTAACACTGTTTACACGAACATTATACTTGCCTGCGCCTACCCGGTTGATAGAGCCGCCGCCACCACTCATTGACACTTGTATTTTGTCGTCACCGCCGCCGCTTGCTGCAATGCTTACAGGGTTGTCAACACCAATGTAAAGCACATTCATTTTATCAAGGGCAATAGAGGCATTAGCTTGTCCCACAGTATAGCTGATTGTTTTATCAATTACCTGTTGCTTGCCATCCTGGTCTTGGTACACGATGTGAATAGGAATTGTGTGGTTACCGATTCCACCGCCAGGAAATTTCACATGCGAAGCGCCATCTTCACCTAATGCTGCTCCCTGTCCGTTAATTGAAATTTGTGGTAAGGCGGCTTTACTAAAAGCACCCACACCTGCAGTAATCTCAATATCCTGACCAGGCATTAAGTAGTTAGAGCTTTGGCCGATTACAGCAGCATAAGTATCAAAACGAACGGTCACTTTACCCACTTGTTCATGACAAAAAGCCACCACCCTATTTTCAGATGTTTTTACATCATTTTGAAATTTGCTTAACATGGTAAGTGCAGCTACAGTTGGCACCATGTGAAAATAAGCCTGCTCCCAGGTTTTGTTTCCCTTATCCTGCGTTGGTGGAGGATTGAGGTCAATTTGCAAAGAGTTAGCGTATTCCTTTGCAATCAATGGGTCAATCGCCAGTAAATCATTTTTATATTTAGCTAATTTATCACGCAGTTCTTTTCCTTTCTTTTCTTCTACCATAATGCGGGTAGCGATATCCAGGTTATCCTGTTTAAAAGAAGAGTCGCCATTTTTTGCGGGGTCAAAATCTGAAGCTTTTAAGATTTCGGATTTTAAACTCTGGATATAGTTGAACATATCCTTAGTTAAATCCTGCGCCAGTTTGGCTTTTGGATACCATATTTCTGCTTTAGCTCTTGAAGTAGGATCGCTCATTTTTTCCTGCAACGAGGCCAATATAGTTTCAGTGGAATGATTAACTGTATTGTTAGTGTTGGTTAAACTTCTGTCAACGGTTTTAAAGGCATTCAGGATCTCCGCTGATACGTTCAGGGCCAACAGGGCTGTTAGCACTAAGTACATCAGGTTGATCATTTTTTGCCGTGGCTCTTTAGGTAGTGCCATATAGGTTCAATTATTTAGTCGCTTAAGAAATGGTTTTTCAGTTGGAATTATAACGCAGCGGTTATTTTATTATTATCTACCCTGCATTGCAGTCAGCATATTGCCATAAATGTTATTCAGGCGGCCAAGGTTATTGCCCAAATTAGCAACCTGCTCCTGAACTTTTTTGGCATCATCTGCTGTACCTGTCATTACGCTGGAAGCTTCGGCAAGTTTGCCATAAAACTGGTTCAGCGCTTTCAAATGGTTATTGCTTTCTGCCAATTCCAACTCATAAATAGTATTTAATGAAGAAAGATTTTTTGTTAAAACCTGGATTTGGTCGTGGAAGATTTTAGCGCCTTCTGAAGCAGCATTAAACGAACCCACAGAGTTTGCAGCATTAACATAAGCGTCTTTTACAGAAGATAAGGCTTGTGTCACTTCTCTTGTTTTCTGCGTATAGTCGCCGGTAGCGGCTACTACATCCGTAATGTCGTTCATGTTGGAGATCGTAGTGTTCAATTTTTTGAAACCTTCTCCTAACCTGTTCAGGTTTGTTGGCGTGATGTCTGCTGCCAACATGGCTTTGTCTAAAGAGCCCAATACATCGCCAGGAGCAGCTGCTGCAGCTAGTTTTCCAGGAGCTTCTTCGGCCGGATAACGCAAATACAAAACACCATATACCAAAAACACCAATGCTTCTGTGGTCAAACCAATTTTTAACCAGATGTCTGCATCGGGTGCGTGAAGGATTTTTCTTAATGCACCCCAGATTACTACTGCGGCTGCGATAGATACGAATACGTCTACAATTTTACTTACTTTGGGAGGAATAGCTGCTGCCATAAATATTAGATTTTAAAATGGTTGGTTATAAAAATTTTGGTTCAGATAAAGAATAAGATGAAAGGAGGTCGCAAACAACCTCAGACATTGTGATATGTTTTTTTAAATTATTTGCGACGACCAGACTGCGCCGGCAAATCAATTACCGTACGGAAGCCTATATAAGATTTTGTTGAGTCCTGATATTCGTAGGTTCGGGTGCCGGTTTGCAGGTAGTAACCCACATCTTTCCAGC
The DNA here is from genome assembly GCA_051952715.1 of Flavisolibacter sp. Lineage (GTDB taxonomy): Bacteria > Bacteroidota > Bacteroidia > Chitinophagales > Chitinophagaceae > Flavisolibacter. The sequence goes on from JBQCJM010000134.1 coordinate 6,337, forward strand.
TTCCGCCACGAATTACTTTACGCTTCATTTTGGGAGGATCGGAATCTTTAGCATTCCAACGAACGTCAGGGTTCATATCGTGTTGGAATGTATAAGATCCTTCATAGTAAATAGATGATGTCCACTCAGCTACATTACCGCTCATGCAGTAAAGACCAAAGTCGTTAGGCCAGTATGCATCGGCACGTACTGTGTAAAAGCCACCATCTTCAGGATAGTTACCGCGGCCGGGCTTGAAGTTAGCCAGCAAGCAACCTTTTTTGTTTCTTAAATAATAATTACCCCAAGGAAACATAGACTGAGAACGGCCGCCACGGGCTGCGTATTCCCATTGTGCTTCTGTTGGTAAACGGAAGTCAGATTCCTGGGTTCTGCCTTTAGAGTCGAGCCAGCCATTCAGGTATTGTGTTCTCCATTCGCAGAAAGAACTTGCCTGTTTCCAGTTTACCCCTACTACAGGATAATTTCCAAAAGCAGGGTGAGAGAAATAACGCTTGGTCATTGGCTCATTATAAGAATAAGAGAAGTCACGTATCCAAACAAGTGTATCGGGATAAATCTTCTCATCTCTTTTTACAATAAAGGTAGAGCGGGGCTTATTGGCATTTTCTCTTTTAGCCGCTTCTTTCAGGTCAAAAGTTTCTGAATGATAAATCAGCTTAGAGGCGTCAATTTCTTTTTTACCGAAAATGCGATCTTCAGGAGCCAGGATCAGATCGGCCAGCTGCTCCATAATTTTCGGATCGTTCCATTTTACAGTTTTCATTTTAGCCCAGTCCACATGTTCGTTCCCATCGCCATCGGCTTTTACATAGCCTAACTTTTTGGCGGCAATAGAATCACGAACCCACCATACAAACTGGCGGTATTCATTGTTGGTGATTTCTGTAGCGTCCATCCAAAAGCCACTGATGGAAACGGAACGGTTACGGGCACTAAAAGCATAAGCAGGATCTTCATCGCTTGGACCCATGTGAAAGGTTCCCTGCGGGATATAGACCATGCCTGGGGGCTTGGGCAGAACATACCTATTGCCAGGTGCAATGCCATGCAACTGACCATCATTGGGTAGTACGCCGCCTTTGTCTTTTTTTCCGATGATACCGCAACTTGCTAATAGAATAGCTGCAAGGGCGGATAATGTGTAGTAATGGTTTTTCATTTTCATACTCGAGGGTATTGGGCAAATATAACGTTTTGAGATCAACGATAACACAAGGTTAAAATTTATTTTTCTCATTTCCAAGAGGCCCAAAAATTTTTAGGCGTATCATCAAAAACGGCAGGTTGAAACGATTATTGTGAGACAGTTTAAAAATTATTCAACTATAGTAAACCTTGCAAATCTTCGACGGAATTTACGGGGCGAAGGCATACGTAATTCCTGCATAAATAAATAAGAGTTTCCCTGCTTTGCGCCTTATCGGCCAAAAGTGGATACGTTTTCAAAGCCTCCGCGGTTGCCATGATCAATTTATGAGGTATGTAAATACACAGTATTTTTTCGAGGTGATTTTCCCATTTTTTTCCTACTACCGCTATTTCGTTTGTACCTTTTATTATTTCAAATAATATAGAAAGCCATACGCCAAATGAAGTTGGATACTTAACAATTGCTTCTCCCAAAGCATTTACCATACCTTCTGCTCTTTGTCGCCACGAAGACTGATTGAAAAGGATAGAAAGCCTGTAAAGGTTTTGGGCCATCACTGCGTTGCCCGATGGTGTGGCGCCATCATACACTTCTTTCTTTCTTAATAAAATATCTGTTTGCCGGTGGCTTGTATAATAAAAGAGGGAAGATTCTTCGTCGGAAAAGCTGCTTATCACCCATTCAGTTAGTTGTTTGGCCCTGTCAAGGAAAGTAAAGTCAGAGGTGACCTGCGCCAATTCGATGAGTGCAGCAATAAGATTGGCGTAATCATCTAAAAAAGCCGGGTGCTTTGCCGTGCCATTCTTCCAGGTGTGGTAATAACTGCCATCCATATTCTTAAATGATTGCAGTAAAAAGTTCATATTTCTTTCAGCCACGGTTTTATAGTGCTGGCTGCCTGTAACTGCAAAGGCTTTGGCATAGGCCATGTTCATCAGGGCATTCCAACCCAGTAAAACTTTATCATCTAAAAGAGGCCTTATTCTTCTGTCTCTTTGCTGAAGAAGCTTTTCGCGGCCAATTTGTATGATTCTTTTTAATACTTCAGGCTCTATGTGCTTTTGGATAGTAAACTGGTTTAACGGAGTTTGGACCCACGGAATATTTTTTTCTTCCCAGTTACCGTTTGATGTAATATCAAAGTAGCTACAAAAAAGTTCGGCGTCATCATTCAATAACTCCTTTACTTCTTCATAGTTCCATACGTAATATTTTCCTTCCTCGCCTTCACTATCGGCATCCAGGGCACTATAAAAGCCTCCTTGTTCATCCATTAACTCTCTTTCAATAAAGCTTAGCGTTTGTTCGATAACTTGTTTGTAGAGCGGATTGCCGGTTAATTGATACGCCTCCGCAAATGAAACAACAAGCAAAGCATTATCATAAAGCATTTTTTCAAAGTGGGGCACCAGCCATTCGGTATCTGTGGAATAACGGGCAAATCCGCCTCCAATATGATCGTAAAGTCCACCCTGCGCCATTTTATCAAGACTCAATAAAGCCTGTTGCAGCGCCTCTTCGTTTTTGTAGACATGAGAAAAGGCCAATAGAAAATTAATCGTAAAGGTTTGAGGGAATTTTGGTGCTTTGCCAAAACCACCCCACTCCCGGTCAGCCAATTTCATTATATTTTGAAAACCTTCTGCCATCTTCTTTTCATCAAAGACCGATTGGCTTTGCAAAGATGTATTGACACCGAAGGCATTGGAAACCTTAAGATGCTCTGTAAGATTATGGGCCTGCTGTTCTATTTCTTCTTTTTTCTCTTTGTATGCCTGCGAAACGGAAAGTAAAACTTCTGTCCAGGAGGCCCGGTTAAAAGCTCTTTGTGGGGGAAAATAAGTTCCTCCATAAAAAGGCTTTCGATCAGGCGTTAAAAAAACATTCAACGGCCAGCCACCGCTACCACTAATAGCCTGCACGGCATCCATATAAATATGATCCACATCCGGCCGCTCTTCCCTATCTACTTTTATATTAACGAAATGCTCATTCATGATGGCCGCCACCTGTTCGTCTTCAAAACTTTCATTTTCCATAACATGGCACCAATGACAGGCCGCATAGCCAATACTTACCAGCACCGGTTTGTTTTCCTGCTTTGCTTTTTCAAAAGCTTCTTCACTGTAAGGAAACCAGTCTACGGGGTTATGTGCATGCTGCAATAAATAAGGACTTGATTCTTGTGCAAGCCGGTTGGTATAGAGATGCATAAGACAAAGTTAGTAGAAAGAACAGCCTTCCATGTAGCCGTAGCGAAGTCAGCTGTTGCATTTCTTATTAATTCACCTTTACTATAAACAACAAACCTCTCAACATAAAGGTTGTTGAGAGGTTTGTTATAAGAGATAAATTGATTTTTGCTATGCCCTTTGAATAAACGGGCTGTCTTATTTTTTCTTAGCTTCTGCAGAAAGAAATTTGTCTAAAGCCGCCACCATAGATGGTGCCTGCGGTTCCGGAGCTTTAATGCCAAGTTTTAAACCCGCTTCTTCAATGGCCTTGGAGGTATTGTTACCAAAAGCGCCGATAACCGTTCCGTTTTGCTTGAATTTAGGGACATTATCGAAAAGGCTTTTCACGCCGCTTGGCGTAAAAAAGCAGATAACATCATATTCTATTTTAGATAATATTTCTTTTACATCGCAACTGGCTGTGCGGTACATAAATGCCAGCGAAAAATCGCAGTTATTGGTTTTTAACCAGCCCGTAATTTCGCTATCCTGCTGATTTTCGGAACAAACATATAGGAACTTTTCGTTGTTCTTATGTTTATTGATGACGTCGAAAAGGCTTTTATTAGTACCGTCGGCGCCATAAAAAACCTTACGCTTACGGTAAAGAATAAATTTTTGAAGGTAAAGCGCCACGGCTTCCGTTATACAGAAATACTTGGTATCCTGAGAAACGCTGACCTTCATTTCCTCGCATACCCTAAAAAAATGGTCGATAGCATTGCGGCTGGTGAAAATTACAGCCGTATAAGTTTGAATATCAATCTTTTGTTTGCGGAAGTCTTTAGCAGGAATAGCCTCCAGCTTAATAAAGGGATAAAAATCCAGCTCAACATCATACTTTCTGCCCAATTCAAAATAAGGCGATTTTTCGCTTTCGGGCCTCGGCTGGGTAATGAGTACTTTTTTCTTTTGCTTGGACAATATATTGTTTTTAACCCCTTGTTTTACCATATTAGGTTCGGCTATCGTTGCGCAAAATTAAGATTTTTAGCTTAAAAACGTAAACAACAGTTTGTTAATCAACAAAAGAGGAATGATTTCGAAAGCACAGAGGTAAAGTAAAAAATGAAATAAACTAATTTTTACCTGCCGGTGAACAGATATATAAGAAAGGAAAAAGCGATAGGCGAATAAACCTATAACCATACTGACACCCAATGTTATAGCTACCTGCCTGATCATTCCATTTGTAAAGGCCATTACAATTAAAAAAGGCAATAAAGCAATGCCTATTATCTTATTGGTGGTAAATACAATAAATATGTAAGCATTAGTAGCTTCGGCAACCTGTAAAGCCCAGCCCAAAAACTTCAGTACCAAAAACTTAGTTCCATAGACAATTACTAACCCGATAACGGCGTATACAAAAAGCATCCAAAAATGGAACTGGCCGCCCCATCCGGAATACTGAACCAACAATGCCAGGAACATACCCGTGCTCAAAAGGAAAAAAATATTCAATAGTAAAGACGGAAGCGGCGTTTGCAGCAATTGATCCCGCAGTTGGCGTTGTCTCAGTGTAGTCCGGAAAAATATTTTTGTAAGGTCCTGGATATACCGGTAAAAACCATTTTTTATCAATGCAAAAAAGATCAGCAAGCCGATCAGCGAATAAAAAATCGCCTCTTTTCCCTGCCACTGCCTGATGCTGATTGTATGGCGGGTAGGATTTTCGAATTTAAAGTAAGGGTGGTTTGTATATAAAAATGAATCAGCGCTCCAGAAATTATTGGCTGCAACAAAAATTGTGTCTCTTCTTGTATTTGACAGTGTTGAATCTACAAGGGAAAGCGTATCGGCTTTATTGGCAGGGATTTGATAGGTCAGCGTCTTTTTAGCCGGCAATTTTTGCACTGTATCAGCAAAAATCGCTGCTGCTTGTTTCACAGAATCCTGCGCTGCCACCTGGGCCAATGCCTGATGCGCAACAGTCAACATTACAATCAAAACCAAATACTTCACCATTGTTTACAAAAATATTCTCCAAAGCTTTAGTAATCAGAAAAAACTGGCAAAACCTAAATGCACTTTCGATTGCCTCAGGTTAAAAGGCACGTCATCCCGCCTGCCCACCGCCCAGGCCAGGTTTATAATACCGGCTTTGGTTTCAAAAGAAAGGCCCAGCCCCGTACCCAAATAGGTATGAGACGGGCTGACCTCCTGCAAATGCCTGCCATATCCTCCATCGGCAAAAGCAAAAAAAGCCGAATTTAACCCGATGAGATAGTGGTATTCGAGGGTGCCAATAGCATATTGCGATACAAACTGGCTTTCTTCGTCGAAGCCACGCAGTAACCTATAGCCACCGATGCGAAACAATTCGTTGCGAAAATAACTGGCACTTTGATAGATGCCTGCATTAAGCCCCAGTTTTACTGTGCTTTGTTTTCCAACAGGCACATAATGCGCCGCAGCAGCCGTCACCCTGAACTGGTACACCTTCGGTTTTATAGTATCGTATAGTTTAGCAAAATCGAAGGATGGGTCGGAAGGATCTTTAAGTTCCAGGACCTGCGTATTTCTTTTAATACTTTTTGTACCCGCAGCGGAAGTTATTGTTAATTCATTGCCCTTTTTCGGATTGAAGCGGTAATCGGTGCTATTAAAATTATAGGAAAGGCCAAGGTTCAGTGAACTTACATCCGCTTCATTTGGCAGTTGCCTTGTTTGCAGAATCAATGCGGTATTAACACCGTTCACAATGGTTTGCTGGCGTTGTAAAAAGAGCGAGCCGGTTTGCCTGTCGCTGATGCGGTAGGAAGTTCCAAGATTCATATTCAAATTCAAAAAAGTGCTGTCGCTTTTATACATGTCCAGCGAGAAATTGATTCCGAAAGGAGAATGAAAAGCATATGGTTGTTCGAAAAGCAGGTTGAGCCGCGGTGAACCCTGTTGTAATTGTTGCCATACCAGGCCAATGGTTTCGCCAGAGCCCAGGGCATTACGCAATAAAACATTAGCGTCTACGGTAAGCAATAATTTTCTATCGCCTGTAAGCTGATCACTATTGGGCAAAAAACCTATCAGGGCGTTGACCTGGCTGCTTTTTTTGGGTTTCAGATAAAGATTTAATACAGAACCACTACCTAACAAGCTAAGGTTGGATGAACGTTCTTCCTGCAACCAGGCCAGTTCTTTAATCTTTTTAGAAACCGTATTCAATTTGCTTTGATCGTAAATACTACCATTAGGTATATCAAGGTAGCGTTGCAAAAAAACATTACTGATTTTTACGTCGCCATAAACCCTTATGCTATCAATTTTGTAGAGCGGCCCCTGGCTGATCTTTAAAGCAGCTGTTACCTGGTCGCCATTAATGGCAATGCTGTCGAGATAAACTTTTGCGAAAGGATGGCCGTTTTCTGCCAAATAATTCAGCAGTTTTTTTTGCCATGCCTGCAAGGTGTTGAAGTCAACAGTGCCATTCAAAATTTTATCGTTCCAGTGCACGGCTTCCAGCAAGGCAGTATTTTGCGAAGCTGTACTGATATTCGCCCATTTATATTGTTCCCCCAGGTAAACATATACACTGCCTGAGACAGAATCGAGCTGCATGCTATCAACCGAGGCTGTTATATAGCCTTTGCTTTGCAATAAGGAAGGAAGTTTTACGGCATACAATGCCGCTTCGGCCCTGGTAGGAAAAGCTGTTTGTAAAGCAGTCTTCTGTAATAAAACAGCCGAATCTACATCAACACCTATATAATTAACACGGTAAGACTGGGCGAACGCACAGCATTGTGTTAAAACAAGCAGTAATGAAAGCAGGTGTTTTAGTTTTGCCATTGGATAAAAGATGGTAGTTGGCTGATGACAGGCGATAATCAACCAGGCTATCAACTGTCATCTATTGTCCGTCATCATTCTTACAAACGCCGAAAAGATAACGAAATTGGAAGGAATTTATTTGCATATCCCTTTTTGTAAGCAGGCCTGCGCCTACTGCAATTTTCATTTTACTACTTCTTTGCGCTACAAAGATGATTTAGTTCAGGCACTGGGCAAGGAAATAGCGCTTGAAAAAGACTACCTGGAAGGCGAAGCCGTTGAAACCATTTATTTTGGCGGCGGCACGCCGAGTTTATTGTCGATTGGAGATTGTCAATTGTTAATAGAAACGATCCGACAGAATTTTACTGTTACTCCTGGCGCCGAAATTACACTGGAGGCTAATCCTGATGATATTACCGAAGACAACCTTCGGGGCTGGAAAGAGGCCGGCATCAACCGTCTGAGTATTGGTGTGCAATCTTTTTTTGAAGAAGAACTGCGATGGATGAACCGGGCCCACACGGCAGAACAAGCCATAGGCAATTTGCAACTGGCCAG
>JBQCJM010000135.1:0-28210 GCA_051952715.1 Flavisolibacter sp.
ATAGAATTGTTATTGTTGAACGGAGCGTCGCCACTAAAGCTCAATCAGGCTCAGAAAGTCGGTAATCCAAAAACAAAAACTTACAACTCGAAACCTGCACTGTGGCATTTTGTCGGTTTTTTGCCTAAGCATGGTATTTGATAGAACACAATCCATTAAATTGCCTAAAATCTAAAGACGATATGAGTTATACTTCAGAATTTGAAAAATATGCCGTGAAGCATAAAGGGATGTCAAGCAACACACTGGACAGCTACGGCAAATATTTGGTAACAGCACTTACGCCAAATATCATTGAAGAAAGACCAATGAACGTAGCTGTAATGGATGTTTATAGCCGCCTGATGATGGACCGCATTATTTTCCTGGGCTATCCTATCAACGATGAGGTGGCTAACATCATAACAGCTCAATTATTGTTTCTTGATTCATCTGATCGCACAAGAGATATCAATATGTATATCAATTCTCCAGGTGGCAGTGTATATGCAGGCCTTGGAGTTTACGATACCATGCAATACGTTTCACCGGACGTAGCTACTATTTGCATTGGAATGGCGGCCTCTATGGGAAGTGTATTATTGGCAGCTGGCACTGCCGGCAAAAGAGCAGCCTTAAAACATGCCCGTGTAATGATGCACCAACCCAGTGGCGCTATTGGCGGACAAGCTACCGACATCGAAGTAACAGTAAAAGAAATCCGTAAGTTGAAAAGAGAGTTGTACGAGATCGTTTGTAATCACTCTGGCCAAACAATGGAACGTGTAGAAACTGATTTTGACCGCGACTATTGGATGACAGCGTCTGAAGCTAAGGAATATGGGTTAGTGGATGAAGTGCTTTTGGTAAATCCCCGCAAGGAAAAGAAAGTTGAAACAAAATAATTAAACGAATAAAAGGATAAGAAATGAGTTTACAAGATCAATTATACAGGTACAAACATATCATGCAGCCTCAACCCGATCCTGGCACACCTGGCACTCCCGGTGAGCCCGATGCCGAAGAAGAAAAGGAAGAAAGAGCCGAGGTAGATACAAGAATGCTGTACAAGCGTTTAGAGAAATATTTTTTTGAAACCCGTGCTATTTATTTATGGGGCGTTGTTGATGACAAATCTGCCAAGGATGTAGTAACAAAATTGTTATTGCTGGAGGCTGACAACCCCGGTGAAGAAATTAAATTCTTTATCAGCAGCCCTGGTGGTTCTGTTACCAGCGGTATGGTCATTTACGATACAATGAAGTTGATAAAATCCCCTGTCAGCACCATTTGCATGGGCCTGGCAGCGTCTATGGGCAGCATTTTGTTAAGTGCCGGTGAAAAAGGCAAACGCCTCATTTATCCGCATGGTGAAGTGATGATCCACCAGCCTTCGTTAGGCGGGCACATACAAGGCGTAAGCGCCGATATGGAAATTCATGCAGAGCAAATTTTGCGTACTAAAAATATGGGCGCCCAAATTTTAGCCGACAATACAGGACAAACCATTGAACGCATCAAAAAAGATTTTGAAAGAGACTACTGGATGGATGCACAACAAGCCATCGAATATGGCATTGTCGATAAGATCATGGAGAAATTGTAATAGATAACATAAGGCAAACATGCTCTTTGACCCTGTCTTTTAGGCAGGGTTTATATTATCTGTGCGAACAATGGGTTCATCAATTTTTGCTTGTCTGATAATAAAAAAATGAGCTGATTTAAACCTATACATAGTTCTTTACCCTAATAATTTCTTATAATCTTGTGTAGAAAGTCCCTTCCCAAAAGGTTTTTTCTATTTTTGCAGGCTCGAATGCAGCTTTTACCAAAAGAATGCGTTCTTTTAAAGTACCAGAAACAACTACATGGCAAAAAACATATTACATTGTTCGTTTTGTGGCCGCAGCCGCGATGAGGTGAAAATCCTTATTGCAGGCCAGGAAGGACATATTTGCGAAAACTGCGTGGAGCATGCCCGTGAAATCATTGACCAGGAGCTAATGGTTCGCGACGATAAAACTGCCGGCAGTTCTGCTTTCAAACTGACAGTAAAAAAGCCTATTGAAGTAAAAAAATTCCTCGACGAATATATAATCGGCCAGGATGAGGCTAAGAAAGTGCTGGCAGTAGCAGTGTACAATCACTACAAACGCCTTCAATACAAAACCACCGAAACCATTAAAGACGAAATTGAAATTGAAAAAAGCAATATCGTAATGGTGGGTGAAACCGGTACGGGTAAAACGTTGCTGGCTAAAACCATTGCCAAACTACTGAACGTTCCCTTCACCATTGTAGACGCTACAGTATTTACAGAAGCCGGTTATGTGGGTGAAGATGTAGAAAGCATTTTAACCCGCCTGCTGCAGGTTTGCAATTACGATGTGGCTGCAGCCGAACGCGGCATTGTATATATCGATGAAATAGATAAGATTGCCCGTAAAAGCGATAACCCTTCCATTACCCGCGATGTTAGCGGCGAAGGTGTGCAACAAGGCATGTTGAAATTGCTGGAAGGTACCGATGTATTGGTGCCACCCCAAGGCGGAAGAAAACATCCCGAGCAAAAGCTTATCAAGATCAACACACAAAATATTCTTTTCATTTGCGGTGGAGCTTTTGATGGCATTGATAAAATTATTGCCCGCCGTGTGCAAACCAACACCATTGGTTTTAATGTAGACAAGCAATTGCAGGAAAACATGAAGAAAAACCTGCTGCGCTATGTGAATGCCCAGGATCTGAAAGCCTTTGGGTTAATTCCGGAATTGCTGGGACGCTTACCTGTGGTTACCCATTTAGATCCTTTGGATGCAGAAACACTGAGAGCTATTTTGACCGAGCCGAAGAATGCACTCATTAAGCAATACATTCGCTTGTTTGAACTGGAAGGCATTAAACTGACCATTGAAGAAGACGTATTGGACTTTATGGTAGAAAAAGCGATGGAGTATAAATTAGGTGCAAGAGGCCTGCGCAGCATTTGCGAAGGCATACTCACCGATGCCATGTTTGAGCTACCATCATCGAAAGAAAAATTCTTTACACTGGATATGGAATATGCAAAACGTAAGTTTGATAAAAGCAAACTGAGTTTACTGAAAGTAGCGTAGTTATTACACAATCGGAATCTGCCTGCTGGTTGGAGGTTTCGTAAATAAGTAAATCAGCGAATTCATTTATAATCTTTAAATCAGCGATCATGTTTGGATTGAATAAAGACAATGCACAAGGCCAGGTAACAGAATTGGTAGAAAAACTAAAATCGCAGGCCGGCCTTAGCGATGAACAAGCACAAAAGGTAATTGAAACCATTAAAGAATTTGTAGTGGACAAATACCCGATGTTGAGTGGGGCAGTGAATAATCTTTTTAAATAAAAAACGTCCCGCATGGCGGGACGTTTTTTTTAGACATCATTTTACAAACCAAAAATCTCGCCATCATGAGCGGGATTTTTGGTTTGTTGTCTAACGCCGAATAAGCAATTGTTTTTTCTCGGAAAAATTTACTCCAATAACTTCTATAGTGTAATTGCCAGTCTTCAGGTCATTAATATTCAAAGTAGCCTTTTTAACTTTATTGAATTTTTGATGCTTTTTCAAATTTCCCTGCAAGTCATACACCCTTACCTCGTCAATAGTAATATTAGCAGTTTCGGTAGAGTTTAGTTCTGTTGGTGAGACGGTTACTGTATTTGCTGCAGGATTAGGGGCAACAATATACGATCCACTTAATTGGCGGCATCCGCCAACTTCCTCAAGGCTTGCTTTGGTTGAAGTGCCACAACTGTTTACAATTTCACATTCTAAGATCGAAGTACGATTACAGGGAATGTACCAAACGTATTTATTTCCGGTAGCAGACGTTAAACTGCCATTCAAATACCACTTGTAAGTAACGCCAGGTATGGGATCAGTAGAGCCATAAGAATAAGTAGCATATACCTCTATCCGTGTTGGCTCTCCTGGCAATGATACTTGCATAGCATTGAGTATAGGTGTAGGAACACCGTAGTTAAACTGCGTACTGACTTCCGGGCTTGTATTGCTACCTGGATAATTAACTTTTGCTTTTATGGTATTGGTTGAGGGTGCACCCGAAAGATTAAGGTCAACCGAACTGTTAGCAATGGTTAATGTTTGTAAGCCGTTTGATGCAAATGTGACTCCCGGACTTCCTGTTAACGTATAAGTATAACTCGTTGCTCCGCATACAGGATTAACAGACATAGTAGCCGTAGAACCACAAACGGAAACCGGATTTGTAGCAGAAAATGCTGTAGCGGGAGCCACCCTATTTATAGCAAAGGCTTTAGTTGTTGTAAATCCGCATGTCAAAGTAATGGTGGCTGTTAATGTGCCGTCTGTAGTAGCATCTGGAATAAAAGAAACATCATTGCCTTTTGCAGAAATACTTGTTTGTACCCATCCTGCAGGTGGCTGCCAGGTAATATTATAATAGTCTCCGACCTTATACGTATAATCACAATTACTGCCACAATCAAAAGTATTCAGGCTATAACTTACCGCATTATTGCAACCATAATTGGCAGGCGGAGTAGAATTTGTGATGTCCGCAAAATTGAGTGCTTTGATTATAGGAGTGAATGTTGTTGAAGTATAAGGTGATGAAAGGTCGCCATTCTGCTTTTTATAGGTAACCTTACAATAAGCACTTGCCGAACTTGAAGAAACATGCCATTTTAAAAAAGGATCACTTGGATCTGTTGAAGTTTTTACCAGTACGCCGTTTACAAACCACTCATATTTTCCCGCAATTACAAAATCTGGTTGTGGCGGAAATACATTTACCTTAAAATACAGATCGGTGCAAGGGTTAACAGGCCCCAATTCACCGGGAGTTTCAGCAATACCATCACCGGTATTTGTAGCAACAACGACATTTTCACCATTTGCAAAGGATACGAAAGAAATCAGCGAAAAGATAAAGAGTAAACATAATTGTTTCATAGTTACTTGTTTTGAGATTAAGGAAATTTTATTTCAATGGATATAAGATACCTATTTGAAATGCCCGGTTAGCGCCTTTACTTTCACTATGTCGGACTCCTGCAGCGTCTTCGTAATACATGGTTTTAAATCCATAGCTATACCGAATTTCAACACCAATATTTTTTAGCAACTTATAATTAATACCTACGTCAAGTCCTGCGTCAAACTTAGATGGATAGTTCTTTGATACATCTATAAATTCGGAATAATATTTTAGTTGGGCTGATGTGAGATAGCCGATTTCCGGCCCTAAGAGAAGCGAAGTTTTATAATCAATTTTATATCCTAATAAAATTGGAACATTTAGATAGTTCAATCGTAAAACACTTTTGTCTGAAGCTCCTATTATTTTTTCCGTCCTTTGTCCTTTTGATGAATACAACAATTCGGTCTGTAAAAACAATCTTTTATGTATGGGAACTAATATAAAACCGCCTCCATACCATCCAATTCTGTTTTTAGGAAATGCTGTAAAATCTTTGGTAGTTGCTATGTTCATGCCCGATTTAATGCCAAAACCTACTTGCCCGTAAGAGTTATTTACCATAACGAACGCAAAAAAAGTCAGGCATAACTTCTTCATCGCTGAAAATTTCGTTTTAAAGAATTCCTGAACAGCTATAAAAATGGAGGATGCCAAAGGCGGTAAGGAGTGTTTTAACATGGTTATTAGCTTTAATCTTGTCGAAGAAGTATTGCTTCTTACATCTAAATATTTTGCAATTAAAGCAAATTATATTAGCCATCAATAATAATATTTCAAAACCAGTATAAACGCTTATTTCTAACTACAACAATTCTTCGCAGAAACTTAAAATCCCGCCTCATAGCGGGATTTTGATTCGGGTACATAGGTTTGGTTTTCCGTCCTTAGTATTGTTAACTGCAACCCATAGAGTTGCCGCAGTTCAAACATTTGTAACAGGTACCGCTGCGTACAGTAATGTGGCCGCAGGTGTTACAAGCCGGCGCATCGCTCTGCATGCTTTTGGCAGCAGCATTTACGGCACCCAAACCTGCTTCGGCTTTCACCGTTTGCTTTTGCGCTTTTACACTTTGCGGTGTAGCAGCCACTACTCTTACGCTTGATAATTCAGGTTGCTTCACCGGCTCGTCCCATTCTTCATTGCCTGCATTCATCACTTCAGGCTTGTCCAATACATGCACTAAATCGGTGCGGTTCAGATATTCATACCCCAATGCACGGAATACAAAATCAACAATAGATGTGGTTGATTTAATATTTGGATGCTCCACAAAACCGGCGGGTTCAAACCTGGTGAAAACAAATTTTTCTACAAATTCTTCCAGCGGCACACCGTATTGCAAGCCTATGGAAATAGAAATGGCAAAGCAGTTGAGCATGCTGCGCATGGTAGCGCCTTCTTTCGCCATGTCAATAAAGATTTCCCCTACAGTGCCGTCGGCGTACTCGCCGGTGCGTAAGAAAACGGTTTGCCCGTTGATCTTGGCTTTTTGTGTAAAGCCTCTTCTTTTAGCAGGCAATGTGCGGCGCTCTACAATGCTGGCCAGTTTGCGTTTCAATTGTGTATCAGGGTGCGCCTGCACACGTTTCTGCACTTCATCCAGCAATTCTTCAATGGTCAGTTTGCCCATGTCTACAATGTTGGATTCGAGAGCAGTTTGGAGCTCAGTGTTTTGAGTTTGGAGTTCTTCCTTATTGTCGGTCTCTTTCTTTTTCTTGTCACTCTTATTGCTTAATGGCTGAGACAATTTAGAGCCATCACGATACAAAGCACAAGCTTTTAAACCCAATTGCCAGCTTAGTAAATAAGAGTCGGCAATTTCTTCCACCACTGCTTCGTGTGGAAGATTAATGGTTTTAGAAATAGCGCCGCTGATGAATGGCTGTGCGGCAGCCATCATGCGAATATGACCGTGTGCATGAATGTAGCGTTCCCCTTTTTTGCCGCATTTGTTTGCGCAATCAAATACGGGCAAATGCTCTTCTTTCAAATAAGGAGCACCTTCCACCGTCATTGTTCCGCATACATAATCATTGGCAGCTTCAATTTGTTCATCGGTAAAACCTAAAGCTTCCAATAAGCTCCATTCAAAATTGAAATATTGTTCCGGCTTGAATCCTAAGCGTTGCAAACATTCTTCGCCTAAAGTATACACGTTGAATACAAAGCCAATTTCAAAGGCAGACGCTACAGCAGCATCCAGCTTTTTAATTTCTTCTGCAATAAAGCCTTTTTCAGATAAAGTTTGATGATTGACGTGTGGTGCTCCTGCAAAAGTTCCTGCACCCACAGCATATTTTATAATGGCATCCGTTTCTTTTTCACTGTATCCTAAATTTTTCAATGCAACAGGAACTGACTGGTTAATGATTTTGAAATAACCACCGCCGGAAAGCTTTTTAAATTTCACCAAGGCAAAATCCGGTTCAACGCCGGTGGTATCGCAATCCATTACGAGGCCGATAGTTCCTGTGGGAGCAATTACAGTTGCCTGTGCATTGCGATACCCAAATTTTTCTCCCAACTCCACTGCTTCATCCCAGGCTTTGCAGGCGGCTTTCAATAAATAATCAGGACAATATTGCGCTTTCAACCCTTGCGGCTTTACACTCAATCCCTCATAGCTGTCTGCATCGTAAGCAGCTAACCTGTGATTGTGCATGACACGGATCATGTGCTCTTTGTTTTCTTCGTAACGAGGGAAGGCGCCTAACACTTCAGCCATTTCCGCTGATGTTTTGTAAGCAACACCGGTCATGATAGCAGTGATAGCACCAGCGATGGCTCTTGCTTTTTCGCTGTCGTAAGGAATGCCACTAACCATTAACAAGGTTCCGAGATTTGCATAACCCAAACCAAGTGTTCTGTATTCGTAACTCAATTGAGCCACTTCTTTTGACGGGAACTGGGCCATCAACACAGAAACCTCCAATACGGTTGTCCACAAACGGCAGGTATATTCAAAACCTTCTACATCCAGTGTTCCTTTCTCAAAATCATAGAACTTCATCAAGTTGGCTGAAGCCAAATTACATGCTGTATTGTCTAAGAACATGTATTCGCTGCATGGATTAGAAGCCCTGATCTCTCCACCTTCCGGACAAGTGTGCCATTCATTAATGGTGGTATTGTATTGCGTACCCGGATCGGCACACCGCCAAGCTGCATATGCAATCTGGTTCCACAATTCTCTTGAAGGAACTTTTTTCATTACACGTCCATCGGTACGTGCTGTTAATTCCCAGTCTTCGCCTTTTTCTAATTTCTCGAAGAAAGCGTTAGGGATACGAACAGAGTTATTGGAGTTTTGTCCGCTTACCGTTCTATAAGCCTCGCCTTCGTAATCGCTGGCATAACCCGCATCTATCAACGCACTCACTTTCTTTTCTTCTTCTACCTTCCAGTTAATGAAATTTACAATCTCAGGATGATCTAAATCCAAACAAACCATTTTAGCAGCACGTCTTGTCGTACCGCCGCTTTTAATGGCGCCAGCAGCACGGTCGCCAATTTTCAAAAAAGACATTAAACCTGACGATGTACCACCACCACTCAGTTTTTCGCCTTCACCACGCAAGTTGGAGAAATTCGTTCCGACACCCGAACCATATTTAAAAATTCTTGCCTCACGAACCCATAGGTCCATGATACCACCATCGCTTACCAAATCGTCATCCACGCTTAAAATAAAGCAGGCATGCGGCTGCGGACGTTCGTAAGCAGATGTAGATTTTTTTAATTGTCCGTCAACAGCATCAACGTAATAATGACCTTGTGGCTTTCCTTTAATTCCATAGCTTTCGTGTAAACCGGTATTGAACCATTGCGGTGAGTTGGGCACACAAGCCTGGTTCAAGATCGAATACACCAACTCTTCATAAAAAATTTGTGCATCGTCAAAAGAAGCGAAATAACCATACCTTTCTCCCCATACCCTCCAGCAATTGGCCATGCGATGGGCCACTTGCTTAACAGATGTTTCACGGCCTAATGAACCATCAGGCTGTGGAACGCCGGCTTTGCGAAAATACTTTTGGGCAAGGATGTCGGTAGCAATTTGGCTCCATTGCTTCGGCACTTCTACATTGTTCATCTCAAACACTACTTCTCCGCTCGGATTGCGAATTACCGATGTCCGGTAATCATACTCAAACTGGTCAAATACATTGACGTCTTCTCTGGTGTACTTACGGTGGAACATAAGTCCTTTTACGGTTGTTCTGTTTTCACTTGCCATAATCTGCTTTTTTAGGTTTTGGTGGTTTGGAAATTTTTGGAGGCAGGCGACGAAAATATCTTTACGAAATCAAAAAAACACGCCAGAAATATTCACATCTTTACTTAAAAAAGTGGATAACCGTGGCGATATAAGCCTGTGGCAACTTTCATGATTTATACACATTATTTTCAGGATGTGCGAAAGTTTTACTTGGAAGTTTTTGATAGAAAACATATAACTGATAATAACACGCTTTGTGGTTATTAAAATTCAATGAAGAGCTTGCCCACACTGCTTTTCAGACCAATACACTATTGCTTCATTTTTTAAAATGGCAAATCCTTTTAAAGAAATTATCGGAAGAATTTTCATTCATTTTTGCATTAGCAAACCGGTATAAAAACCGGTCGCTGATTTTGACAGTATTTAAAACAAGTACAAACAATACCAATGCAATGGCAAAAGTTTTGCATTTTTGTTCCTAATTGCCCGTTACGAATGATGCCTGTTTACCAATCGCTCATAGATAAAAAGAAGAATGGACAAAAATCTTTTGCAGTACTGATTGATCCGGACAAGATCTCAACATCCGCACTTGATGAAACCATTAGCCTGGCGACAAAGGCAAAAGTTGATTACTTTTTTGTTGGCGGCAGTTTAGTGATCTCTGACCACTTGGATGCCTGCATTCAACAAATAAAATCTACTTGTTCCATTCCTGTTCTTTTATTTCCCGGCAGCCCTTCACAAATCAGTAAAAAGGCTGATGCTTTATTATACTTATCACTTATTTCCGGCCGCAATGCGGATTATTTAATTGGCCAGCATGTTATTTCTGCTCCGTCGGTAAAAAGAAGCGGGTTAGAAATTATTCCAACCGGTTATATGGTGATTGACGGAGGTGCCGCTACCACCGTTTCCTACATAAGCAATGCAAGCCCTTTGCCGGCAGATAAAGCTGATATTGCCATGTGCACAGCAATGGCCGGAGAAATGCTGGGCATGAAACTGATTTATATGGATGCGGGCAGCGGTGCTAAAAAAGCCATTAGTGAAGAAATGATTGCAACGGTTTCAAAGCACATTGACGTACCACTGATTGTAGGCGGCGGCATCAGGGATGCGGAAAAAGCTTATCTCAATTGCAAGGCTGGCGCCGATGTAATTGTAGTAGGTAATGCCATTGAAAAAGATGCATCGCTGATTAAGGAAATGTCGGAAGCGATACATTCGGTGCCGGTGAAAGTGCAATAAAAAAAGAGACACCGAATGTCTCTTTTAGTAGAATCATTTTTACTTGCGAATTATTTCAATTCTTCCGTCTTCACTCTTGTTGGCGTGTCTTTTCCACTTACAATGGTTTTGCTGCTTTCAGCAACGGCTTTAATTATTTGCGCCATATTTTCCATGTCCAACGTTTTTACTTCATCGCTTGCCTGGTGATAATTAGGCTCATTATCCATTTTGGAAGTAGAAATGGTATGTGCCGGAACACCAAGCCTTGCCAACGTAGCATTATCTGATCGGTAAAATAAATTTTGCTCAGTATAGGGATCGGGATAAAAAGTGAAGGAAGTACCTTTCAAATTTTGCTGCAGTATCTCACCCATATTAGTTTTTTCAAAACCAGTAATATAAGCCGAGTTCTTGCCCCATTTGCTTTCCGTACCAATCATTTCAATATTGAACATGGCCATTACCTGTGCCGGATCAAATTGTTTTGAAAAATACTGCGAACCAAAACCGCCTATTTCTTCGGCTGTGAAAGCGGCAAATACCAAACTGCGTTCGTTGTTATTTGATTGTTTAAAATAATTGGCAAGCATTATCACGGCAGTGGTGCCTGCTGCATCGTCGTTAGCGCCGTTGTAGATGCTATCTCCGGCTACGGGTTTACCAATGCCCAAATGATCGTAATGGCCGGAAAAAATCACATACTCATTCTTTTTACTGTTGCCGGGAAGAACGCCTACCACATTGGCAAATTTTATTTCTTCAATGTTATGTTCTGCTTTTATTTTAAATTCTTTGGGCTGGTAGTTTCCCAGAATGAAAACCATATTGGCAGCGGCATCTGCATCGGCTTTAAAGCCTGGTCTTTTAAAACCAGCAAGCCGGGGGAAATTTTTACTAAAACTGCTGTCTACAAAAACCACTGCATTTTTTTTTGCCGACATAATTTGCTCCACCCTGGAACGAAAATTTTCTCCTGCCTTTACATATTGCAGATCATAGCCCGATTTTTCATCCACCTTTATTTCGGGCTGCATAGTAACTACAATAATGTTTCTTGAGTTAAGTTCCTGGTCATCTATTTCGCCTTTTACACTTAAAAATTTTGGACGCACCATAGTAAATTCCTGCAAATAACTGTTGCCTTGCAACGGTTGCAAACCTGCTTTTTTAAATTCACCGGCAATAAAATCAGCGGCTTTATCAATGTCAGGTGTTCCGGCTTTGCGTCCCCGCATTTCGTCCGATGCCAGTACGGTTTCAATACGTTCTACTTCTTTTACATTAATTACTTCGTTTGCTTTTTGCGCACATGCAATTATGTTTGCTGCAAGGGCAAACGACAAAAAAATTTTCTTCATCAGTAATAATTTGTGATTTTTTTACTTTGCACCTCGTGGTTCTAATTTCGCATTTTCTACAGGCTCATCATCTCTTTAAACTTCACTGTTTGCCGGCGGCTTACTTCTATTTTTTCTCCGCCTTTTAATTCAAGCAACAAGCCTCCGTTAAAATAAGGCTCAATTTTATCGATCATGCGCAGGTTAACGATATGCTTGCGATTGGCACGAAAGAAAACTTTTTCATCGAGCCTTTCTTCCAAAGCGTTGAGCGATTTTAAGATCAACGGTTTATTAGCACCAAAAAAAACTTTTGCATAATTGCCCACACTTTCAAACAACCGCACATCACCCAGTTTTACAAACCAACAACGTTCGCCGTCTTTTACAAACACCTGGTCATTTTCATACAAAATGCTGTTGTTTTCTGCGGCCTGGTGCGGTCTTTCTGCCACACCGCCGCCACCTGATTTTTTTAATTTTTCCACAGCATCGGCCAGGCGGCGTGGTTCTACAGGCTTTAATAAATAATCCAAAGCGTTTACTTCAAATGCTTTCAGTGCATATTCATCGTAAGCAGTGGTGAAAATTACCTGTGGTGCATGATCCAGCTCGGATAATAAATCAAAACCTGTTTTGCCCGGCATTTGTATGTCGAGGAAAATCAGATCAGGGTTCAGGTTCTCTATTTTTTGCAGGCCTTCTTCTGCATTAGAGGCTTCGTCCACGATTTCAATTTCAGGAAATTCCTGTAGCAGCTTGCGCAATTCTGTTCTGGCAAGGCGTTCGTCATCAATTAATATAGCTCTCATGAAAAATGTTTGAAGTGTGATGTTTGAAGTTGTCTTCTATATTATTAAGTGTCGTTAATGCTTTACGCAGGTATTAGTACCCGTGCTTCAACCAACTCGGGATCTAACTGTTGAATCTGAAACTTTGCCTTATCGCCATACAACAATCCCAAACGGTCTTTCGTACTTGACAAGCCAAAGCCGCTATGCGATTTACCCCCATTCAAATGCCCCGTATTCTGTACCGCCAACTCGTGATAATTTTCAGTGAAATCAGAAATTATCTTTACCACGCCACCCTTTAATTGCTTGCTAATGCCATGTTTAATCGCATTCTCTACAAGGGTTTGCAACATCATGGGTGGCACTTGCTGGGCCAGTGTATCATCATCAATATCATATTCAACTCTTAGGCGGTCTTCAAAACGCATATTCTCCAAAGCGAGGTAATCTTTTACAATTTTCAGTTCTTCTTCCAACGAAACAGTTTCGCCTTTTTCGGCCTGCAGGCTGCTACGCAAAATATTGCTTAGTTCTGTAATAGCCCTGCGGGCACGTGCAGGATTTTCATCAATTAAAGCCCTGATGCTGTTAAGCGCATTGAAAATAAAATGTGGATTGATATGTGCCTTGATAGTTTTTAATTCCAACGATTTAACTAATGCTTCCAATTGCAATGTATCTAACTGCTGCTTGCGGCTTTTGGTTACATAATGATACATGAAATAAATGCTGTTCCAGATAAACAACAATACAAAAGAAGAAGAAAGATTATAGAAAAAATGTACGTGAAAAGGCGCTGGTTTCCCTGTTGGATAAAAACTGTAATAGGCTTCAAAAGGCGTTTGTACCAGCGAGAAGAAAGAAGCAAAAAGCAGGGTAAGAATTAAAAGCAAAATAATTTGCTGGTTGATAGCCCGGAGCAACAAATTATTTTTGCGGATGATCTGCCGCATAAAATGCGAGCTGACAATACCAATCTCGAGAAAAAAAAGAAGCCGGCAAAGCATTGCCGGTCTGAATTGTCCGAAAATAAAAGCAAAAAATACGTTGATCAGCCCAAAAAGGCCCCATCCCACAATTTGAAAAGTCCAGTATCTATTCAGCTTTAACCGCATGCAGTAAATGTAAGAAGGCCTTTTTTTGAATGCTTAGGGTAAATATACCAGTGGAAGATAAGTTTTACAAATGGAACAGCAAAAGCTCTTTTTGCTTTCCGGGCCTTTAATTTCGGCCGCTTGTAAATGCTCCTCAGCAGGCATGGTCTAAATCTTGCTGCTTTGTTAAGCCTCGAAACCATATTTTCGTTTGGCTAAAAAGTAAATATTTTTACAGCCTCAAAAAAAATGAATGCAAATAACCGCCGGACCATTATTACAAACGATTAATTCACCCAATGACCTGAAAAAGCTTCCCAAAGAACAACTACACCAGGTTTGCGATGAATTGCGCCAGTTTATTATTGATGTAGTAAGTGTACATGGCGGGCATTTTGCGGCCAGCCTTGGCGTGGTAGAACTTACGGTGGCGCTGCATTATATTTATAATACACCTTACGACCAGTTGGTTTGGGACGTAGGCCACCAGGCTTACGGCCATAAAATTCTGACCGGCAGAAGAGACAATTTCATTACTAACCGAAAATATAAAGGCATTAGTGGTTTTCCCAAACGCAATGAAAGCGAGTACGATACATTTGGCGTAGGTCACTCTTCTACTTCTATTTCAGCTGCTTTAGGCATGGCGATAGCATCAAAGTATAAAGGCGAGGCCGACCGTAAATCGGTAGCTGTTATCGGCGATGGCTCCATGACCGCAGGAATGGCGTTTGAAGCCATGAACCACGCCGGTGTTACCGACGCTGACATGCTGATTATTTTGAACGATAACTGCATGGGCATTGACCCTAATGTGGGGGCATTGAAAGAGTACCTAACCGACATTACTACCTCTCCTACCTACAATAAATTACGGGATGACGTTTGGAACCTTTTGGGCAAGTTGCCCATTGGCAAACGGTTCACCCGCGACATGGCGAGCAAACTGGATTCGAGCTTAAAAGGCATGCTCACCAAAAGCAGCAACCTGTTTGAAGCCTTGAACCTGCGCTATTTCGGTCCTATTGACGGTCATAATATTACCAAGCTGGTAGACACACTGAAGGACCTGAGGAATATTCCCGGCCCTAAGATTTTGCATATTATCACTACTAAAGGCAAGGGTTATGCACCGGCCGAAAAAGACCAAACCAAATGGCATGCACCGGGCTTGTTTGATAAAATAACAGGTGAAATCTATAAAAAGAAATTTGACCTGCCACAGCCGCCCAAATACCAGGATGTATTTGGCCACACCATTTTAGAATTAGCGGAACAGAATGAAAAAATATTTGGCATTACGCCGGCCATGCCTTCAGGCTCTTCACTCAATATTATGATGAAGGCAATGCCTCATCGTGCTATTGATGTTGGAATTGCTGAACAACATGCGGTTACCCTAAGTGCCGGTATGGCTACGCAGGGCCTGAAAGTGTTTTGCAATATTTACTCATCCTTCATGCAAAGGGCTTACGACCAGGCAGTGCATGATGTGGCCATTCAAAAGCTGCCGGTAATTTTTTGCTTAGATCGTGGCGGCCTTGTAGGTGAAGACGGACCAACGCACCACGGCGCTTACGATATTGCCTACTTCCGCTGCATTCCCAACATGATCATTTCGGCACCGATGAACGAGCAGGAATTACGGAATTTGATGTATACCGCCCAGTTGGAAAGTACAAAGCTGCCTTTTGTGATTCGTTATCCAAGAGGAGAAGGTGTGATGCCCGAGTGGAGAAAGCCATTTGAAAAAATTGAAATTGGCAAGGGCAAAAAATTAAAAGATGGAAAAGATATAGCTATTCTTTCTTTTGGCCATCCGGGAAATTTTGCTGCTGCCGCCATTCGCGATGTCAGAGCCGATAAGATCACACCGGCGCATTACGATATGCGTTTTGCCAAGCCTTTGGACGAAGCCTTGCTCCATGAAGCTTTACAATCTTACCAGAAAATAATTACCGTGGAAGACGGAACTGTTTTGGGCGGCTTTGGCAGCGCTGTAGCCGAATTTATGGCAGATCATGGCTATAAAAATGATTTGAAAATTTTAGGCATTCCTGACAGGGTTATCGAACATGGAACACTGAAAGAATTGCACCGCGAATGCGGATATGATGCACAAGGCATTGCCGATGCGGTGCGGGAAATGATGAATGAAAAGGTAGAAGTGAATGTGATTGGATAATGATCTTCCTAAAAATTTATGGAAGAAAAAGCGTTATGCATCTAAGCTTAACGCTTTTCTTTTATGAAGAAGTTTACCATTACTCTTTTGCCGCTTTTATTGATAACTGCAATAGCGCTGGCCTGGTTGTCCAATAAGCAAGAAGCGCCAATCTGCTCTTCTGTTCTTCCGCCTATAGAAAACGCTACGTTGCCACTAATGTTTTCAAAGCTTCACACGAAAGCAATTGAGGCAAAAGCTTTTGCAGAGAAACACCATTTCAATAGCAAATTTTATTTTCTTATTGACATAAGCCTTCCTTCTAACCGAAAGCGTTTTTTTGTTTATGACTTTGAAAAAGACACCATACAAAACGCCGGATTGGTTACACACGGCCGCTGCAACGAATATTGGTTAGAAGGAAGAAAATATGGCAATACTCCGGGGTGCGGTTGCACTTCTCTTGGCAAGTACAAAATTGGCAACGCGTATAATGGTAGGTTTGGCCTCGCATTCAAACTTTATGGGCTGGATACCACAAATGACAAGGCATTTGAGAGGTTTGTAGTATTACATGCTCATAGCTGTGTTCCTGAATCAGAAGTAGCTGATGAAATTTGCCAGAGTGATGGCTGCCCTACAGTAGCACCAGGATTTTTGAAACAATTAGAGCCAATGATTAACCAATCGCAGAAACCTGTTCTGCTTTGGATAGTTGAATAATTACAATAATCGCATGTGCTCTTCATCCGTCAACCCTTCTTCTGTTTCATTGTACTCCACAATAAAATTATTTTTCCCCTCTCCGATCATGATGCGCAAAAAATTTCCCTGTACCAGCTCCAGCATGGAAAGGAAAGTGAAGATGGCATGAACCCGGTTCTCTACCTTTTCAAATATTTTTTCAAACGATAAGGTCCTTTCGCTTTGCGCCACGGAAATCAAATCGGTTTTTGTTTGTTCGATACTGTAGTTATAACGAACTACCGTATGAGTAGGCTTATTAAAACGGTCGTGGTAGCGCTGCATCACCCGTTCAAAAGCCTTCATTAATTTGAACATGGTAATGGTTTGCACTTCGGTTCCCTCGGCTGCCTCTTCACCAATATGTGAAAGCTCTTTTTGAATGTTGCCCCGCTTAATCAGTAACATTCTTTCCGCTTCCATTTCCGCCATACGAACAGCAGCTTCCTTGTATTTTTTGTACTCAAGAATTTTATCAATCAATTCCTGCCGGGGATCTATTTCATTGCCTTGTGCATCTATTTCCTTACGCGGCAGCAGCATTTTAGCTTTAATGCGCATAAGGGTTGAAATAAACAGGATAAACTCGCTGGAAAGCTCAATATTTAATGCTTCCTCTGAGTGAATGAAATCCAAAAAATCATTGATGATTTTGGTAATGGGAATATTGTAAATGTCCAACTCATCTCTTTCGATAAAAAAAAGCAACAGGTCGAACGGACCTTCAAATTGGGCAAGTTTTATTTGGTATGTGCTCAAAGGTTATGATTTAGAACAAACAAAAGTCCCGTATAAGCGGGACTTCACAAAAGTACTATTTTTCCTGGCCTCTACAGGAGAGAAGTATTATATGGCTGTGACGAATTAATCAGCTGTTTTTGTTCCCCGGCCCGGATCGTCGCTTTGCCTTTCGCCATCGCGTACCGGTATGTCGCTAATTGATTTGTCATTAAAATCGTTAGGCTGCTGATCAATAAACTCGGGTTGGTTTTTTAATTGTTCATCAGTTTCGGTGGGTTTTGGATAGGCTTCAGTGCGGCCATGCCTGTTTTCGTTATCTTTTTTCATAATTGTTATGTTTTATAAAATCATTAAGCCCTGTGTGAGGGCTTAATGATTTTAATTCAGAAAGAATCATTTGCAAATGACTAAGGTAATTACATACCACCCTGGCCACTGCGAGAACCAGAATTGCCGCTACTGCTGCTGCCGCTGCGACCTGTGCTGCCACTACCGCTGCTTGTGCTGCCACGGCCTTGATCGCCACTGTCTAAATTCTGGTCAGAAGAAGAACCATAATTAGAACCAGAACTACCAGTTCTACCGCTTTGTGAGCCGCTTTGAGAACCACTTGTTCCCTGGCTTTGATTCCCTAATCCACTTGAACTGCGTTCAGAACCACTCTGAGAACCTCTGTCAGATTGAGAGCCACCCATTCCTGATTGAGAACCACTTTGAGACTGGTTGCCCATGTTTGAGCTTCTGTTCTGATCTTGATTTCTGTTTTCTGCCATAACTGTAGATTTAAAAGTCAAAAAATTAAGAACTGCTTATTATCTATAAAAACTTTATGCCCAACCTTAGCTTTTGCAATTACTGTTTACAACACTCAGCCTTTAGAATATTTTGCGTTTACTTTCTTTTGAATGTAGAAGGAAGTCAACAAGAAAATCACTGCAGAGCTTTGAGAATTAATAAGTTAACAACCCAAACAATTGCTCCAAACTCATCATTAATGTTTTTTATTGCAGAGGTAGTTGCTTATTGATCTTTTACCTGCCCATCAAAATCGCTACCTGTTACAAATCTTTTTGTTGACATGCCCGAGCCGGTACCCGTAGTATGTGTTTTTCTTATTACGCTGTCCATGTCTGTAGTACCGCCATTGTCTGCATTGGCATCTTGTTCGGCTCTATCAGCGCCTATTGTTCTTTCAATAGCTTCATCTCTTTCATTTTTAGAACGATCTTTTGAATGTTTTGACATTATTTATGATTTTATAGGTTACTGTCTTCCGACAAATATTAATGCTTGCTGTCTTGTCCGCGAACAGGACCACCATCCGAACCTGTTTGTCCTCTCCCCAATCCATCCCTGTTTCTTTGCTGGCTTGGTGTTTCAAATTCACGATGTCTTATTTTTTCAGTTTTTGAAGCCGGATTGATCATTTTGTTTTTTCTATTATTCTTTTTTTCATTGCGCATGATTGAAATTTTACGTTGAAAAAAAATGCTTTAAAAACTAATTATAAACAGCAAAAAATTATGCCGCAAAAGATGCAGAACAGAAAGCGTGTAGCGATCTCAACTATTTTTTCACAAGCAATTGCGTCATTAATGTTTTCAAATCCTTTTGATATACCTGGCTTTCCGCTTTAATTTCACCGGCCGGCACAGTACTGTTACCAATTAAAGCAAACCATGTTTGCGACGAGCCGCCAACAAAAAAACCATGTTTGAACCAATTGGCTTTTTTGCTTCCCCTTCCATGATCAGTGGTAATTAAAAAACTTGTCTTGCCTTTGTACTCCGGCATAGATTGAACCAGGCGCCACAGTTCGCCAATCATTCGATCGGCATTATTGGCTTGTTGTAAATATTCGTCGTACCGTTTGCTGTGCCCTGCATTATCGGTACCACTAAAACTTAGAAAAACAACAGAAGGCTTATTCTTTTCTACATATTCTTTGCAGGCAATGTAAGTCAGCTCGTCATACCGTGTCTCTATTCTTTCATTGATCACTTTTGCCTGTAAAGTATTCAATAACTTTTCGCTGTTTGTAAGCTCATTGTCTTTTAAATTTTCAAAGCCGCTATTAATATAAAAATTGCTTTGTTCTTTATTTAGAATAAATGGAAATACATCCCACGAGGTAAAAGCAGCTACCCTACCTGCATATTCGTGGGTGTTGCTTAAAGTTTGCAGAATATTTTGATTATCATTTTTCTTCTTAGCATTACTGCTAATGCCTAAATCAACACTGCCTGTTAACAACTCGCTATAGCCAGGATAAGAAAGTGCATACGGATTTGAAACATTGACGTCGTTTCGATATTGCCTGTTTCCATATAGCTGTCCCTGCCTTGCAATTACATTCCAGAAAAAAGGCAATAATTTTTTTCTTCTTTGTTTTGGATCAGCATCCCAATATAAAGCCTTGCTGATAGATATATCGCCGGTGAGTTCCTTGTCATTGATCAATGCAGAATCTGCACCTGCAAACACTTCTTCCCACCTAAAACCGTCGAGTGTTATAATAAAGAGTTTATTCTGTGCATCAAAAGGATGAAAAGATCTTTGTGTGTTACTTACAGATACACTCACTGTAACCAGGGCCAGACAAATCCACAAACCTTTCATAATTGATATACCAAAAAAAGCATACCAATTTAAACGCAATGTGAATGTGTGATTAAGTTTTTACGGAATAATTCAACTATCTGACTTTATAACTAATGGCTGTCATGAAACCGTTCCACACTATATTTTGCCTGTTTTAACAAACAAACTGATGAATGTTATTTTCTTCAAAAAGAATAAAATATAGTTTTGTGCCGGATATGAAAAAGCTTTTTGCCATAGTGCTCTTGTTGATGTATGGTTTTTCCTCTACCGGGATGACCCTGCATTTACATTATTGCTGTGGCAAGTTAGATGGCATTGATCTTTCGCCGGTAAAAGATGACCATTGTAGTGGCAGCCATAAGCTTATAAAAAAAACTTGCTGCGATGAAAAGCAGGTAAGCCTAAAATTAAAATCGGAACAAAACCCTGCGAAATTTTTAAATCCGGTTTTTCAGTCAGCAGCCATTAAAGCAGTTCAGCCGGAATTTCTTACTTTAAGCCTGGTTCAATCAAAAAAACTCTTACCAGAAGTCTTTGCTCCGCCACCTTTACAAAAAAACATCAATAGCTTATTCTGCATTTACCGCATTTGATTGTTGCATGAACTTGTTCTTTTCTGAACAAACAGTAACCCATGTCGTAAAACAATCAAATAATTTTCATGAAATACACAAAATATTTATGCATCATCCTGATGAGCATTTTTAGCTCTGTGGTGTATGCACAATCCAATACAACCGATACAACTGTTTCTTTTAAAGTGGCCGGCACCTGCGCTCAATGTAAACAGCGCATTCAAAAATCATTAAAAATAAAAGGTGTGAGATTGGCCAACTGGAATGTTGAAACTAAGATGCTTACAGTTACTTATGCGGCTTCTATGATATCAGTTGATCAATTGTATCAAACAGTAGCAAAAGCAGGCCATGATACTGAAAAAAACAAAGCGACAGATGAAAGTTACAAAGCTTTGCCTGAGTGTTGCCATTACCGCGAAATGACAAATGAAGATCAAATGGCATTAAATGATACCATTACTAACTCAAATCAAATAAAAGGCATCGTTCTTGAAACCAATAACGGACAAACCATTCCATTAGCAGGCGCCAGCATTATTTGGTTAGGCGCAAAAGATGGAGCGGTTACAAACCCTCATGGCGAATTTTTACTAACTAAAAATGAAAACACCGATCAGCTTGTAATTAGTTATGCAGGCTTTAAAACAGATACAGTTTCTATCAACGGTTTGCGTGATGTACAGGTTACAATGAGCAGGCATGAAAACCTTTCCAATGTAATAGTTACAGCACGCCAGCGCAGCAACTATGTTGATACTTACAATCCATTTCGCACGAACGTCATCACAAAAAAAGAATTATTAAAAGCTGCCTGCTGCAACCTTAGCGAAAGCTTTGAAACTAATCCTTCCGTTGATGTATCGTACAGTGATGCAGCCACCGGTTCAAAACAAATACAATTACTTGGCCTGGCAGGCATCTATACACAACTAACGGTTGAAAATCTACCCGGCCCCCGCGGCATTGCCACGCCATTGGGCTTGAACAGCATTGCAGGGCCCTGGGTAGAATCTATTCAACTAATAAAAGGTACAGGCTCGGTAGTAAATGGCTTTGAAAGCATAGCAGGACAAATTAATGTTGAACTAAGAAAGCCGCAAGAAAGTGAAAAATTGTACCTGAACGGGTATGTAAACGATATGGGCAAAACAGATGTCAACGTAAATTGGTCGCATAAATTGAATAGTAAATGGTCGACAGGTTTTTTGCTGCACGATGACTTTTTATATACTAAAGCAGATTTTAATAAAGATGGCTTTCGTGATCTGCCGACAGGCAATCAATTTAATGGCGTACACCGCTGGCAATACATGGGCGAAAGTGGCTTGATGTCGCAGTTTGGCATTAAAGTATTGTTAGATGATAAAACAGGCGGCGAAGTAGCATACAATCCTAAAGAAGATAAATTTTCAACAAACCATTATGGTCTTGGTATTCGTACCAATCGTTACGAAGCTTTTGGAAAAGTAGGTTATGTATTCCCTGAAAAAATATACAAAAGTGTTGGGCTTGAGTTATCGGCATTCAGCCACCAACAGTATTCATATTTTGGTTTAACAAAGTATGATGCCAGGCAAAAAAATTTTTATTCCAATTTAATTTACCAATCCAGAATTCAATCAGATGCACATAAGTTTAAAACAGGCATTAGTTTTTTGTATGACAATTACAAAGAACGATTGAACGTTACGCCGTACAACCGCACAGAAGTTGTTCCCGGTGCATTTGCAGAATATACTTTTACGCCAAGTGAAAAGTTAGACGTAGTAGCCGGACTTCGTGCTGACAATAATAGTTTATATGGATGGTTTGCCACTCCAAGATTAAATATTCGGTATGCACTATTCTCCCATACAACTATTAGATTAAACGCAGGCCGCGGCCAACGAACAGCCAATATTTTCGCAGAGAATATTGGCGTGTTGGTAAGCTCAAGACAGATCAACATTATAAATGCGCAGGCAGGAAAAGCTTATGGCTTAGACCCGGAAGTGGCATGGAATAAAGGGATAAGCATAGATCAGAAATTTCATCTTTTTGGAAGAGATGGCTCTTTCGGCGCTAATTTTTATCGCAATGATTTTACTAATCAGGTTGTGATCGATCTTGAAAACCCAAGAGGAGTTAATTTTTATAATCTTAATGGCAAATCGTACTCAAACAGTTTTCAAACGGAGTTGAGTTTTATGCCTGCAAAAAAATTAGAGCTTCGTTTAGCGTATCGATTTTTTGATGTAAAAACAAATTATGGCGGCAAGCTTTTGGAGAAACCATTTACTGCCAAACATAGGGCATTTGCCAATCTTGCATATGATTTGAACGGATGGAAAATTGATTATACCATTAATGTTACAGGCCGTAAAAGAATACCTTCAACGGCGGAAAATCCGGCAGCGTACAGGTTAGTTGATTATTCACCATCCTACATAACCATGAATGCACAAGTCAGCAAAAGCATTGGAAAGGAAAAGTTGTTTGATTTTTATATTGGCGGTGAAAACCTGGCGAATTATTTTCAAAACAATACCATCATTGCAGCGGCCCAGCCTTTTGGTAATTATTTTGACGCTTCTATGATTTGGGGACCTGTAAGCGGAAGATTGATTTATGGCGGATTTAGATTTACGATCAGGTAATAGCATTGAAATATTAACCTGCTTCAGAAAGGCCGAAAGAAGAGAGTGTAGCCCGGACAGGAATCGAACCTGTATCTAAAGTTTAGGAAACTTCTATTCTATCCATTGAACTACCGGGCCAAAGGGCCACAAAAATAAAGGATACATGGCTTATAGCACAAAACAATTAACCTAAAAACTTACATTTAGTAGTTCAATCAGTTTTATGAAAAAATTTATCTGCCTGTCAGTTGCGTTGCTATCCCTTTCACTTTATAGCCATGCGCAAAAGCCTGTGCTTAACCACATTGCCCTTTATGTAAACGACCTTCAAAAAAGTACAGCTTTTTATAAAGACATTATAGGATTAGATACAATACCTGAGCCTTTTCATGATGGCAAACATACCTGGTTGGCTATTGGAAATAAAATGGCCTTACATCTCATAGCCGGAGCGGCCACTATAAGCACCCACGGCAAAGACAGCCACCTTTGCTTTAGCATTCCTTCGGTAGATGCCTTTATTCCACGCCTTACCAAAAATGGCATTGCTTATGAAGACTGGCCCGGCAAGCCCGAATCCATAACCTTAAGAGTTGATGGTGTAAAGCAAATTTATTTTAAAGACCCCGATGGCTACTGGATCGAGATCAACGACGCAAGGCAGTAGACAGCTTACAGTACGTGCAGGTTTGCCATCTTATACTCTAAACCTTAACTCTTATACCTTCTGCCTTTAACCTCTTATCTTTGCAGGCCTTGAATTGTTGACTATGAAATTTTACAACTTACTGATAAAATATCGCTTGTACATTGGCCTGGTTATGATCATTGCAGGCATTGCCATGAATCTTACTATCAGCGGCTTTTGGCCTGTGTTTCCTTTATATCTTATCGGCCTTATTTTGATTGCCGGCCATTTCTTTTTCGGACCGCTACGTCTGATACAAGAACACATGGAAAGTGGCAATATGGAAGAAGCTGAAAAGGTCATCAACTCCATCAAATTTCCCAACCTGCTGTACAAACCCATCCGTTCTGTTTATTATACTCTAAAAGGCAACCTTGCCATGATGAAGCAGGACTTTGACACAGCAGAAAAAAATATGAAAAAAGGGCTCGATCTTGGCATGCCCATGAAAGAGGCGGAAGGCGCCAGCATGTTGCAAATGGGAATGTTGGCTATGCAAAAAAATGATTTGAGGCAGGCAGAAAGCTATATTCGCCAGGCATTGCGCAAAGGCTTGCCCGACAAAGAAAACAACGCAGCTGCCTATCTTCAAATGTGCAGTCTTATGATGAACAAGCGGGAGTTTCGTGCCGCTAAGGATTTCTTTCGCAAGGCAAAAGCATTAAAGCCCACCACACCACAGATTGTTGACCAGATCAAACAAATAGAAAAATACATTTCCAGGATACCTGGATAGTGATAGAATTACAATCCTGATTTCTTTAAATCCCGCTTTTTAGCGGGATTTTTTTATTGTAGTGATCTTGTCGAATTACTATTTAGCTTCTCTTGCGTCGCACTCTTGTACGTTAGTAATGCTATTCGGCATTATACAATCAGCATTACAAAGCACAGCTTCATTCAATTCAATCAATTGCTAAATTTCACAATTAATTTTACATCGGAAATCGAACATCAAACAAAAAATAAACCATGAACATCGATGCTATTATTTTTGATTTGGGCGGCGTGTTAATCGATTGGAACCCTGATTACGTTTTTGACGGCCTGCTTGATGCAGAAAAAAAGAAATACTTTTTCGAACATATCTGTACGTCCGACTGGAACGAAGAGCAAGATGCGGGCCGTTCCATAAAAGATGCCACAGAAATGCTGGTAGCAAAACATCCCGATTGGAAAGAATACATTGAAGCCTATTATGGACGCTGGCAGCAAATGCTGGGTGGACCTATCCACGATACTGTGGAAATCTTCAGGGAACTAAAACAAAGCGGTAAATACAAACTATATGCACTCACCAACTGGAGTGCAGAACTGTTTCCCATTGCTTTAGAGCTTTACGAATTTTTACATTGGTTTGATGGCCGCGTAGTAAGTGGTGAAGAAAAAATGCGCAAGCCTTTTCCCAGGTTTTATCAGTTGATCTTGGATAGATTCAACCTAACACCTGAGGAAACCTTATTCATTGATGATAACCTGCGCAATGTGCAGGCAGCAAAAGCAATGGGCATTCAGTGTATCAGGTTTGAAACTGCCGGACAGTTGAAAACAGAGTTAAAAAGACACGACATTTTGTAATCTAAAAACGAGTTTTTATTTTACCCAAAAAACACATGATTACAACTGAAACTAACGCACCCGAAACAGAACAACATCTTTTTACAGAACAAGATGTATTTAATTATGTTGAAGCTTCTTCCGGCCAACGGTTCCTAAACTATTTGATTGACGCTTTGGTAATGCAATACGGTTTAGGTTTTTTATCCGCTTACTTACTGGCCCGTCTCGTTGTGGCCATTTCTCCTGAAGCCGCCTATGATCTTTTTGTTGCGAGAAGTGAAAGCTTTGATGTACTTGCTTCTTATTATTTATTGGCTATTGTTAATTATCTTATTTATTATACTTTTTGCGAAAAGCTATTTAAAGGATACACTTTGGGCAAGCTGATAACAGGAACAAGAGCTATCAGGCAAGATGGACAGGAACTAAATTTCAAAGACGCTTTCTTAAGGAGTCTTTCCCGTTTAGTACCATTTGAACCTTTTAGCATTTGGGGCGGTAATGGCATATGGCACGATAGCTGGACAAAAACAATGGTTATTAAATCCAGATAATAAAAAAGCTCAGTAATACTGAGCTTTTTTATTTTATTCCAATGCTGGCCTTAGCCAACGCTCTGCTTCTTCAAGGCTCATGTTCTTACGTTTGGCATAATCTTCCAACTGGTCTTTACCAATTTTGCCTAAGCCGAAATAATGGCTTTGAGGATGTGCAAAATACCAGCCACAGACGGATGCCGGTGGATCCATGGCCAGGCTTTCGGTTAGCTCAATGCCGATATTTTCTGTAACATTCAATAACGAAAACAGTTTCCATTTTTCGGTATGATCGGGGCAGGCAGGATAACCCGGTGCGGGGCGAATGCCTTTGTAGTGCTCTTTAATCAATTCTTCATTGGAAAGATTTTCATCTTTTTCATAGCCCCAATATTCCCTGCGTACCTGCGCATGCAGGCATTCGGCAAATGCTTCTACAAAGCGGTCGGCCAGTATTTGCACCAATATCTTATTATATTCGTCGTTATCTGCTATGAAACGATCAATATGTGCTCTCGCACCCTTAATGGTAACAGCAAAGGCGCCCATATAATCATGAGTAGTGAGCGGCGAGTGGTGAATCGTTTCCGGCATGATAAAATCAGCAAGCGAAAAACTTGGTTGTCCAGCAGCTTTTTTATTTTGCTGGCGAAGTGATTCTAAATACACTTCGCCACTTTCCGTTTGTAAAGTAATTGTATCCCTGTTATTTGAATTTGCACGCCAAAAGCCAATTACGCCATCGGCGCAGAACCATTTTTCTGCAATGATCTTTTCAACCATTTTCCGGGCATCATTGTACAACCGTGTTGCTTCTGTTCCAAATACTTTATCGGTTAGTACATCCGGAAAACGGCCAGGCATTTCCCAACCAATAAAGAAAGGCCCCCAGTCAATATAATCTGCAATAGTAGCCAAACTAAAATCTTTAAAAACCTTCACACCATCAACGGCAGGCTTTGTTGGCTGATAACTGGTCCAGTCAAAAGCTTCTTTGAGCAGCACTGCTTCTTCGTAAGGAATTAAAACCCTTTGCTTTTGCTTATTCAAAAATTGCTTTCGAACGCTGTCATACTCGGTTTCGGTTTGTTGTAAAAAATTTTCTTTACCCTCCTTGTTCAACAAATTACCTACAACTGATACACTTCTTGATGCATCCAACACATGTACCACACCGTTATTATATTCAGGTGCAATGCGCACAGCGGTATGCGTACGCGACGTGGTAGCACCACCAATCAAAAGCGGCAGTGTCATCCCCCTACGCTTCATTTCCCTTGCTACGTGAACCATTTCGTCTAACGAAGGCGTAATCAATCCGCTTAAGCCAATAAGATCAACATTTTCTTTAATTGCTGTTTCCAAAATTTTATCGGCAGGCACCATCACACCCAGATCGATTACTTCATAACCATTACAACCTAAAACCACACCTACAATATTTTTTCCAATATCATGCACATCACCCTTTACAGTAGCCATCAGCACTTTGGCTGCTCCCGAAGCTGCAATCTCTCCCCTGGCAGCTTTTTCTTCTTTTTCTTTCTCGATATATGGCGTTAAAATAGCGACTGATTTTTTCATTACCCGTGCACTCTTCACTACCTGTGGTAAAAACATTTTTCCGCTTCCAAAAAGATCACCTACCACATCCATTCCTGCCATTAGCGGGCCTTCAATAACATCTAAAGGTTTGGGATATTTTAGTCTCGCTTCCTCTGTATCTATGTCAATATAATCTGTAATGCCGTTCACCAATGCATGTTTCAGGCGTTCTTCTACCGAATGCGTTCGCCATGTTTCATCTTTCTTTTCTCCTTCCTTACCCTTTGCTTTTACCTTTTCTGCAAATGTTACCAGGCGTTCAGTAGCATCAGGCCTTCTGTTTTGAACTACATCTTCGCACAGTTCTCTTAATTGTGGCTCTATTTCATCGTACACCACCAATTGCCCTGCATTAACAATGCCCATGTCCATACCAGCTTTGATGGCATGATACAAAAACACAGCATGAATGGCTTCACGTACATGATCATTGCCACGAAAGGAAAACGACACATTGCTTACACCGCCACTCACTTTTACTAATGGCATTTTTTGCTTGATGATGCGGGTAGCTTCAATAAAATCTACAGCGTAGTTGTTATGTTCTTCAATGCCTGTAGCAATGGCAAAAATATTAGGGTCAAAAATGATGTCCTGGGGTGTAAAGCCCACCTCATTTACCAAGATATCATAAGCTTTGGTACAGATATTCACGCGGCGTTCAAAGGTATCTGCCTGGCCTTGTTCATCAAATGCCATTACCACT
>JBQCJM010000136.1:0-3359 GCA_051952715.1 Flavisolibacter sp.
GAACAGGTAGCGCCAATTTCAGCACCCATATTACATATGGTGGCTTTACCAGTACAACTTAAACTGTCTGCACCTTCGCCAAAGTATTCAACAATGGCACCGGTACCGCCTTTTACAGTGAGGATGCCGGCCACTTTTAAAATAATATCTTTTGCAGATGTCCATCCGCTCATTTTGCCTGTAAGCTTTACGCCAATGAGCTTTGGCATTTTTAGCTCCCAGGGTAATCCCGCCATTACATCCACCGCATCGGCGCCACCCACGCCAATAGCAATCATACCCAACCCGCCTGCGTTAGGCGTATGTGAGTCGGTGCCTATCATCATACCGCCAGGGAAGGCATAATTCTCCAAAACTACCTGGTGAATGATACCGGCGCCTGGTTTCCAGAAGCCAATGCCGTATTTATTAGAAATAGAAGAAAGAAAATCGTACACCTCCCGGTTTGTATCTATAGCAGCATTTAAATCGGCTTCGGCGCCCACCTTGGCTTGTATCAGGTGATCGCAGTGAACGGTGGAAGGAACAGCCACACGGTCTCTTCCGCAGGTATCAAACTGCAACAGGGCCATTTGTGCCGTCGCATCCTGCATAGCCACACGGTCGGGGGCAAAGTCAACATAATCCTTGCCTCTTTCATAAATGCGGGTAGCAGGTTTAAAACTGTGTGCATACAAGATTTTTTCAGCCATTGTCATAGGGCGGTTCAGCAGGTTGCGGGCTGCTTGCACCCTGGCAGGTAATTCGCTATAAACTTTCTTTATCAGGTCCAGGTCAAAAAGCATATTACGGGTTTTTGTAGGAATAATACAGGACTGACTTAACAATCCTGTTTAAAAAGTGGTGCAAAGTTACTTAAAACGGCGTTAGAATTTTCTTAGAGATGAGTTGGATTAAGCCAAAAAAATTAAATTAGCGGTATGAAGCGGCTGAAAAATTTTATTGAATGGCAGGCTTTCGGCGTTTGCACTGCTATAGGCAACCGGCTGGGTATTGCCACTTCACGCATCCGCATGTGGTTCATGTATATTTCTTTTCTTACCCTTGGCTCTCCCATTATTATTTATGCTGTACTGGCTTTTTGGATGAATATTAAGCGCTATATCCTGGCAGCAAAAAGAAACCCTTTGCGGTATTTGTAACCGGTAAGGCATTGTGTAGATATTTTGCGTATAATTAAAAAGAGGCCATAGGCCTCTTGCTTATAATAAAGATTGAAAAAATCAAACCAATTAGTGCTTCACAAAAGTTTGAATCCAGCCTGCTACCCGTGCTTTGATCCAATAGGTCCCTGCAGGAAGCGAAGCGAGACCAAATTGTTTTTTATTGATACCAGGATCCAGCGTAATGGTTTCTTCTCTTAATAAGAGACCTGCCGTATTGTATAGTTGCAAGGTTTCCACGCTTTCACTTTGTGTTTTAATGGTTATTGTGATAGTTGTTGTTGCCGGATTAGGAAACAGGGCCTGTGCTGTAGTAGCGACAACAGCAACAGCCTTTATGGCTGAATAAGAAAAGCTACCATCGTTGTCCACCATACGAAGACGATAAAGGTTTGTACCAGCCAGGGGCAACTGGTCAGTAAAGCTGTATTGCGATGTTGAAGCACCTGCAGTTACCTGGCCTATGGATGCAAAATCACTACCTGTAGCAGAGCGTTGTACTTCATAATGAGAAGTATTGATTTCTGTAGTTGCCGCCCATTGCAACAACACTTTTGCACCTTGGGATTTAGCCGTGAAAGCGCTGAGCTTTACAGGAAGGATGCCACCCGGAGGAGAAAAAGAAGTGATGGCAAACGTAGCATCACCAAAGATATTGTCGGTTGCGCTTATTCTAAAACCAATAATTGTTCCTGATGTAATGTTAACTGTATATGTACCTGATTGGTCAATAAGACCGTCGTCGTCGACTGTGAGTTGCGTAAATACACCATTTATCAAAACCCCTGCAGGGTCATACGCAGGAGAGTTATAGGAGTCGTTTGTATGATATGACCAGTTGAATGTCCAGGGACCTGAGGCAATGGCCTTAATGGTGTAATCTGTATTCACAGGTTCCGGTGAAGATGCACCTCCAAGGTCATTGCTTCCTGTTATGATGATTGAGTTGGGAGCATCGGCCGTATTCACTGAGCCATTAGAGTTCACAGATAAATCTGTTCTCCACTTGCCAGGTGCATAGCTGGCACTAAACTGCGCTTTTGAAGTAAACCCTGTAATTAATAACACAAAGAAAAAGGAGTAAAGTTTTTTCATAAAGATTATTGGTTAAAAGAATAAAAAGTTTTGGTGGCCTATACTTTATAAGCTAGTGCAGGAGCGGATGATAAGGGGCTGCAAAGTTGAGAGATTAAGGGAAGTACAGCAATAGGGGTTATTACTAAAATAATAATTGGATCGAGGCATGCATTAATGACACCAGTTTACTGATACACTTTAAACCATCAAAGTGCAGAACATTTTTGTGAAACGTAGAAATGAAAGTAACACAGGTCACGTGTATAGTGCATGTTAATTGGTACTAAGTATGTAGCAGGTCCATATTGATGACCAGCCAATGTGTATCTACCAGGTTTGTAAGAAGAAAGAAGAACGTCCGTTGCTATAACGGAACAATATTGAGCGAGTGTTAAATAAGTAGTATCAATAGCTGGTGCCGGGCCTGTGCGGCCCGGGCAGCCATTGTATTATTTAATGTGGCTGTTCACCACTTTGGCTAATTCAAACATAGAAATCTGGTCTTTGCCAAAAACTGGTTTCAATTTAGCATCGGCATTGATCATTCTCTTATTGTTTTTATCCTGTAGATTATTCTTTTTGATATAATCCCAGATTTTTTTAACGATCTCTGTCCTGGGCACTGCCTTGCTGCCGATCACTTCAGCCAAACTGCTGTCTGGTGTGTGAGGTGCCATGAAGGCTGCATTTGGTTTTCTTGCCGATTTTTTAGGGGCTGCTTTTTTTGCTGCCTTCTTTGGAGCCGCCTTTTTAGCTGCTGCTTTTTTGGGGGCTGCCGCTTTTTTTGCTGCAGCCTTTTTAGGAGCTGCCTTCTTTGGAGCCGCTTTTTTAGGGGCTGCTTTTTTAGCTGTTTTTGGAGCTGCTTTCTTTGAAGCCTTTGCCATAATAATTAGAATTTAAGGTTAGTAAAACGTCTTTACTAAATACTAATTTAAAGTTATTCCTGAAATGTTATCAAAAGAATTTTTATACTGCACAATTGAGGTGTGGCAATGGGCAAAAAAAGTAGTGCAAAAACGCCCTGTTACGAATGCATTCCCTGGGTAAATAATTATATACACAGATCTTTTACGGGCTATTCCCGAAGGATCTAATAGCAATAAAATCTTTCGCCGGTTA
>JBQCJM010000137.1:0-6543 GCA_051952715.1 Flavisolibacter sp.
TCAAGTTCAAAAATTGAGCAATTGAATGAGAGTGAACATTTTCTTATAGTGCCAATAAAGGAAGGTCTTAAAACAGAAAAGAAGCTGGATAAGAAATCAGTTTTAAATTTAGTTTTAGTTCTTGACAGGAATGAGGCAATTAAACGGGGAAGTATTGCTTTATATACGTCAAATGCTGACCAGGCCATTAGCAAGCTTCCTGAAAACACTTTTTCTAAAATTTTTACATACAAGTCAATCGATTGTGATGGCCAATTTAAGTTTCTTAGTATAACAGGCAGGTGGAATTACCAATTAACTTTCAAAAAAGGAAAGCTTGACGCCTACGTCCAGGTAAAACAAAAAGGCAACACAGCAGGCAGAATAGATGCGATATGTAGAGATTGGTATCTCCATACTACTTATTATGTAAATGGTGCAGTGGTGGATGAAACATGGGAATATATAGGCACAACTTGTGATTCAGATGGTTGTAATAGTCCTGACTATATGAGTTTATGTGCAGACGACGGAGGCGGGGGCACAGATTATAGTGACTGCTGCATTTCAGACGCGAACATGCAATGGACGACGTCTTCCATTTCAGAAACCATATCTGATAATTGTGGATTAGAAGGTGTGGATGCTATCACTGGAAAGAGTATAAAAAATTGTACTCATAGCTGGAACTTCAATAGCAACACACTTTTATGGTATACTTGGAAGTACTCTAGTATTGAGACAGCAGAGCTTGAAAAAGATGCTGGTATTTGGAAATTTAAAACAGTAACACATTCCGGCATGGGTACTAATGGCACTATTCCTGCCTGTGTAAATTCCAGTTGCACTATCAATTCAGCAACGCCTTCTATTTCCGGAGACAAATCCACAGCGCAAATGAATATTCAATATTCAATTAGTGTAAATGTTTCTTGCTTACCTTGGAATAGTCCTACTTCAAAAACAGGCGTTCAATCTACGCAGTGGTCAGCAAGATAGGATATAAAAAAATTACAAGAGTCTAAAGTTTATGAATCGCCAACTTTATATAACTGTTGCAAGTGTTGCTTTTGCTGTACTTTTTTTAAACGATAAAGGGTCATTAAATACTTGCACGAATAAACAGGATAGCGCTTCGATTAAGTCTGTGCATGTTATCTATAATTTGCCACTTGTTAATTTGGATAGTAGTATAGTTAATTATGACAATTCTTATGACGTCTTTTATTACAAAGACTTAATTATGTACAAGTTTTTTTACCAATTTGATTCTATAGTTAATGGCAAACAAATGTTGCAGACCAAAAGGTACAAATATTTTGTTTTTCAGAAAGATAGTTTATTTGGGTACAATTATGACCCTTATTCTAATCAAGCTAAACAAAAGAATAGATTAGCTATCGATTCAATTAAGAAAAATACTTTTGAAAACTATAGTTACGACAGCTCCTTTTACAAAAAAGCAGATAGCATTTATTTGGATAAGGAAAAGAATTTACTAAAAATTTATAATTATCGCTCGAGCCAAAAGTATCCAGAAGATTTTACGTTTTATTTTTTTTACTCCAGAAAATTAAATTATATAAAGGAATCCTTTTCAAAACAGATGGATAATATAAAAAATATGAAGTTATATAAAATACGCATAGTAGCACATGGGGCTTATTACGAAGAATATAAAATTTCTTTGCCTCAAAGAGAATATTTATTAGAAATGAAAGAAGTTCCTTTACAAAATAAAAATGAGATATTGAGCTACTTTCATAAGTATAAAGGTGAATCTAGAAAAGCTAACAACAACTAGATTATTTATTATTGTATCAGTCTAAAACATTTCTGCAGCAACTGAATGTTCAGTTGCTTTTTTGTTTCCACCGGGTCACCATCAATATGCATGGGCGCTGCTTTGGTATTGCTGATCTTTATCTCGTTGGTTTGAAAATAAAAAACGCTGCTTTTTTTATCCAACACTTCTGCCGACTGCAGTTGATTAAAACCACCCACTTGTTTTGCAGCCTGCAATAACATGCTTAGTTTGTTTTGTTTGGTCATGATGACAATATCCAGCATGCCATCGGTTAAACTTGCCTTTGGCGCAATTTTAAAGTTGTTGCCGAACTGGTTGCTGTTGGCTATGCTGATAAAAAAAGCATCGGTAGAAAAGTCTTTTCCGTTAGTAGTAATCTTAAAAGGGTAAGATTTAGCAGTAAAAAAGTTTTTTACTGTTTGTTTAATGTAAGTAGTTAAGCCGCGGTTAGGATCATTGGCAAAATCATGTGCTACCTGCGCATCAAATCCCAGTCCGCAGAGCATGCAGGCAAAATTGTCATTGATGGTAAAGGCATCTGTTAATTGCGCTTTTCCTTTCAGTGCAATGTCTAATGCTTTTTCAATGCTTTTTGGGATACCGGCACTAAAAGCTAATCCATTGCCTGAGCCACAGGGTAATATCCCGAATTGTACATCAAACCTCCGTAAAGAATTGATCACCTGGTTGATGGTGCCATCGCCGCCGGCAATGATAACATCGGTGATCTTTTTTTCTTTTATAGTGTGTTCTAAAAAAGAATAATCACCATTGGCTACCGAAGGAAAGATATCAAAAGCAAAACCTGCGGCGGTAGTTTTTTTTGTGATGATCTCCTGGATGGAAGATTTATTTTTTGTACCGGAAATAGGGTTGATGATATAGATTAAGTGTCGCTGCATGTGTTAGTCCAAAATCAAAGTGCACAAATGTACTCTTCGAACCCGAACAGCAGCTTTTAATTTTGGATCGGTGGGCAATGCCCATGTATAAATTTTAAGTGTTTTTGATTGTTGAAAGAGGGCCTGGAGCGCTGCATCGCTCAATTCAAGTTTTGATCCTTTTTGCCGGTTTAGTTCACGATCATTTTCATCGTAGATCATGATCGTTCTTTCCCAATCCTTCTTTTTTGTTTGGCCGGTATAAGTAACAATAAAGCCATTTTTATTTTTTAGATCGGCAGCATTAATATGCACAACGTTTTTTTCTTCACTTTCCACGGATGTTTTTAAAACTGTTTTCTTATCCAGGCAAACCTTCCAGCTATCCTGGGCAGTGGCTGCAATATTTATGAAAACACCCGTCAAAAAAATAGAAAAAAACTTCATGTTCAAATATATTCAATTATGCCTGCAGCCTTCTTTGTAAATTGCTAAAATGGACGACAATACAGGAAAGTATATTATTGTTTTTGGGTTGATGATCGTTATGGCGGGTATTATCATTTATTTTTTTCATGATAAACTGCATTGGATTGGCCGTCTGCCGGGAGATATAAGGATAGAAAGAAAGAATAGCCGCTTCTATTTCCCAATTACTACTATGATCGTTTTCAGTTTAGTTCTCACCATCATCGTTAATCTCATTAAAAAGTTTTTGTAAAGTCTTTCAATTTGCTGGGCTGCCCGCCTTATTTGCCGTACCTTTGCCGCCTCAAAAAAATAGAGCTTCGGGCTGAGCCGACAAGCTACGAACTTAAGTCTCGAAGCTTAAAACTCGCAGCTCGCAGCGAAAAGAAACTTATGGATATTAGAAACATCGCCATTATTGCCCACGTTGACCACGGAAAAACCACACTGGTCGACAAAATTCTTCATGCTACCAAGGTTTTCCGCGATAACCAGGAAACTGGCGAGCTGATCATGGACAGCAATGACCTGGAACGGGAAAGAGGTATTACCATCTTTTCAAAAAATGCCGCTGTAGAATACAAAGGTGTTAAAATAAATGTGATTGACACGCCGGGCCACGCCGACTTTGGCGGTGAGGTGGAAAGAGTGCTAAAAATGGCCGATGGTGTTATTCTTTTGGTAGATGCTTTTGAAGGCCCTATGCCACAAACCCGTTTTGTGCTGCAAAAAGCGCTTCAATTGAATTTAAAACCAATTGTGGTTATCAATAAGGTAGATAAGCCTAACTGCCGCCCTGATGAAGTGCACGATGCGGTTTTCGAATTATTCTTTAACCTTGATGCTACCGAAGAGCAACTGGATTTTCCAACTTATTATGGTTCAGGCAAAAATGGCTGGTTCAACGATAGCTTAACGCCAAGCGAGGACATTACACCATTGCTTGATGGTATTTTAAAACATGTTCCGCCGCCAACAGTAAGTGAAGGAACGCTGCAAATGCAAATCACTTCACTGGATTACTCTTCTTTCCTTGGCCGTATTGCCATTGGCAGCGTGGCCCGCGGCACGATCAAAGAAAATCAGAACATAGCCTTAATGCAGGCCGATGGCGTCATCAAAAAACAAAAAGTAAGAGAACTGTATGTTTTTGAAGGCATGGGCAAAAAGAAAGTGCAGGAAGTTGTTGCCGGCGATCTTTGTGCGGTTGTAGGTTTGGAAGATTTTAATATTGGTGATACTATTTCTGACGTTGATAATCCCGAAGCATTAGCCGTTATCAGTGTAGATGAGCCGACAATGAACATGCAGTTTGGCATTAACAACTCGCCATTTTTTGGTAAAGATGGAAAGTTTGTTACCTCTCGCCACCTGCGTGACCGCCTGATGAAGGAAACCGAAAAGAATCTTGCCTTACGAGTTTACGATACAGACAGTGCCGACAGCTTTATGGTTTATGGCCGTGGTATTTTGCACCTGGGTGTGTTAATAGAAACCATGCGCCGTGAAGGATATGAGTTAACCATTGGCCAGCCACAGGTAATTACAAAAGAAATTGATGGTAAAAAATGTGAGCCGTTCGAAACTTTGGTAGTAGATGTGCCGCAGGAATATGCTTCAAAAGTAATTGACCTTGTTACCCGCCGCAAAGGTGAAATGCATGTGATGGAGACCAAAGGCGACATGCAGCATTTGGAGTTTGATATTCCATCCCGTGGACTTTTGGGTTTACGTACACAAATGTTAACCAATACAGCGGGTGAAGCGGTAATGAACCACCGCTTTAGCGAATACAAACCATGGAAAGGGCCAATCCCTGGCCGTAATAATGGTGTGTTGATCGCTAAGGACAATGGTACTACAACCGGCTATTCTTTAGATAAATTACAGGACAGAGGTTATTTCTTTGTTGATCCGGGAGAAGAGGTGTACAAGGGAATGATCATTGGCGAAAACAATAAGCCCGGCGACATTGTTGTAAATTCCAATGAAGGAAAAAAATTGACGAACCACCGTGCAAGCGGTAGTGATGCAGCTACCAACATTCAACCCAAACGCGAAATGACTTTGGAAGAATGCATGGAATATATTCAACAGGATGAATGTATTGAAGTAACGCCGAACAACATTCGTATGCGTAAAGTGATTTTGGACGAAGAGGAGAGAAAGAAAGTGCAGAAAAGAATGAGTGCAGAAGCGGTGTAAGGTTAATAATTGAATCTTCATTATATCTTAATGAGTAATCAATGATGAGAATGAGTTGGTTTTTTGCGAAAAACTTTCTTATAGCATATTCTTCGATGCTGTAGGCGGCCCACTCATCACTGGTTACTCATTTTTCATTCGCCGGGTATCAGTACCTTTGCCACTACCATGAAAAAGTTTTTGATCATAGTGTCATTGGTTTTGTGCTTTGGCTTTTTGTATTCCATTCCTGCTACTGCACAATGTTCGATTTGCACCCGCACCGCACAGCAATTAGGTGAGAAATCAGCAAAAGGCTTGAATGCCGGCATCATGTACCTTGCCTTTACGCCATTAG
This sequence comes from Flavisolibacter sp., assembly GCA_051952715.1. Taxonomy (GTDB): domain Bacteria; phylum Bacteroidota; class Bacteroidia; order Chitinophagales; family Chitinophagaceae; genus Flavisolibacter. Next base: position 5,678 of record JBQCJM010000137.1, read on the forward strand.
TGATGGTAGGAATTATTGGTTACAGGTGGTGGAGAAAAAATCGCTGATCACTTTCCTTGTAATAACTCGTCGTAAACTGCCTGGTATTGCCGGGCACTGCGTGTCCAATCAAACAGAAGTGCTCTTTCTTTCATCTTCTTTCTTCCATCGTTTTTTTGAAAGTGTTCCAAAGATTCACCGAACATTTTTACCATATAATCAGGCTCGAAACTATCGAAATAGTAAGCATCGTCGCCCCCAATCTCAGGCAAAGAAGTGAACCGTGAAAGCAAGACCGGTTTACCAAAATACATAGCTTCTATTACAGGCAAGCCGAAACCTTCTGCAGTGGAAGGAAAAGCAAAGGCTATACAATTTTTCAAATACCATTGCTTGTCGTTTTCAGAAACAGCGCCGGTAAAGACGACCCGGTCTTCCACGCCTAAGGCCCTGGCTTCTGCTATTATCCTGCTTTTGTATTCTTCGCTGTTTGTGATACCGGCAATTAATAATTGGTACTGATTGTTTTTCAACAAACGAGGCAGCACATGAAAATTTTTTTTATCAACGATGGTGCCTATTGTAAAAATAAAAGGTGCATCAGGAACGAACGATGGCGCAGTTAAATATTCAATCTCATCAAGTGTGCAGCCATTGTAAATAACTTTTGCAGGCTTGCCGGCAAGCGGAATATTTTTCTTTAAATCATCTAATACAAACTGAGAAATAGCAACTATATAATCGGCCCGCTTTACCTTATCGGCCAGTTGTTTTAAATACTTTTTCTTCTTTGCATCCGACTTGCTTTCATCGTACAAAAAATTAAGGTCATGCACAGTCAGCACTACTTTTATATTTCTATGCCAGGGATAATACATGGTTCCCTG
>JBQCJM010000138.1:0-20631 GCA_051952715.1 Flavisolibacter sp.
AAACGTCAAGATCGTTGCGGATCACCACTTCACTCAGCACTGTTTCCTTACCAAGCCTTTGCAGATTTACAGAATCGCTTTGAGAAAAGCCACCCAGGCTGCAGCACAAAAAAATGATGATGAAAAAGAATTTCATTATTTAGAGAAAGACATCTTGTAGTCGACCTTCACATTGCCTTTTGAAATATCGTCGAGTTTTCTTTTCAGCAGCTTGCGTTTTAAAGGCGAGAGATAATCGATAAACAGCTTTCCGTCAATGTGGTCGTACTCGTGTAAAATAATTCGGGCTGAAATACCATTGAAGGTTTTGATGTGTTTTTGAAAATGCTCATCCATATATTCAATCGTTACTTCTTCTGCACGGTAAATATCTTCACGAATTTTAGGAATGCTTAAGCAACCTTCGTTATAAGCCCAGTCATCGCCGTGCTCTTCCACAACATGGGCATTAATAAAAGCCTGTTTAATGCCGGGAGCATCGGGATAGTTTTCTTCTTCTTTATCCTCATCATCCATGTTGGCAAAAATTTGGGCACTGTCCATTACAAAAAGGCGAATATCCCGGCCTATTTGTGGTGCCGCCAAACCCACGCCATTACTGGCATACATGGTTTCCCACATATCTTCTATCAGTTTGTCCAATTGAGGATAACTTTCATCAATATCATGGGCCACTTTTCTTAACACCGGGTTTCCGTATGCAACAATGGGAAGAATCATGCTTTATTGAATATTTTATGTAAGATTTATATTTAGCTGACTGCAAAAATAAAGCAAGCTTGAAAGAAGTACCCGCAAATATTACATATTAAATCCTAAATATTAAATTGTACGAAGGTACTCCTGCAACATAATGGTAGCGGCAATTTCATCTACCATGGCTTTGTTTTGACGCTGCTTTTTTTTGAGCCCCATTTGCAGCATGGCTTGAGACGCAAGTTTAGAGGTATAGCGTTCATCCACTTCCTTAATAGGAATGTTGGGAAAGTGTTTTTGAAAAGCTGCAATGAACTTTTTTACAAGTGGCGTAGCATGTGTTTCGCTATCATCCCAATTAACCGGCATGCCGATAATCACCAGTTCAACCTGCTCTTTTGAAAAATAATCTTTTAAAAACTGCATCAGTTTAGGGGTTTCCACCGTGCCCAAACCCGTAGCAATAATCTTCAACGGATCAGTAACGGCTATACCGGTGCGTTTGCCGCCGTAATCGATAGAGAGAATGCGACTGCCCCCTGTCCCCCTGAAGGCGGAACTTAGATTTGAACTGTCTTTATTGATTTCATCACTCATAAGTATGCAAGCTGTGTGCAAAAGAAAGATTTATTTACAAGTGGCTCGATGACAAAATGATAAATGCGCCGTAATAAAACATTTTGTAAACCAGCTTCTTTAAAGCTAATTGAAAAAGAAAAAGTTTTTCTGGCCTAAGTCTGCCCTTTAGGGGGACAGGGGAAAAAACAAATCAGCAATAACAAATACCGCAAAAACTACGCTGGCAATGCCATTGGTGGTCATAAAAGCAATGTTTACCCGCCGCAAGTCATTCGGTTTTACAATCGAGTGCTGGTAGATCAAACAACTGCCAAAAATCAAAACGCCAATCCAATACAACCATCCGAAATCTCCTAGTGTTCCGGCAGCTACAACGGCAATAGCACTAAGCAAATGCAAAAATTCAGAAACCCGCAAAGCTTTTTCTTTCCCCAACCAGGTTGGTATGGAATAAAGTTGCTGCGATTGGTCGAACTCCACATCCTGAAGTGCATAAATAATGTCAAATCCACTCACCCAAAATAATACAGTAAGTGAAAATAAAACAGGTAGCCAGTGAAATACACCGGTTACTGCCAAATAAGCCCCGATTGGCGCCAATGATAACCCTAATCCCAATACTAAATGACACAACGGCGTAAAACGTTTGGTATAACTATAACCCAATACCACCGCCAAAGCCAACGGCGAAAGGAAAAAACAGATGCGGTTAATAAAGAAAGTAGTGGCTATAAATAAAATGCAATTGATAATGGTAAAAACTAAAGCGTTTTTAGGCGTGATAATACCTTTTGGAATTTCCCTGATGGCTGTTCTTGGGTTCAATGCATCCCATTTTCTATCCAAATAACGGTTGAAAGCCATAGCTGCACTGCGGGCAAAGACCATGCAGAGGATAATGAGAATGAATTTTGAGATCAAAAATTCAGGTGTGTAGGCAATTGCATGTAGTCCAGATTTGGTGCTGTCTTGCGCCCAAACCAAATCATTTTTAAATAAGGAAACAAAAAATCCAATCAACGCAAAAGGCATAGCGAAGATGGTATGAGCAAATTTTATAAGCGAGAGATAATTCTTAATCTTAGTCATAATATTTCACGCGACGCCGCAAAGAAAGCAAAGCCACAGCGATATTCCTGTTAATCTTTTAATCCACCCAAATCAAGGTTCAGATAATCCTGGTTCTCACAAGCTCCCACAGCACAATGCCCGCAGCTACAGAAACATTCAGTGAATGCTTCATACCCAGTTGCGGAATTTCAATGCAGCCATCGCATTGTTCAATAGTGGTTTGCTCCACTCCCGTTACCTCGTTCCCTAAAATCACCGCAACCTTATCACCGGGTCTATTATTTACAGTCTGCAGTTTGCAACTATTCTGTGCCTGCTCTACCGCGTAGATTGTATAGCCGTTGTTTTTTAATGACTCGATGGCTTCACTGATATGTTTAAAATGTTTCCAGTGCACGGTTTCATCGGCGCCCAAAGCTGTTTTCTTAATTTCTTTATGCGGTGGGTAAGCGGTGTAGCCACAGATATAAATGGCTTCCAGCAAAAAAGCATCGGCCGTGCGAAAGATGCTGCCTACGTTATACGCACTTCGGATATTTTCAAGCACCACCACTACGGGTATTTTATCCGATTCTTTAAACTCCTCTACCGACTTGCGGTTCAATTCTTCCATTGAAAGCTTGCGCATCAATTCTGTTTTGGCTGCAAATGTAGTTAGTGGATAAAAACTCATCGCAATTAAAATTACGGCCTCTATTTTTGCCTTTACCGCTATGAGTAAGCAAAAGACAGCCGAAACACCATTAATGCAGCAACACAAGGCTATTAAGGCCAAATATCCTGATGCCATTTTGTTGTTTCGTGTAGGAGATTTTTATGAAACCTTTGGGCCCGATGCAGTTATTGCTTCGCGGGTGTTGGGCATTACACTCACCAAAAGAAATAATGGCGCTGCTGCCGATAATGAACTCGCTGGCTTTCCGCATCATGCCCTCGATACGTATTTACATAAATTGGTGAAGGCAGGCTACCGTGTGGCTATTTGCGATCAATTGGAAGACCCCAAAACGGTTAAAGGCATTGTGAAGCGGGGTGTTACTGAAATGGTTACTCCGGGTACAGCCACGAATGATAAACTACTTGATTTAAGTTCCAATAATTTTCTGGCCGCACTGCATGTGGCAGAAGAAAAATATGGACTGGCCTTTTTGGATATTTCCACGGGCGAATTTTTTGTAGCCGAAGGCGATAAAGAATACGCCGATAAATTGTTAAGCGGCTTCAAACCGGCTGAAGTTATTTTTCAACGCCATCATCAAAAAAAGTTTAAAGAAGAATTTGGCAATAAGTTTTATACCTACACTTTAGATGAATGGATCTTTCAACAACACTACGCCGAAGAAAGTTTGCTGAAACATTTCGATACACATTCATTTAAAGGCTTTGGTGTGGAGGGCTTGAGCTATGGGCTGATTGCTGCAGGTGCCGTTCTGCACTATTTGAAAGAAACGGAACATCCGAATTTGCAACACATTACTTCTATCCAGCGTATTGAGCAAACCGATTATTTGTGGATGGATAAGTTCACCATTCGCAACCTGGAACTGTTGTACAGCAATGTAGAAAATGGAAACACCTTATTGAAAGTTTTGGATAACACTTCTACGCCAATGGGCGCAAGACTGTTGAAGCGGTGGATTGTTTTCCCTCTAAAAGACATAGCCAAAATAAACGAACGGCTTGATGTCGTAGAGCAATTGATTCTGAACACTGATTTGCGAAACAAGCTGCTGCACGCCATGCGCCAGTGCGGCGATATGGAAAGATTGGTTTCAAAAATTCCGCTTAAAAAAATCAACCCACGAGAGTTATTGCAGCTGGCAAGAGCCTTGCGACAAATTGACGTGATTAAAGATATATGCAGCAAAGCTGAAAGTGCTTATTTACAACGCCTGGCCGATGCCTTGAATCCCTGTCATTACATAGCTGATAAAATCGTAAAAGAAATTATTGAAAATCCTCCTGCTCTTACGGCAAAAGGCGGCTTTATCAATAAAGAAATCAACGAGCAATTAGATGACTTACGCAGCATAGCCCACAACGGCAAAGAATATTTATTGCAACTGCAACAAAAAGAAGCCGAACGCACCGGCATTACATCGCTGAAAATTAGCTACAACAACGTGTTTGGCTATTACCTTGAAGTAACCAACTCGCATAAAAGCAAGGTGCCGCCGGAATGGATGCGCAAGCAAACGCTGGCCAATGCTGAAAGATATATCACGCCTGAACTAAAAGATTACGAAGAAAAAATTACCGGGGCTGAGGAAAAAATCCTGTCGTTAGAATTACAATTGTTCGATGGATTGATCAATGAGTTGCTGGATTTTCTTTCTTCCATCCAAATCAATGCGCAGATTGTTGCCACATTGGACTGTCTTACCTGTTTTGCCAACAATGCCCTGCAGTTTAATTATAAAAAACCGCAGTTGCACAAAGGCAACGAATTACAGATTAAAAATGGCCGTCATCCTGTAATTGAAAGAACGCTGCCACCATCCGAGCCCTACATTGGCAATGATGTTTCGTTTAATAAAACCGGGCAGCAAATCATTATACTTACCGGGCCGAACATGAGTGGTAAATCAGCGCTGTTAAGACAAACAGGTTTGATAACACTGATGGCCCACATAGGCAGTTTTGTTCCGGCAGATGAAGCGTTGATTTCATTGACCGATAAAATTTTTACCCGTGTAGGTGCTTCCGATAATTTAAGTGCCGGCGAGTCCACCTTTATGGTAGAAATGAATGAAACCGCTTCTATCATCAATAACATAAGCGACAGCTGTTTGATTCTGTTGGATGAAATTGGAAGAGGCACTTCTACCTACGATGGTATTTCCATTGCCTGGAGCATTGCCGAATACCTGCATCGTTCGCCCCATCAGCCCAAAACTTTCTTTGCCACGCACTACCATGAGCTAAATGAACTGGAAAATAAATTGTCCAGGGTAAAAAATTATCATGTTACCAATAAAGAAATCGGCAATAAAATTATTTTCCTGCGCAAGCTGGCTCCTGGCGGCAGCACACACAGCTTTGGTATTCATGTGGCCCGCATGGCCGGCATGCCACCCGATCTGATTGAAAGAGCTAAAGACGTTTTAAAACAACTGGAAAGTAAACACGTAGACGAACGCATGGATAATGTAAAAACACTGTCTGCTCCTAAAATGCAGTTAAGCATTTTTGATGCGCATTCGCAAACTTTTGATGATATCCGCACCATGCTGGATGGTATTGATATTAACCGTCTTACTCCTGTAGAAGCTTTGCTGAAATTGAACGAGATAAAAAAAATACTGAACCCTCTGTCTCCCTGAAGGGAGGACTTAGACCTATGCTTATTTTCTTTTTTTGATCTTATCTTAAATAAAATCAGAAGGGAGGTCAGAGCTTGTCCAATAATATTCAAAGCGTTGAAGAGTGCGACGCAACTACAGTTTAATAGCAGTATTATAGCTAAGTGCACAATATCCATCTAATTGTTGAAAAGGCCGAAATCAATAATGTTGATCAACCTAAGTCCCCCCTTTAGGGAGACAGAGGGAACCACACCTCCTTTTCGTTATTCCAATCGCCATTGTAATTGATAAATAATTCCTCCCCTGCTTCAATAGCCCTTACAGTTTTTATGGTAATGATTTGCTTTTTGAAGTTCATTTCATACTCGCAATTGGAATGGTACGAATGATTATACAGCGGCACATAGCCCAGCGCCATGCAGCATTGCTTATGTTCATCACCCCACTCAAAAATATAATCGTGCAGTAAAGTTTGGTCTATAAAAAACCGGTCGTGTCCGCTCATTACAATCACTGGAGCAATTTCAATAATAGTTTTTGCTTGTAAAGGCTGGCGTGTAAATACGCCACGTCCTTTATCACCGGTTTTGTCAACATAAATAGCTTCTGAAATAAAATTGATAGCTTTCACGTAGCAAGATTAAGCACAAATTAATTTCGGTAATTCTAAATAGCATAAAAACCATTCCTAATTTTGAAGCATGTCAGTGGAAGTTTTGAAAGAACAGTTAGAGCAGGTTATTCATTCAGGTGACCCTTTGCAGATACGCGACCTGCTGGATCATCAGAATATCAGCGATGTGGCAGACCTGGTGTATGAAATGCCCGACTATGAAAGCCAGATCATTGCTGCCATGTCGGTTCACCGGGCAGCAGGGGTATTCAAGATATTGGAATTTCCCACACAAAAAAGCATTATTCAAACACTGGCACCCACCAAAACTGCTGAACTGTTAAATGAACTTCCCCCTGATGACCGCACCGATTTTTTGGAAGAACTACCCAGCAATGTTGTTCGTGAATTAATAAAATTGCTGGATAATGAAGAACGAAAGATTACGCTTTCGTTATTGGGTTATCCCGAAAATAGCGTAGGCAGGCTGATGACGCCGGATTATGTATATGTGTATGAAAATAATACAGTGCAGCAGGTACTTGATACGGTTCGGCGTGTGGGCAAAAACAGTGAAACCATTGATGTGATTTATGTCATCAATAATAAAGGCGAATTGCTGGACGACATCAGAATAAGAGAATTTATTTTGGCCACGCCGGATAAAAAAGTAAGTGAATTGATGGATGGCCGTGTGATTTCCATGAACGCTTACGACGACCAGGAACTGGCCAATGAAGTTTTTAAAATGAACAATCGTGTAGCCCTTCCCGTTGTTAGCAACAGCAATAAATTGTTGGGCATTGTTACCATTGATGATATTTTGTGGGTAGCCAGCGAAGAGTTTAGCGAAGACATTCAAAAAATTGGTGGTACCGCTGCCTTAGATCAACCCTACCTGGAAATGCCTTTGTTTCAATTATTCAAAAAAAGAATTGGCTGGCTGGTGGTTTTGTTTCTGGGCGAAATGCTTACGGCCACTGCTATGGCTTATTTTGAAGACGAAATTGCAAAAGCAACCGTGCTGGCACTTTTTATTCCTTTAATTATATCAAGCGGTGGCAATAGCGGCTCGCAGGCTTCTACCCTAATTATACAAGCCATGGCTGTTGGCGAAATCAGTTTGCGTGACTGGTGGCGGGTAATGCGCCGCGAAATTTTATCAGGCGTTTTGTTGGGAAGCGTTTTGGGGATCGTTGGTTTTTTTAGAATTTTTGTTTGGAACAGCATTAATCCAAACTTATACGGGCAACATTGGATGCTGGTGGGCATTACAGTTGGTTTTGCACTTTTAGGTGTTGTGTTATGGGGCACCCTTTGCGGCAGCATGTTGCCTATGGCTTTAAAAAAACTTGGTGCCGACCCAGCAGTAAGTTCCGCTCCTTTTGTAGCAACACTTGTAGATGTTACAGGATTGGTTATTTACTTTTCTGTAGCTTTTTTAATTCTTAGCGGCAAATTATTATAAACAGGTAGTCCTATTTTTCTTTCTCTATAATATAGATAACGGAACTGCAGGCATTTTTGTTGAACAAGGTTTTGATATTGGAACGCAAGCCATTAACGCCTGCCGACAGCCATGAAGTTTTTCCTTTACGGTATTTGCTGCTCAGCAAGCTGATATAAAAACTATCGAACCACATGGGTTTTTTGGCAATAATTTTTAGTCCGTGTTTTTGCATTAACACTTCCATCGATTTTGGCGTGAAATGATACAAGTGCCGGGGCACATCATAAGCCGCCCAATTGTTTCCATAAATAGTTGCGTCTAAAGATTGATAGTTTGGTACGGCAATAAATATTTTTCCTTCATCTTTTAAGAGATCTTTCAACTTCGCAACATATTGATGCAAAGCATGCACATGCTCTAAAACATGCCAAAGCGTAATGGCATCAAAACTTTTGGCCTGAAGACTGTCTAAGGAAGATGTAGCCAGCAAATCAATTCCAAACAAATTCCTGGCCTGTGCTCTTGCTCCTTCATCGGGTTCAATACCTGTTGTTTTCCATTGCCTGCTTTGCATTTCGTTTACAAAAGCGCCAACGCCTGCCCCAATGTCCAGTAAACTTCCTTCTGATGTGGTATAATGAATAATGAGTGAAGCTTTTTGCTGCAGCGTATATCTTCTAACCTTTTGATATAGTCTATTGAGCAAACCTTTGTTTGTGTTGCTGTGCGAAATATAATCGGGCGACTGGTAATAGGGCCCGATAAAAGTTTCATCAGGAACATCCTGTGTAAACCGTAAACTGCAATTACTGCATTGCCAGACCACAAATTCTTCATGACTGACTGAGTGATCTGTTACTGTTAGTAAAGGATTGATATGCTCACTGCCGCAAACCGGGCAATTTGTGTAATACACTTTGCTCATAAAGGGCTGCAAAATAGGCAAAGGAAAAGATTCGGCAAATGGAAGGAAAAACCAAAATTTAAAATGAGAATAAATATCTCAATAAATACAAGTTTTACGGTGCAAAATTATCTCAACCCGGAAGCCAATGGATTGAAACCGCTTTTGTATAGCAAAAAAATGATAGCGAGAAGCGTCAGCGAAAGCAATATCCATCCAAAAATAATTGCGTACGACCTTTTTTCTTGTTTTTTGCTGAAAGCGTCGGTCATTTGATGGGACGTCATTTGCTGGTCGCCAACCAGCATCCTGTGTTCGGCGTTTTGCCTGATAATTTTATGCGCGGGCACTGCTTGTAATCCATCAAGTTGCAACAGGTTTCTTTCTATTTCAAATTTGCCGTTGCCTGCCTCTATTGCAGCAATTCCATTCCAGCTGAAAGTTTTTCTCTGAACGTTCGATTGCAACTTTCTTCCAAATGCATCCAGTTCTTCCCGTATCTTTTCTTTGTTAGAATGAAAAGAAGCTGCCAGGAAAGACAATTGGTGGTCGGTTAAAACATCATTATTGTTCCAGTTTAAACGGAAAGACGGTGGCAATATAAGTTGGTCAACCACGCTAAACTCCGGCGGTTGCTGCACCAGTTCGAATGTACCCACATGCGGAATGGAAAGCCGGTGGTATTGCAACAAATATTTGGTAAGTAAGTTCAGCACCTTAATTCTTTTGAGCGAACGAAAATACAACTCCGCCCAATAAATTGAAGCCATAAGTTGGATATTGGTTCCAACGCTGGTACTCTTTGTTTAAAATATTATTGAACTGTGCCCAGACTTTAATATTATTTGCCACTTTAAACTCAAGTCCAGCACTTAAATCCATTGCACCCTGCAGTTTTTTGCGGCCGTCTTTTGAATAAGACCACGGGCCGTCAAAAGCAAAAAGGTTGGCATTGGCATATAAATCTTTCAATACTTGCACACGCATGGTAGTGTTCCACTCCAGTGGCAATAAGCCCCAGGCCTTTGCATAAGCATCGGTGTTGTAATTGCTAAAGCTGATGTTTGAGATAACAGAAAATTGTTCCCCTACAGTATAACCCAACTCGCCGGTGAAATTCAATTGTTTTAATTCAGGTTCGGTCAGCACCTGGAAAGATTTGCCACCGGCAATCGTATCATTTACAAAAAGCGGCTGATTGCTTATTTTATTATAACCTGCTTTCAGGCCGTAAGAAAAATGATCGCCAACGGAACCTTTGATGCCTGCGTATCGTTCTTCGATGCGTGAGTTATAAATTGAGTCAGGCTCCCATACCCACGGGTTCATATTGGCCATGTATTGATAACCGGAGTTACGATAATAACCCAGCCATCCCGCCTGGAACGAAATGCGTTGATCATTTGAACTGAATTCAACCATTACGTTGGGTAACGTTCTAAATGTACCATTGTCCCAGGAAGGTTTAATGCCTGCCTGCACATACACGTTTTGTTTTTTGTACAGCAATGATGGAGAGATAACAACAAAACTATTTTTCACGTGAGATTTAGCTTCGGGCTTGTACTGAGCAAGATTGGCTTCGATAGCAACATCGGCTTCAAAATCGGTGCCTATGGTTTTTTTCAATGGCAAATTCACATAGCTGTTGCTTTCCGAATTACTCAATTGATCGTTAAACACATCAATCTTCACTTCCGGTGCATAAGAAAGGCCAAGGTCTGTTCTATTGATGTTATGAAAGCTTAGTCTTCCGCTCCAGGTTTGAAATTTCACATTGATAGAATCTTCAGGAAACGTAAGTGTTTTCGGTTCGAAACCATATTTATTGTACTTCTCTTGCGTGCCTCCAAACCGTGCATCCCATTCCAAATTATTGGAGGTTTGAATAAAAGCATTCAAACCAATATTTGTATGGAGCATGTCCTGGTATTGTATTTTCCCTTTCGAAGAAAAATGTTTGGCGTAAACATTCAGGCCGGTTGTTTTGCCATCGCCAACCGAAAGGCCTGCCTGCACGAAAGGTGTTTTAAAACTTCCATAACCCACTTTTATATAACTGTCATTATTCCACCGGCCACCTGTATCAATTGACAAAGCCAGCGGTTTTAAAGAGCCGGGCTGAAAAGCAAAATTCAGGTTCTGATTAGGAATATTGTATTGCAATTTAGGCCTCGTCGTATCAGGCGTTGGTGGCGTTGCGTTGATATTGATCTTGGCGGCTTCCTTCAGAACAGGTTTGAAAGTAGAAGTAATGTTCACCTCTTTTTTCTTCGTGGTGTCCTGGGTAAAGCCTGCAATTCCGGTTAACAAAAAGCCTGTTAATAAGATGGAAGATTTCTTCATAATTTGCTAATTCGATAATGTGCTAATGTGCTGGTTGTTCTTCGTTCATGGTTCATAGACGACCAATTTCCTAATTACTTACTTTGCTATTTTGTCCTTCTTCTTCAATTACTTTATTGAGCTTGGTCTGTGCTTCCGATTTTAGCTCGGCGTTCAATGAATTATCAACAACACTTTGGAATGTAGCCTTGGCATTGAAATAATCTTTCTGCTTGAAATATACATCGCCTAATAAAATATATGCCTTGGTAACCCACCAGTCGTAAGAGCCCGATTTATTGATCACTTCAAAAGCCGCTTTTTCTGCATCGCTTAAATGACCAACACTGAACCAACTGTTGGCAATTTCATAACGGGCTTCCGCTGCCAAAGCGCCTTTGTTTACAGCTACTACCTGCTTAAATGCATTTATGGCTACATCGTATTCGCCGCCAATTTGCGCCGATTTACCAATGCTCATATTGGCCAAAGCTTTATCATCGGAACTGCTTCCTTTTTGTGCTATCAACTCCTTGGCATTTGCTGCCGCATCGTTCCATTTTTGTTGTTGATATTGAGTACGCAATAAACCACGCAAAGCTTCCAGGCGATTTTCCTGGCTGGCCGTAATTTGTTTTAACTGAGCATAGTATTTTTCAGCGTCCGGATAATTTTTCAATTCAAAAAAGTTGATGCGTGCCGCCTGCAATACGGCTCTTTCCGCAAAAGTATTCGGCGCCCTTTCGGCCACTACCGTGTAATGGCTTAACGCATTATTCCAGTCTTTGTTTTTGTTATAAATATCAGCCAGGTAAAAATGTGCATCAGTAGCATAAGTACCATTGGAGAAACGCTGCAAATACGTATTGAATGCGTTCAGCGCAGCAGTTGTATTCCCATTATCATATTGCAGCTGCGCTGCCGCAAAGGTCAACGAATCCTCTGCACTCACCGATATCGGTTTACCTGCTTGTCTTGCCGCTTCTGCATAATCGCCGGGGCGGCCTTGTTCCACGTAAATTGCTTTTAGATTGTCTAAAGCATTATCTGCTTCCGGCGAATTAGGGTAATTGGTTAATAACTGTTTGTATTGTGCAATAGCCGCATCGTTATTATTAAGGTTGTAATAAGCAATGCCCATTTTCAAATGTGCCTGTGGCTTTAAGCTGCTGTTGGCTGTAGCGTTTACAATGTTTTGCAAATAAGGAATGGCTTCCCGAAAACGTTCATCAGCCAGATAGGTGTTTGCAATTTCGTTATTGGCATCACCAATTAAACCTGATTGTGGAAACTTGCGGATCATTGTGTTCAACAAGTTGATCTTTTCTGTTGAATTACTAATACCGGCAATCATACCTTTTTGAAAAGTTGCATAATCTTCCGCTGGCCACGAGAATTTGATCACATTGTCATACATGGCTTTCGCCTGTGCATAGCTGCGGCCCATATAATAGGCATCGGCTGTACGAATGTATGCATCCTGTGTAATGGGATCGGAACTTAATGAAACATTGTTAGCCAATGGCTCAAAAAAACTTTTGGCAACAGGATAATTCTCTTTCCTATAATAAGCATACCCCAAATTATATTTCACATCTCTTTCGTTCGCTTCGCCCGATGCAGGCGCACCGGCATTCAAATAAGCGTAGTAGTAACGAATGGCCTCGTCAATATTATTATTTCTGTATGCCAGTTCTCCTTTCCAAAAATTAACCAGAGGTAAAACCGAAGCATTATTTGGGTCTTTCAAAGCCTTATCCAGCAAGGCATTGGCTTCGGCTAAACGTCCGTCGTTAATTAGCTCCGTAGCACGTCCGTACAAAATCCTTGGATATAATTTTCTTACAATTGCTGTTGGATTTTGAATGCCATCCAGCAATGCCAGCGCATCTTTATAATTATTAGTGTTAGCCAAAGCGCCTACTAACAATTCGGTTGCTTCATCCCTGTAAACAGATTGCGGATAATCGTTTAAAAAACTGCGCAGGCTTTTTAAGCTTTCGTCCTGGTAACCCAATTCGTAAGAAAGTTTGGCATAATTAAATCGTGAAATTTCTCTTTGTTCGGGATTGCTGTTGTTGGATGATCCAAACAAAAAAGCATTGCGGGCATTGGCCTTTTGACCCGTTTTCAAATACGAATCACCAAGTAAATACATAGCATGCTGGCTTAGTGAATCTTCCTTTCCGCTTAGTTGCTTAAACCCTTCAATAGCTTTTGGATAATTGGCAGCCTGATAATACGTGTACGATAATTCATACAGATCTTCGCGGCGTACTTTTTTGGAACGGCTTACATAATCTTCCAGATAAGGCAAGGCTTTTGCGTATTGCTTTCTGACAAAATACTCATGTCCCAGCATCTGTTTTAATTCCAGGTCATAGTATTGCGTTTTACCCTGTTTGATTTTGTTTTCGGCATAAGCCAGCGCTTCATCTCTTTTTCCCTGCACATAATATATCTGCGCTATGTAATAAGGAACTATAGCTTCGTAAGCCGGCGCATTTTCCACTACACGAAAGCTTTGCAGGGCATCTCCATAATTGCGGTCGCGGAAAGCAATGAAACCATAATAGTAATTGGCGTCAATATAATTAGGATCGGTTTTTACCTGCCTGATGGCATCAAATAAAGGTTTGGCCTTAGCAAATTGCTGCAACGTGAAATACGAATAACCCTGATGAAATTTCATATCGGCAATTTCGCGGTTGCTTAAATTGGCGATATTGGCATTTTCATATAAATCAACTGCATCGGAAAACTGGTGCTTGCGAAAATACGATTCTGCCAAGTGAAAGCTCATCATCTGCACCCTTGCATCATTTTTTGTAACATCAATATACTCCTGTGCATCTTGTTCGGCACGGCCTTCATTTTGTTTTAATGCACATACGATAGTGTAGTAATTGATCTCCTGCGCCTCAATGGGCGTATTGGCTTTGCTGGTTTCTTTCAAAGACTGCTGCAACTCTTTAAAAAGCGGGTAAGCCAGGCTGTATTGCTCTTTTTGGAAATACTCTTTGGCTTCGTTGAAGTTTGACTGCGGGTCTTTAAAAAAAGCCGTTTGCTGCGAAAAAGAAAAAGCCGTGATAAAGCAGAGTGAGAGTGATGTACAAAATTTCTTCATAGAACATCCTTTAACCGGTTGCGAAGATAACGTTGAAAATATTTGAATTATTTTGGTTCTGGCCAAACATCGTTCCAAAGAACATCATAAAATTTCAATGACACGATGTATTTAACAATTTAACTGCAAAGCTGCATTTTAAAATTCTTTCCGTAAACTTGCCAACAATTCAAGTTATCCGAATGAAAAAATTATTCAGCACCAGTACTTCTGACAACGCTTTTTCGTTTGCCATGCTGGTTTTGCGCATAGGCGTCGGCGCTTCTATGATGATCAATCACGGCCTGGACAAGTTAATGCACTTTGCACAAAAAGCACCGCGGTTTGCCGATCCTTTTCATATTGGTTCTACCACTTCCTTATCAATGGTGGTATTCGCCGAATTTTTTTGTGCCGCTTTTATTATCCTCGGTTTGTTTACAAGACTTGCCTGCATTCCTTTAATTATCTCTATGTCGGTGGCTTTATTCTTCGCACACAAAGGCGCTTTTTTTGGCGTGGGTGAAAGTGCAGGTGTATTTCTCGCCTGCTTCGTTACACTTTTATTTACGGGTCCGGGTAAAGTAAGTTTAGATCGTTTTATTGGGAAATAGTCTGAACCTGGGTGGATTTAATGGATTTAGCAGAGAAGAGTTTTGTACTTGGCTGCTTTGCTACTATGAAGCGGCGGTTGCGTCGCACACTTGTACTCTGCAATTTCAATTCAACATTGAAGTAACAGCAAAGCTTATAATCAAAAGCTTATAATCAAATGCCTAAACGGTTTGCTATTACTTCTACACCCTGTGCCAATCACTTCTCCAAACTTTAATTTGCTTTTTTATGGCATCATTCGTTAATCCTTCTTCCACGGCTTTTTGCGCTAAAGCGGGCATTTCTTCATCGCCGGCAAACCGCAATGCAATGATCTGACTTAATGTAAGTCTTTGATCCAAACGTTTTCCGGTCAACATAAAGTAGCGTAGATTTTCTTCTGCACGAATGGCCCTGTCCTGCGCTTTCAATGCAAAGACGCGGCTATGAATGTAAAGGCTTAATAAAATAAATGCCACCAACACCAGCAGCCATGCAGAATATAAATTTTCCCTACTACTGTAAATAACATTGCGTATGGCGCCAATCAACAATGCTACGATAGAAAGTAGTGTAAGAATGTGATACGTAAAAACAATGCGGCCGTGATTTTTATAATGCTGCTCTTTTGTTTGAACCATGATTGATAGATTGAAAAGGTTACTGAAGATATTAAAAGCGGTTCGGAAATTATTTCAATTCATTCAACACTAAGTACATCTTCTTTACAAGCGATGATGCAGATCCGTTATAGTTATTCACCAAAAAAGAAAAAATGTATTCGTTGCCATCCTTTGATTTTTGATAACCGCAAAAACCTTTCACGCCATTGATGGTGCCGCTTTTCATCTTCATTTCGTTATATACTGGAAACGCATCGTAATACCCGCCAAACCAGGATTGGCTTTTTGCATATTTTAAAATCGCCACCTGCGCATGCGTAGTTACTCGGTTCAGCGGCGAAAGGCCTGAACCATCAACTATATTTAATTCTGTAACAGGAATACCTTTCTCTTTCCAAAACTTTTTAATAATAGCAGTGCCTTTCTCTGTACTACCAAAACCTTCTTTTTGATAAGCCAAAGTTTTAGCCAAAGCTTCTCCATAAAGGTTGATGCTTTTTTTAAGAAACCAATAGACGATAGAATCGAGTGAAGGCGAATAAAAACTATACAGCGGCTGCGCAGCTCCAGGCCACTCCTTTTTATTCAATAATTTTTCTGCGTAGCTTTTTATGGCGTTTCCCAGGAGAATATCATTTTTTGAAAGTGATTTCTCAATTTCATTGCCCATGGCCAATGCAGGATATGGCAACGATCCCGAAATGGTAAAATCTTTTTCCTGCAACGGAATAGTTCCTTCTGTAAATCCGAACGGAGAAAAAGGAGCCAAATAAATATAACCATTATCACCACTACCTTTTTCACCTGTCTCAATTTGATTGTACAAAGAGTACATTACATCGCCTGGATTAGTACCCACAACAGCAGTTGTATCACCAACTTTTTTCCCCGGCTTCAGAATTAAATCATATTGATTTTCGTTCCAGTTAATGGCTCTTGCACCAGCTCCATAATAGTTGCCAATATCGTCCCATATCCATCCGCCGGGTGTTGGCTGAAAAGAAAATCCCGCCTCATCTAAATATAAGTTGCCGTCTACCTTTTTTATTCCCTTTGCTTTTAATTGGTCTGCCAGGGTTTTTAAAATTGTTTCTCTTTTTGTTGATGTGTAACGCCAACTACCCAACGTAGGGTCACCACTTCCTTCCAAAAACAAGTTTCCCTTCAATACACCTTTTTCAATTTTTCCATCGTATCCTAATTCGGTTTTATAGCGGAAATCTTTCCCCAGCAATTCATACGCTGTTGCAGCAGTTATAATTTTCAGTGTCGATGCAGTTGCCAGTCCAATGGTTGAATTTTTATCAAACACCACGTTACCCGTTTTGGCGTCAATAACATAAAGCGAGGAAATGGCATTGCTTAGTTGCGCATCATTTTCAAACTGCTGAAAAGCTTGTGTAAGCTTTAATGTAGTGTTCTGTGCAAAACAATGATAAGAAATAGCAATAGAGAATAAGAAAATAATTTTTTTCATGGCGTCGTACATTGCGCTAAAATTAGTATTTACAGATGAAAGAAGTAAATGCCTGCATCATTACCATAGGCGACGAACTGTTGATAGGACAAACCATTGACACCAACAGCGCTTTTATTGCGCAGGAATTGAACAAGGTCGGCATTTGGGTAAAGCGGCGCATAGCCATCGGGGATGTAAAAGAAGAAATTCTTTCTGCATTGAAAGAACAGAGTCAGGATTGCCAGGTCATTATCATTACCGGCGGGCTTGGCCCCACTGCCGATGATATTACCAAGCCAACGCTTTGCGAATATTTCAACGCAAAGCTTGTTGTTGATGGAGGCGCTTTACAAAATGTAAAAAACATTTTCAATAAGCTCAACCGTCCATTGATAGAAAGAAATTTAAAACAGGCAGAAGTACCAGACAACTGTATTGTACTGCCTAACTTAAGGGGCACAGCGCCGGGCATGTGGTGGCAAATGAACGACATGGTTTTTGTGTCTCTTCCCGGTGTTCCTCATGAAATGAAAGGATTGATGAAGCATAGTGTTATTCCAAAGCTGAAGGAGACCTTGGAATTGCCTGCTGTTGTTCACCGCACTTTGGTAACATCTGGTATTGGCGAATCAACGATTGCAGATACTATCCTTGACTTTGAAAATAATTTACCCGGTCATATTAAGCTGGCTTATTTACCTGCTTATGGCGTGGTGCGACTGAGGTTAACAGGCAGAGGAAGCGATGTGGCTGCATTACAAAAAGAGATTGATGAACAGTTTGAAAAGCTAAAGCCACTTGTAAAAGAGTGGATGATTGCGCAGGAAGATATTTCTCTGGAGGAATCGGTAAGCCGCCTGCTTAAAGAAAAAAAGAAAACAATGGCTACAGCCGAAAGCTGCACCGGCGGCTACATTGCACATTTAATTACATCAAAAGCCGGCTCTTCATCTATTTACAATGGCAGCGTGGTTTCGTACGCCAATGCGGTTAAAGAAAATGTTTTGGGTGTAAAAAATGAAACGCTTCAACAACATGGAGCAGTCAGTGAAGAAACCGTAACAGCGATGGTGAAGGGTGTTTTAAAAACAGTTGGCGCCGATTACGCCATTGCTACCTCGGGCCTTATGGGCCCCGATGGCGGCTCGCCGGAAAAACCTGTTGGCACTGTATGGATTGCTGTAGGCAACGCAGACAAAATAAAAGCTACGAAGCATTTTTTCAGGTTCGACAGGATACGGAATATTGAAATGACGGCACAGACGGCACTGACCTTGTTGAGACGATTTATATTAGAAACAGCCGATTGAAGCGATTAATGCCGCTTTGCTTATTTTTGGCGCAAATTTATTTGGGTAACGAACGATTGCTGAATAGACTTGCTGTTGTATAAGTGTGCGACGCAACAGAAGTACCATAGTAGCATTGAGGCCGGCCCAATAATTAAAAACTTCAAACTCCAAACTATAAACTTAAATAATGGCTACTGTTGACCTGGTAATGCCTAAGATGGGCGAAAGTATAATGGAAGCAACCATTTTAAAATGGCACAAGCAGCCCGGCGATGCTGTAAAAATGGATGAAACGGTTTTGGAAATTGCTACGGACAAAGTAGACAGTGAAGTACCATCAACTGCCGAAGGCGTAATTTCGGAAGTGCTATACAATGTTAATGACGTAGTACCTGTTGGTGAAGTAATTGCCCGCATCAAAACCGACGCCGGAGAAGCCCAGAACAAGGAGCAGGGAACAAGAAATGAGGAAGTAAAAGAAACGCAAGGTACAGGTTACAAAGCACAAGAAAAAAGCAGCAGCCAGTTTGCAGTTAGTAATAATCAACAACAGGTTGCAACTACTTACGAACCACAAAATTCAAACGTTAATCGTTTCTACTCTCCTCTTGTACTAAACATTGCAGCGCAGGAAGGCGTAAGTATGAGCGAACTGGAAAATGTTCCGGGCACGGGTAATGAAGGCCGCGTAACAAAGAGAGATATACTTCAATATGTAAGCGATAAAAGAGCAGGAAAAGTTCATGGTTCAAAACCGGAGGTTCAAGGCCAGCAACAATCGCAAGGCATGATGATTCCAATGAACAAGGTGGAACAAAGAGAACCCGAAACACAAAACACAAAACTCACATCATACAGCGGTAATGTAGAAATCATTGAAATGGATCGTATGCGCAGGCTCATTGCCGACCATATGGTGCGGAGTAAGCATACCAGCCCGCATGTAACCAGCTTCACAGAAGCCGATGTAACCAACTTAGTAATGTGGCGTGAAAAGGTGAAGAAGGATTTTGAAAAACGCGAAGGCACAAAAATCACTTTTACACCACTGTTCATTGAAGCCATTGTCCGCTGCATAAAAAAGTTTCCGTTGATCAATAGTTCGCTTGACGGAAATAATATTGTGGTAAAAAAAGACATCAACATTGGTATGGCTACGGCACTGCCTACCGGTAATTTGATTGTGCCAGTAATTAGAAATGCAGACCAATTAAATTTGGTTGGATTAGCTAAACAGGTGAACAATTTAGCGGACAATGCCCGCAATAACAAACTAAAGCCCGAAGATATTGCTGACGGCACTTTTACCTTAACTAATGTGGGTACGTTTGGCAGTTTAATGGGAACGCCCATCATCAATCAGCCGCAGGTGGCCATACTGGCTGTTGGCGCCATTAAAAAACGTCCGGTGGTAGTGGAAACGCCACATGGCGACAGCATTGCCATCCGTCACATGATGTATTTATCTATGAGCTATGACCATCGAATTGTAGATGGAAGTTTGGGTGCCACATTCCTGACTGCGGTAGCTAATGAACTGGAAAATTTTAATGGTAACAGGGAGTACTGATTGTAAAGAATACAAATAAAACAAAAGGCCTTGCAATGCGAGGCTTTTTGTTTTGAACCAGGCTGCATTACTGCCATAAAGCTTTTGTTGCGTCGCACACTTATACGTTCTAACATTCTATTCGACAAATGGAGAGCTTTACGCAAAGGCAAAACGAAGAGAGGCGTCCTTTATCTTCTTCTTGAAATCTGTGAGCTACAATCCAAAATGTTTTTTCTCAAAACTGTATTTCTTCCCTTTTCGTTTCACTACAAATAAATCGCCATACTCCGATTCAGGCAAGTCGCCGGGTATAACGGTTTTGCCTTCCAGTTTATTTACAATATCATCGACAGTATTAGAGTGCCCAACGATCAACACATTGCCCGAACTAATATTTCTTATTCTTGATACAAAACCGGTATCACGAGGATCATAAATTTGAATGGCAATATTTTCCCTCTCGGCCAATGGCTGCGCCGTTGATTTGGTGCGGAGATAATTCGTGGAATAAATAGCGCCGACGTTTTTGTTTTGCAATACCTCTTTTAAAGCTTCTGCTCTTTGCCTGCCTTCTGTAGACAAAGGCACATCATTTGTCATGGTATTGGTGGTTTCCTTTTCTGCGTGCCGCACTACATAAAAAGTGGTGGTTTTGCACGAAACCAAAAACAGTATAATAACGAAGGGGAAAAATTTATACATAAAAGGACAATTAACAGATTAAAGATAAACAGGTATGTGAATTGAAAAGTCTATTTCGTAAATTAGGAAATCAAATCTTTAGACTATGAAACGATTATCCGAAACCTGGTTTGCCGAAGGTTATATTGATTTTGAGCTAAAGAAATATACGTTGCTTGCTTATTTGCAGGAGATCAACAAATACTTTTTTGAGAACAAACTGTATCCACAATTAGCCGACCTGGTTTTCCATTACAACAACATTGTGGCTTTCAGGGAAAATAAAAAATACCTGCAGGAGCACTTCCCTAAAAAACTTACCGGGGTCCAAATAGAAAAATTGCAATTGCTTTACCAGCAAATGATCGATGACGATGAACT
>JBQCJM010000139.1:0-18155 GCA_051952715.1 Flavisolibacter sp.
TATTTAGAGTATGGCGATATTGAATATAATGTTACAGCACCTGCCAATTTAATTGTTGTTGGTTCAGGCGAATTGCAAAATGAAAAAGAAGTGTTGACACCAACACAAATTTCAAGATTGGCCAATGCAAGAAACAGTGATAAAACAGTGATGTTGCGTAGTGCCGATGAAATTGAAGATCCAAAGTCAAGACCATCGGGTGGCAATCTTACCTGGAAATTTAAAATTCAAAACACCCGCGATGTTGCCTGGGCAGCATCGAAGGCTTTTGTATGGGATGCAGCACGCATCAATTTGCCAAGCGGTAAAAAATCTCTGGCTATGAGTGCTTATCCTGTTGAAAGCATTAAAAAAGACGGCTGGCAGCGCAGCACCGAAATGGTGAAAGCTTCTTTGGAACATTACTCTAACAAATGGTTTGAGTTTCCTTATCCTGTTGCCACCAACGTAGCTGGTATTGTTGGCGGCATGGAATACCCAGGCATTGTTTTCTGTAGCTATTCTGATAGTGGTGGTGATTTATGGGGCGTAACCGATCATGAGTTTGGACACACTTGGTTTCCTATGATTGTAGGAAGTAACGAACGTAAATATGCATGGATGGATGAAGGCTTCAACACTTTTATCAATGAACTATCAACAAAAGCATTTAACAAGGGCGAGTATGCAGAATTTTCTTTTTTTCCACCGGAAGCCATGATCAAATCTGCTTTTAACGACAAGATGGATCCGCTGTGGGCAATACCTGAAGTAATTCAGCAGAACAATTTGGGCGTAGCCGCCTATTTAAAACCGGCTATGATGCTGGATGCATTGCGTGACGTAGTGTTAGGACCGGATCGTTTCGACAGAGCTTTCAGAGAATATATCAATCGATGGGCTTTTAAACATCCAACACCATGGGATTTTTTCCGCACCATGGAAAATGTTTCAGGTGAAGACTTAGCCTGGTTTTGGAGAGAATGGATATTTACCAACTACAAGCTTGATCAAGCTGTAGCAGGGGTAAAATACAACGACAACATTCCGGAAAAAGGCGCAGCAATAACAGTTGAAAACCTTGATGAAATGGCTATGCCTGTAACAGTACTGGTGAAAGAGGCCAATGGTAAACAACAAAGAATTGACCTTCCTGTAGAAGTATGGCAGCGTGGTTCGGAATGGACATTTAATGTAAACACTACCAGCCGCATCACCGATGTGATATTAGATCCGGATAATAAATTGCCTGATGTAAACCGCAAGAATAACAGTTTGAATGCAAAGGGATTTTAGTTATTGATAAGTTGAAAGGTTGGCAAGTTAAATAGTAGTTTCCTTGTCAACCTTTCAACTCAATCACCTCCTCAACTTCTTATCGTCCCAAGCAGTTCTTCAATCGGTGCTTCTTCTAAAATGATCCGCTGCGGTATTCCCTCTTTTGAATGCCACTTAATTAGTCGAAAACAATTCTGTTCAATTTCAATCCCTGTAATATCACCGTCGCTGAAGCAGCAACAGCCTGAATTAAAATAAGTAGGTTTTAGTTTCAGGTAATCTTCTGAAACGTGTGTGTACTCGAATTTTCTTTTTTGGATTTCTTCTTCCAAGGCGGCGATCATGTCCTTATCGTTTGCCTTGCGTGCAAACAATAACTGGCGGTATAATCTTTCAATATGCGTGAGGGCTTCAAACACCGGCTGGTGTGTATGACCCGTAATCAAAAATAAATCCTGCTGCTGTGCACTCCATTCATACATAATGGAATTGTGCAAAGTTTTTAATTGTGTATCATAGGCAGGCGTGTTCGGATTGATTTGAAGATAGGCTTGCAAAGGCGCCCAAATTTTTGAAACAAAAAATTTACTGAACCAATTGCCATCACTTACTTCATCGCCCTGGTGGCCGTGTGTGCAATAAATATTAATGGTTTTGTTATTAATGATGGTTTGCAACACGACGCCTTCATAAATAGGCACATAATTTTCAAACACTTCTTTCAACTGAATAGGAGCAAACGGATCGTTATCCCAAAACAAATCGTGGTTGCCAAAAATTTTGACGAAGGCGTTTTTGGAAATGAATTGTTTTTCCTTTTCAAACGATGGCTTCTGTGCTTTTTTTACACTCAGCCAGGTATTCTCCCACAGCTCTTCGCAATCGCCAAGTGCTATGTAATGAAATCCATTCTGATAATAATAATCCAGTGCTGCTAAGTAGTTCGGTTCGCAAAGCATAAAATCATCGGCGCCATCCCGGTTGCCTTTGTGTTGGTCCGAAAAAATAATAAAGCGGCCGGTATGAATATCAAATGGAATGATCAGCCCTTTCTTTTTATCGCCTTCTAAAATTTTCGATAGCAATTGCGAGAGGGCTTCAAACACCCGCCGCCTGTCAGGATGAGAAGAGTATTTGGCAGAGAGCCTGAGTACAGGTTTGAGCAATAGTTTTTTTAAAAATTTTCGCATGCAGGCTAAGGGTTCATGGTTGATAGTTCATGGTTCATAATTCATGCGATCGTTCACTTGCTTCTTTGAAGTTAAAAAAATAGCTCCGTATAATCGGAGCCAACGAACTTAATAGTGTTTAGTAAACCCACTCGCTACTTCCCACTCACCACTAACTATTTCACCGCAATCATGCTGATCTCCACATTCACAGCCTTGGGAAGCGCCGATACCTGTACGGTTTCTCTTGCAGGAAAATCACCGTCAAAATATTTTCCATACACCTCGTTGATCTCGCTAAAACGGTTCATATCGGTAATAAATATTGTTGTTTTTACTACATTGTTAAAGCTCATTCCTGCTTCCTGCAAAATAACTTTCAGGTTTTGCATTACCTGGTGTGTTTCATCTTGTATGTCGCGGTTCTTTAAATTGCCGGTGGCAGCCTCAATGCAAACTTGCCCGGAAATATAAAGCGTGTCGTTGGCTAATATGGCCTGGTTGTAAGGCCCAATGGGGGCAGGTGCATTTTTGGTGTTGATGATCTTCTTTTCCATAGCACGAATTACACGAATTATAGCGAATTAGCAGGAAATAATTTTTTGATGACATAAGCTTCAATTTGCAGTTTTTTTTGTTATACCTAAATGAAGTATTTGTGCAATTGGCTATAATTCGTGTAATTCGTGTTTGTAAATTCAAATGATGCAGTTGATCGTTTTGGCCAATGAAAGTTTGAAAGAAGAATTACTGTGCAATGGAACACAGCCCGGTACGGAACTGGTTTTTATTGCTAACGTAAATGAATTTTTAGCTTATCCAAAAGCGTCTGCTTTCATTGATCTGCTTTTTGAAAACAATCACATCAACATATTGAAACAAGTATTGCCAAAGCTTGTTATTATTAGCAGTGTTGAAGAAACATTGCCTGAAACGGACATTTCCTTTGTCCGCATCAATGGATGGAATACGTTCCTAAAATCGCCGTTGGTAGAAGCATCATCGTTAGATGATAGCAACAGGGGGAAAACTGAAGAAATATTTTCTCTCTTTAATAAAAAAATAGAATGGGTTGGCGATGTTGCTGGTTTTATTACTGCAAGGGTGATCAGCATGATCATTAATGAAGCATTTATTGCATTAAACGAAGGTGTAAGTACCAGGCAAGAGATTGATACAGCAATGAAACTCGGAACCAATTATCCTTATGGGCCTTTTGAGTGGGCAGAAAAGATTGGAGTAAAAAAAATAGAATCTCTTTTAAAAAAGCTCAGCCTTCAACAAGAACGTTACGAACCATTCATTTCTTAAATCCTTTCTCACTCAATATTCAATGCAATAACTATTTTACCAGGTTGTGTTCATTAAGCAGGTTGTTTCAAAAACTGTTAATAAATAAAATTTGCTTTGCTAAATATTTTAGTAATTTAGTAATCTAATTTGCTAACCAGTTAAACCATTTGCTATGGAACCTATAAACTTTCACATGCCCGGTTACCGCATCAATGAATATTTATTGGTGTTAAACCCTCCCGAAGATTTATGGCAAAAGATCATTAAGATCAAAAATGAATTTGCCGGCAAATACAAGAATGATATTGCCAGGTTTACAAAGCCGCATATTACTTTGGTCAATTGGCTAAGCCTTGAATTAATGGAAGAAAGAATGATGCAGCGTTTACAAAACATCGGCATGGGCATCACTCCTTTCAAAGTTGAACTGAAAGATTATGGAAGCTTTCCATCGCATACCATTTTCATTAATGTTACTTCAAGGGTGCCGATTCAATCTTTGGTAAAAGAAATGAAACAAGCCCAAAGATTAATGACATTAAACAGGGAAAACAAGCCTCATTTTATTGAAACGCCTCACCTAAGCATTTGCAGAAAATTAAAGCCGTGGCAATACGAAGAAGGGTGGCTTGAGTATTCGCACCGGCAGTTTACAGGCAGGTTCATTGCAAACAGCATGCTGTTGCTAAAAAGGCCTGCAGGAGAAAAATTAAAATTCCAACCAGCCATGCGTTTCGAGTTTCAAAACCTTCCGGTAAATACTAAGCAGGGAAGTTTATTTATGTAATGAGCCACATTACTACTATTTAACTTCTGTTGTGTCACTCACTTGTACGCTTGTAATTCTATTCTGCATAAGGGAAGTGATTGACAAGAGGGAATAAATTTTATGCCTGCAGAATACTGACTATTATCTCTTATTATATGGAAACGCAAAACCAGGACCAGCCAATTGATACTTATAAGAAAGGAAGAGGAGCGCAATTCAATACCAAAAATAAATTCATCACAAATGAAGTAACGAGAGAACACATAGAAGGTATTGATGACTGGGAAGAGAAAGAAGTACCCACGCAATACATTGAAGTATTTCCAAAGAGTATTGTGAATAAGGTGGAAAGTCCTGATGTGGGAATGATGTACAGTATGAACCCTTACCAGGGCTGTGAGCATGGATGCATTTATTGCTATGCAAGAAATTCGTTTGAGTATTGGGGCTACAGTGCAGGATTGGATTTTGAAAGCAAAATACTTGTGAAGAAAAATGCACCTGAATTGCTGCGCAAGTTTTTGATGAATAAAAATTGGGACGCCAAACCAATCATGCTGAGTGGCAATACTGATTGTTATCAACCAGCCGAACAAAAATTTCGGTTGACAAGAAAGCTTTTGGAAGTGTGCAATGAATTCAATCAACCCGTTGGCATATTGACAAAGAATGCCTGGATCATTAAGGACAAGGACATACTGCAGGAAATGGCGAAGAAAAATATTTTATCTGCAATGGTTTCTGTTACATCCTTCGATGATAAATTAAGAAGAGCAATGGAACCAAGAACTGTAACAGCCAAGCAACGATTGAAAGTAATTGAAGAATTAAGCAGTGCCGGTGTTCGCATGGGAATTATGATGGGTCCAATGATACCGGGATTGAATGAACATGAAATGCAACGCATCATGAAAGCAGGTAAAGATGCAGGAGCAACTTTTACTGCGTACACTTTTATTCGGTTGAATGGGGCTATCAAATTTTTATTTCACGACTGGCTTTATAAAAATTTTCCTGATCGTGCTGATAAGGTTTGGCATTTGATTGAAGCAAGTCATGATGGAAAAGTAAATGATAGTGAGTGGGGACGAAGAATGCGAGGCGAAGGAAATATTGCGCAAATCGTTTCGCAGCAATATAAAAAATATGGGAAGCTCTATGGAATGAATGCAGAAAGATGGGAGTTGGATACAAGTATTTTCAGAAGGCCGGGTGAACAGGGGAAATTATTCTGAACCAAAAGTCTGAACCTGGATTTGGGTGGATTAAAAGGATATGTGAAAGTAAGACACTTGGTTTCATAGTAATCAATGTTGATTAGAGAAATATAAATATGCTCCGTAGGTGCGGAGCCTTATTAGAAGAAAGTTGTCAAGTAAATACGGCTCTATAGGAGCCGAACGTAAAATTTATGAATAAATGATTGGTTGAAAATTGTAGTGCGTGTTGAACGTGCTGATTAGAATTATTGAACGTACAAGTGAGTGACACAACAGGCGATGATAGTAGTAATACAGTTGACTACAAAATCATTGATCCTTTGAAAACTGTTTTGCGTTTTGTTTGTTTTTTGAAAAACACAACTATGAGTGAAAGAATTGTAGAGAAGCTAAGCATACTGGCTGATGCAGCGAAGTACGATGTGAGTTGCAGCAGCAGTGGAAGCAATCGTAAAAACGAAAACAAAGGTTTGGGTAATGCATCGAATGGTATTTGTCATTCGTACACGGAAGATGGTAGATGTATTTCGCTATTGAAAATTTTGCTGACCAATCATTGCATTTTTGATTGCGCCTATTGTATTAATCGCAAAAGCAATGATGTTAAACGTGCCGCATTTACCGTGCAGGAAGTAGTTGATCTCACCATCAACTTTTATCGCCGCAATTATATTGAAGGTTTGTTTTTGAGCAGCGGCATTTTTAAAAATGCAGATTATACAATGGAGCGATTGGTGCTGGTGGCAAAGAAGTTGAGAACTGAGCATCGCTTCAATGGATACATTCATTTGAAAACAATTCCTGGCGCCTCTGATGAATTGATGAAAGAAGCAGGATTGTATGCAGACCGCCTGAGTGTGAATGTTGAAATGCCAACAGAAAAAAGTTTGGCTTTGTTAGCTCCCGATAAAAAGAGAGAAGACATGATAAAGCCGATGAAGTTTTTGAAATCGGCGATTGAAGCAAATGCTGATGAAAAGAAAGTGTTGAAGAAAGCACCAACGTTTGCACCTGCAGGACAAAGCACACAAATGGTAATTGGAGCAACACCTGAAACCGATCTGCAAATATTATGGATGGCCGACCAGTTTTACAAGAAGATGCAGTTGAGACGAGTGTACTATTCGGGATATGTACCGATCAGCAATGACAATCGTTTGCCTGCTATTGGAACGCCAGTACCGATGATCCGGGAAAACAGATTATACCAGGCTGATTGGTTGATGCGATTTTATCATTTTGATGTAAAAGAGTTGCTTGATGTAAATGATCCTTTGCTGGATATGCAAATTGATCCGAAGCTGAATTGGGCTTTGAAAAACCTGCATCTTTTTCCAATGGATATTAACAAAGCAGATTATAAAATGATTATGCGGGTTCCGGGGATTGGAATTGGATCTGCTCAAAAAATTTGTGAAGCAAGAAAACATCGCAAACTCGATTTTGATCATTTGAAAAAGATCGGAATTGCGTTGAACAGGGCAAAACATTTTATTGTTGCCAATAAAAGTTTTGAAAGAGTTGAGAGGCAACCGTGGCAAATTAAAGACATGATTTTAGCTGAAAGCAAAAGCAAGTATTTTAAAAATTTTTCGCAACAAATCAATTTGTTTTAGATGAAACCTGTATTGTATGATGGAACGTTTGAAGGGTTTTTAACTGCGGTGTTTGAAGTGTATGAATATAAAATAACGCAACCAAAGATCAGGAGAGGCAATGTGGCCGAAGGAAGTTTGTTTGGTGATGTTCATGTAGTGCATACGAATAATTCAAAAACGGAAAGAGTGTTGGCGAAGCTTGATCAAAAGATATTAAAGACTGCAATGAACCAGTTGTATAAAAGTTTTTTGAGTGAGTTGATTGGCATTGAAAATGTTTTGCTGCGCTATATACAATATGTAATTGCCGGTAAGCCCGGAGCAGAAAATGATTATGGATATCCTGATGTATTGATGGTGCAGCAAATGAGCAGGAAGGTGCATCGTGAAAAACATCGCATGGAAGCATTTATTCGATTTCAATTGACGAAGGATAAATTATACTATGCTATCATTCAGCCTGATTTTAATGTGCTACCGCTGATAGCAAATCATTTTAAAGAACGTTATGCCGACCAACGATGGCTGATTTATGATTGCCGGAGAAAGTATGGCTTGCACTATGATTTGAAAGAAGTGTCGGAAGTAATGATCCAATTTAATGAAGGCAATAGCGAAGAGGAAAATGTTTATGATGAAAAAGAAAATTTGTACCAGCAATTATGGAAACAATATTTCGACAGTGTGAACATCAAGGCAAGAAGGAATATGAAGTTGCATATTCAGCATGTGCCGAAAAGGTATTGGAAATATTTGATTGAAAAGCAGCCGTCTGAACCTGGATTTGGGAGGATTAATTAAAAGAGAAAAGGATGATTAAGGAGAAGCAGGAAATATTGAGCAGTTTGAGGAAGGAAATTCTTCTTATGGAAGGATTTAAGGAACCTGTGCTTGCCGAAGAAACAAGACTAGGTCGCATTAATGACGTTTTCCCCAATAAAGTTTTTCCATTTTCTGCCCTGCATGAATTTTTTTGTTTTAATCCCGAAGAAGTTGCCGCTTCTTCAGCCTTTATTGCCGGGTTGCTTTCATCCAGAGTTTCGAAAGTGGCAACCGTAGTTTGGATCGGGTCATCCATAAAACTATTTCCGCCATCCTTAAAATGGTTTGGCATTCAACCTCACTGCGTGGTATTTCTTCACGTTAAAAAAGAAAAAGACATTCTCTGGGCAATTCATGAAGCGCTGACATGTTCATCTTTATCAGCTGTTGTTGGTGAGTTGCCTGAAATGAGTATTACAGCCAGTCGTCGTTTTCAATTAGCTATCGAAGATGCCGGTGTTGGTTGTTTTATTCTTCGAAAGGCTCCAAAGAACTTATTGACCACCGCTGTTTCCCGCTGGCATATTCAACCACTGCCTACAAAAACAGAAAATCAATTACCAGGAATTGGTCATCCACGATGGAAAGTTGATCTCCTAAAAGTTCGTAATGGTAAAACAGGCAGCTGGGATATTGAATGGACCAGCAATGGTTTTCGCTATCCTTCACGGCTTGCTGTTCTGTCTAATATTCTGCACAAACAAATTGGCTGATATGAGCAAGCGATTTGTTTCGATATGGTTTCCTTACCTGGCCACTGACTGGCATGCACGCAAACAACCCCAGTTAAAAAATAAAGCTTTTGTTTTAAAAGCTACTGTTCGCAATCGTGTTGTTATCACTGCTGCAAATGCTTTAGCAAAGACAAATGGCATTTATGAAAACATGGTGCTTGCTGATGCCAAAGCCTTATATCCCTCGCTGCATGTATTAGATGATAAGCCAGGATTAACAACGCAATTAGCGGATCGAATTGCCGAATGGTGTATTCGTTTTACACCGGCTGCATCACCTGATTATCCTAATGGTATTTTGTTAGATGCTTCCGGTTGCACACATCTTTGGGGCGGTGAAGAAAAATATTTAAATGACATCACCAAAAGATTAAATCAAAGAGGTTATGCCGTTCGTGTAGCGATGGCTGATACCATTGGATGTGCCTGGGCTATGGCCCGATATGGCAACAACATAATTGTTGAAAAAGGAAAGCAAGTAGAAGCATTGTTGAACTTGCCTGTAAGTGCTCTCCGAATAGATGAAGAGACAAACGAAGTTTTACAGAAACTTGGGTTGAGAAGAATTGGCGATATTATTTCTATACCTGCTAAATCATTGCGAAGACGTTTTGGCAATAGTTTGCTGCAACGTTTGCGGCAGGCCATTGGTGAAGAAGAAGAAATTATTATTCCTGTTTATCCTATAGAACCTTACCAGGAACGTTTGCCCTGTATAGAGCCGATCAAAACAAAAGAAGGAATTGAGATAGCACTGCAACATTTACTAATGAATTTAGGTTCACGTTTGAGAAAAGAGGGCAAAGGATTACGGAAAGTTTTCTTTCGTGCATATCAATTAGATGGTGGCGCATCCGGTATCGAGATCAGCACCAATCAACCTTCGCAAAATGTTGAACATCTTTTCCGGCTTTTCGAAATCAAGCTTTCTACTATTGAACCAAAAGAAGGTATTGAATTATTCCTGCTGGAAGCGACTGCTGTAGAAGATGCTTTGGTAAAGCAGGAAGACTTATGGAGAACGCAAGGTGGTTTACTGGATGGAGAAGTTCTTGACCTGATGGATCGATTTACGAATCGTTTAGGTGAAGAAGCGGTACAAAGATTTTTGCCTACGGAACATTACTGGCCTGAGCGTTCTTTTAAAAAAGCTGGTGATTTGAATGAGCGACCAACAACACAATGGAAATTAGATAAACCAAGACCATTGCAAATTCTTTCTCCGCCTGAACTAATAGAAGTGGCTGCACCTGTCCCGGATTATCCACCACTACATTTTAGGTACAAAGGAAAATTACATAAAGTAATGAAAGCAGACGGTCCTGAACGCATAGAACAGGAGTGGTGGATACAGGAAGGCGAGCACAGGGATTATTACGCGGTAGAAGATGAAGAAGGGAAACGCTACTGGCTTTTCCGTTCGGGACATTATAATGAGAAGCGATCGCCTAAATGGTTTCTACATGGATTCTTTGCATGAAGTCTTAAGAATGCAGTATGCGATATT
Organism: Flavisolibacter sp.; assembly: GCA_051952715.1. GTDB lineage: Bacteria > Bacteroidota > Bacteroidia > Chitinophagales > Chitinophagaceae > Flavisolibacter. The sequence goes on from JBQCJM010000139.1 coordinate 10,370, forward strand.
CGGAACTACAAATAACAACCAACTTTAGTTTTCTAAGAGGAGCTTCTCATCCTGATGAATTAGTTGAACATGCTGCTTCATTAGGTTATGATACAATAGCCATTACGGATAGAAATACGGTGGCAGGTGTTGTTCGTGCTCATGCAGCGGGAAAAAGGAAAAGTGTTCGTGTGATCCCGGGATGTCGATTAGATCTGTTGGATGGGTCAAGTCTGTTAGCTTATCCAACAACGATCAAAGCATGGGCAAATCTTTGCGGTTTATTATCAACAGGAAATCTTCGTGCAGAAAAAGGTGAATGTCATTTATACAAGGCTGATGTTTTTCAATACAAAGATGGCTTGCACTTTATTGTAGTCCCTCCTGAAACTTTAAATGAGGAGTTTTGCTTTGATGCTGCATTTGCCAAGGAATTGTTGTTGTATAAAGAAGCCTTTGGAAGTTTTTTTTCAATAGCCATTTCTCGTCGGTACAATGGAGATGATGGCAAACAGATATATCGTTTGTCGCAACTTTCAGAAGAACTATCTATTCCACTGGTTGTAACTAACGATGTACACTATCACTGTACTGAACGCAGGCAATTACAGGACGTACTTGCCTGCATTCGTGAAAAATGTACCATTCTCAATGCAGGCTTTAAGTTGTTGCCTAATGCAGAACGTTATTTGAAACCGCAGGATGAAATCATTCGATTATTTCGTCAATATCCAGACGCCGTTCATCACAGTATTGAAATTGCAGAAGCCTGTCAATTTTCTTTAGATGAATTGAAATATGAATATCCCGAAGAGTTTACAACAGGAGGTAGAACACCATTGCAAGAGGTTGAGCATCTTGCCTGGGAAGGAGCGAGAAATTTTTTTGGTGAAACCATTCCGAAAAAAATTTCTGATGCCATTGTACATGAATTAAAGTTCATTGACGAAATGAATTATGCTGCTTACTTTTTAACTGTTCATGATATTGTTCGCTTTGCAAGAAGCCGTGATATCCTTTGCCAGGGAAGAGGTTCGGCTGCTAATTCAACGGTTTGTTTTTGCATGGGCATTACATCTGTTAATCCTAACGAAATTGATGTTTTGTTCGAACGTTTTATTTCATCTGCAAGGAATGAACCGCCTGATATTGATGTGGATTTTGAACATGAGCGAAGAGAAGAAGTGATCCAATACATCTATGAAAAATATGGAAGAGACAGGGCTGCCATTGTTGCCACTGTAACACAGATGCATGGCAAAGGTGCTATTCGTGATGTGGGAAAAGCGATGGGGCTTTCTCTGGATGCAGTTGCCAAACTTTCATCCAGCATTCATCGATTGAGTGAAGGAGTGAATGAAGATGAAGTAAGAGAAATAGGATTGAATCCTCAAGATGCTCTCTTAAAAAAAGTATTAGAGCTCACTCGGCAATACATGGGTTTCCCACGACAACTTGGTCAGCACACAGGAGGGTTTATTATTACCCGTGGAAAATTGACTGATCTCTGTCCTATTCTGAATGCCCGCATGGAAGGCAGGACCTGTGTTGAATGGAATAAAGACGATATAGAAGCGCTTAAGTTTTTAAAGATTGATGTATTGGCGCTTGGTATGCTTACTTGCATTAAAAAAGCATTTGAATTAGGCAAACAACATTATGATAAGAATTGGACGCTAGCCAATATTCCACAAGATGAAACAGCAGTGTATGACATGATCTGCAAAGCAGATACCATTGGTGTTTTCCAAATAGAAAGCCGTGCACAACAATCCATGCTGCCTCGATTAAAACCGAGATGCTTTTATGATTTGGTGATTGAAGTTGCTATTGTTCGTCCCGGTCCTATTCAGGGTGATATGGTGCATCCGTATTTGCGAAGACGCAATGGTGAAGAGCCGGAAGAATATCCATCGGAAGAACTAAGAGAAATTTTACAACGAACGAAAGGCGTTCCTCTTTTCCAGGAACAGGCTATGAAAATTGCGATTGTTGCCGGAGGATTTACACCGACCGAAGCAGATGAACTTAGAAGAAGCATGGCAACATTTAAAGCGCAAGGAAAAGTGACAGCATTCCAAAAAAAGTTGATTGATGGAATGATCCGGAATGGTTATGATAAAGAATATGCAGTTCGTGTATTTAAACAACTTGAAGGTTTTGGCTCTTACGGTTTTCCGGAAAGTCATGCTGCTTCTTTCGCTTTGCTCGTGTATGTATCGAGCTGGTTGAAATGTTTTTATCCTGATGTTTTTGCATGTGCTATTCTCAATAGTCAGCCGATGGGATTTTATCAGCCAGCGCAGTTGGTGCAAGATGCGAAACAACACGGAGTTGATGTGAGGCCAATTGACATTAATTATTCTACCTGGGATCATCAATTAGAAGAACGCAGTGGCAACTACAAAGCCTTGCGATTGGGCTTTCGACAGATCAAAGGTATTCGTGCCGAGGATATTGAAGATTTAGTTGGCAATAGAAAGCAGTTTTACAAAACCATTGATGAATTACGCACAATCGGAATTTCAAATACAACACTTGAACGATTAGCTGAAGCTGATGCATTTCACTCGATTGGTTTGGATAGGAGACAAGCATTATGGGAAGTAAGCACGAAGGACCATTCACAAGCCATGTTTGCAAATCAAAAAGCTCCTGATGCCATTGGTGAAAATGTTTCTTTGCCACAACTTCATTTATCGGAGCATGTGGTACAGGATTATGCGACCACATCGCTTTCATTAAAAGCACACCCGGTAAGTTTTGTGCGACCGCAATTAGAACAACTGCATGTTACTGCAACTAAAGATCTGGGAAAACTTCAAAACGGGCAACCTGTAAAAGTTGCCGGGTTGGTATTGGTAAGGCAAATGCCCGGCACAGCAAAAGGCGTTTGGTTTATGACGATTGAAGACGAAACCGGTTGTGCCAATCTTGTCATCTTTCCCAACATCGAACTGGCCTACCGTAAAGCATTATTGAACTCACGTTTATTTATGGCTGAAGGAATAGTGCAGATTGAAGGAGAAGTGATTCATGTGATTGTGAATGCAGGATATGATCTTTCAAAACTTTTACGAAAGCTTACAAGTGAGGGTAATGAAGATTTGCCTTTGCTTACTTTGTCCCGTGCAGATGAAAAAGTATCCTTGCCTGATAAACGTGTTGCAGAGCAGAGGAAACTATTTCCTGATGCTAGGAATTTTAGGTGAGTAGACAAATGCAATTTTGAAAGCTTTATCAGATAAATACAGAGACGGAATTAAATACATGTATTTACAAGACTTAAATAAATGAGATTTTTCGATTGATGTATTACGTAACATCATATTATCTTAATGAATTAATAAGTGAAAGAATTCAAGAAACAATAGATCTACACCGAAGAGCAAAGAATACCATTTATTTCGATGGAGACCATTTTGTGGCACTTCGGGAAGTTTATGATTTTATTTTTTCTTCACCTTACTTCAGCCTAGATTTAAAAGAGTTTCTATACAGCCGCGACTATCTAATATTTATCGGTGTAACTAAGGAGTGGTTCAATATATTTATCGATAAGATTTCTCTATGGGCAGAAAGTGCCGAATGGTTGTTTTATGATGTCAAATACATTTGTGATCCATCACTTAATGAAAGTCCTGAGAGAAAATCAATAGACCTATCACCAAATAATAAAGCAGTCTTTTATTGTCAAAGAAAATTTTTTTAAAGTTTCTTCTGAAAAATTTGGCCACAACAAAAAAATAATTTCATCTTTGCACTCGCAAAACAAATTATTAAACATGCTACGCAATCAATTACATATCGATTCAAAATGGTTTAGCCCGATAGGCTGTAACCGTTGCGGGGCATGCGTTTCAACGAATTGAGTTTTTAAGCCAAAACGAATATGCAGCCCCGCCGATAAAGCGGGGCTTTTTTATAATCGCAGATTAGTAGGATTAAAATCACTGGATTCCGCGGATTGATTTGAAATTGTTTTGTGGAAAATAACAGAGTAAATCATCTAAAGCGAAAACAAGAAATGCGAGAGCAACAACATATATCCATTCATAGATGTCCCTTAGGGTTTTGGCATTCGCTACCCCAAGCCACGGCGTTTCAAACAATCGGTAAAGATTTGTTTAATAGCCGCATGGAGAAGGTGTATCCATACCCGCGACCGAAGTGTGTTCGTACGTAGAGCAGTAAAATGTTTCAACGATAGAAAGCCCGGTCGCAAATAACGACCGGGCTTTTTTGTTTCATCCGTTGGAGGTTAGCGAAAGCGGTTTATTTGGATTGCGCTGATTAATCCGATGCTATGGAAGATTAACAGGATTATGAACAAATAAAAAACATGGTTATGAAATTTTTGTTGATCATACTGGCAATACGATTTCTATTCTTCCTCCTTGACCGCATTGGAAACACCAAAAGCTTTGACATGAGCGAGTACAAAGAGGAAGACTTAGAACCATCTGAACACAATGTGTGGTGGTAAAAAATATTAGGTGCAGAAAGGAGGATAAGCTCCCCCGTGAGATGCAGCGGGGAGCTTTTCAAACATAGCAGCATTCCAATTGGTTGGATACTTCGTCTGGAACGAAGAGGATGCAGGTTCGAGTCCTGCCTGCTATACAATCAATGTGGCAGTATGATGATATACCGATGCGACGATGAATGCCGGGTGGTGTAATCGGTAACATACAAGCATTTGACTCTTGTGTTGCAGGTTCGATTCCTGTCCTGGTGACAAGAACAAGATGTTGTCTTTAGCTTATTTGGTAAAGCATCACATTGTGACTGTGAAGAACAGGGTTCGATTCCCGGAGACAACCAATGGTTTATCGTTCAATGGAAGGATACTACGCTACGAACGTAGAGATGAAAGTTCGACTCTTTCTAAACCAACAATGGCTCGTAGCTCAATTGGCGGAGCTTCCGGCTTTTAACCGGAAGGATATGCGTTCGAATCGCATCGGGCCAACAAGGAAACATAGTTCAACGGCAGAACGGTCGCCTGTTAAGCGACGAATGAATGTTCGACTCATTCTGTTTCCGCAGCAAAAAGGAGGTGTTATGTTACTTAAAGTATTCAGGAAGATCAGAGATGTGATCGGATTATTCAATGGTTATTTCATTGAAGCAAAAGCATTGTATGCTTTGGAGTTTGATGCCGTAAGCTGTGTAAGCTTTATCGGTGAAGTAGATGCAACTAAAGCGTTCGCATTCATCAATGAAAAGTTAAGCAATGATATCGTGACTGTTTACCAGCACTCCTATTTCGACCACAATGAAAAGAAAATGTTTTTCAACAATACCATTTTCGTTTTGACGAATAGCAGGATGATTGAGTTGGGAAACAACTGGTGCCAGTTATTGCACACACCAGATCAACATGGATGGGCTAATGCACTTATTGAGGAATTGAGCCAGTTCAGAATTGTAAACAATGAGCCGGTAATAGGTTTCGCAAGACAAGCAGTTGCAAACTAAAAATAGGTTGGAGTGCAAACTCCAACCACAAGGACAAATAGCTCCAATGGCAGAGCACCGGTTTGAAGAACCGGCCGTGTTGGTTCGAGTCCAACTTCGTCCACCAAAAACAAATGTTATGCTTTTCCGTGTAATGAAATAGTACTTGACACCTTTTCGATCGTCATTTATTAATAACTATTTCAAAATTTTTTATGGACAATTTAAATAATCAGAAGACGATGAATGCCGATAGCATTTTCGGCAAACGTTTTCTGAATAGTAAATCATTATACCTGTATTGCTTCAACGCTTTGCCAAGCATTCATTTTATTGGCAACATCAATGGCGAGAAAGCATACAAGGCATTCAAGGAAAAATTTGTTTCGGTAATTCAATCGGAGCACCAGATACGCTGTTACGACCGGAAGCGAAAGCAATATGAATTCGATCATACCATTATCATTTTAAATAACCACAGCCTGGCGGTGTTTGATGATGGTTGGTGTGAGCTTTTGCACAATGGTAAAATCGAAAGCTGGCTATCAGAGTTTACCAACTCGATGTCGGTTTTTAAAGTGAGGGAAAGAAGAAAGCCACTTGAAATCAATTTGATTGTGGAAGGAAGCTATGGTTTGGATTTACGATCATTGGAAATTAAAAGAACGAAACTGGATTTGAATCTTTTTTATGAAGATGATTTTAAGGCTATAGATAAAGTGATCCAGGAACGCTTGCGAAAAAAGGAAGACAAAGGCATTGTATTGCTACACGGTTTGCCGGGAACGGGAAAAACAACTTACCTGCGCTATCTGATAGGCTGTATCAAAAAACGGGTGCTCTTTGTTTCGCCTAACATAGCAAAGAACCTGATGAATCCCGAGTTCATTGACCTGTTGATTGATAACCCGAACACCGTAGTAATTATTGAAGACGCTGAGCATATTATTATGGATAGAAGAACAAGCGGAGGTTCGTCTGTATCAAACCTTCTGAATATTTCAGATGGGCTGTTGGCTGACTTCCTGAATGTGCAACTTATTTGCACGTTCAATAGTTCGCTAACGATGATTGACAATGCCTTGTTGCGTAAAGGACGACTGATCGCAAAATATGAGTTTGGAAAACTTAATAAGAAGAAAGCACAAGCATTAAGTAATCATCTTGGTTTTGATATCATCATTGCCAAACCAATGACGATTGCCGAAATAGCTAATCAACATGAAAAGGAACAACCGGTGAACCGTTTGGAGATTACAGGTTTTCACAAAAGAGAATTGATTGAGAATTAATAAAAACAAAACTCTTCTTAAAAAATGGAGCAATTATGGAACAGCAAAGACAATGGAGAAAACTGGATGGCACCAAAATCAAAACTTCAATTGAAGATGAAGTTCGCCGTGTGATTGTTTGTGAAAAAGAAGCAGGACATCAATTGAAGGTTTGCATTGGTACCGATAGCCAGGTAAAAGGAAAAGAAACAGAATTTGCTACGGTGACCGTTTTCATCCGCAAGGGGAAAGGAGGTTTCATGTACATACACAACGAGATTACAAAACAAAAGATGAGCATTAAGCAAAGGATGTTGACCGAAGTAGGAAAGAGCATTGAAGTAGCCTATGCACTGTGCAACCTGTTTACACTGTATGGTGTGGATATGGAAGTACATGCGGATATCAACACCAATCCAAACTTCAAGAGTAACGATGCTTTGAAAGAAGCAATGGGTTACATCATGGGAATGGGCTTCGCATTCAGAGCAAAGCCACATGCGTTTGCGAGTTCAAGTTGTGCAAATAAAGTCGTGCAGTAATTGGGGTGGATGTATTCACTCCAATCATTTCAACAATTCTGATGACAAGTAGTGGCTTCGAAATTGATGATTAGAATTACAGAACGATGAACGGATTGCGACCCATTCGCTTTGCTCAGGGTAAACTCCACAGCAGATCAATCTAAGTGGTGTCGCTGGTATCCAAAAAATAATTTTATGTCAAAGTTGAAACTAACAGGAAAGCAATTGCGTTCCATCGGTTATCCGGAAGGACCGGTGATCTCAATTGCGATGAACATAATAGAAAAGAATTTTAAACATCTGCCCGAAGCAGATGCATTGGAAATATTGGGCAGCATTTTGCAAAGTCCAAACCAATATGCGCAAGATGGTGTGCTGGGAAAAATTGCAGAAGCTCTTTTGCCTAAGCCAAAACCTGAAGGCGCAGAAATTTCAATGAATCAAAATGGAATCCAGTTCAATGTTTTCGGAAGCGAGGGAATAGAGCAAGGTGCTTTGCATCAAATGTATACAGCGGCTAAATTACCAATTGCTGTTGCCGGTGCCTTAATG
>JBQCJM010000140.1:0-14555 GCA_051952715.1 Flavisolibacter sp.
ATATCAAATTTTTAGCAGAAAAGGTTTCGTGTACTCTTTTCACGTTTTCGAACTGCATGCCGCTGCCCGTCCATGTTTCATACCAGTGAAAACCTATGCCCCATACATATTTTGCAGCAGCCGGATCGTTTAGAATAGTCGTGGCTCTTTGGTAAATCAGGTCGCGGTTATGATCCCAGGCAATTAGTTTTTTCGATCCCAGCCCTCCACGCTGTAATGTTGGCCCCAGGTATTTCTTTATAAAATCTCTTTCATCTTCTGCAGTAAAAATGCACGACTCCCATCTTTGTTTGGCCATAGGTTCGTTCTGCACCGAAAGTCCCCACACAGGCATTCCCTTTGCTTCGTAAGCTTTAATAAACTTCACGTAATAGTTAGCCCAGCTCTGTTTGAATTCCTCTTTCAGCTTGCCGCCCTGCAGCATGCTATTATTATCTTTCATCCAGGCGGGCGGGCTCCAGGGGCTTACAAACAAAGGCAACTTTCCGCCTGCAGCAGCAATGGCTTTTTTGATCATTGGAATGCGATAAGCCTCATCATGTTTTACATCAAAGGTCTTAAGTGCTTTGTCGTTTTCGCTAACATAAGTATAGCTGTCACTTGAAAAGTCGCAGCTATTGATATTGGTTCTTGCCAAAGAGTAGCCGATGCCTTTTTTGCGATCATAATAAGCAGTCATTAGTTCCCGTTGCGCTTGTTGAGGCAGTTTTGCGAAAGTTTCGGCAGATGCGTCTGTAATAGCACCGCCGATGCCTATGATTGTCTGAAACTTTTTGGATGCATCAACAAATACGCAGGGCTGTGTTTCTAACGGCTGGCCAAAAGCTTCGAATGACAGTGTATCGGTCGTGGACAACCGAAAGTTAGTTTTGTCAGCCGTAGTGTATACGATTATTTTTTTGTGAGTTTGTTTCGATGCTGAAGTATTTTTTGTTTTTTGCTGTGCTCCGGCTATTACTGTTACACAAAAAGTTGTTACCAGAAGAAAATAATTTTTCATATCAGGGTTATATCGTTTTCAAACATTACCAAATAAAAGTTCCAACAGCGCCGCCACTTAAACTTGTGGCTACGGTTTTACCATTGTACTTAATGTTGAATAGTTCCGTATTGCTTCCGTCATTTTCCACGATCAGCACTTTTTTACCGGAAGGTGTTTTGAAAGCCACATTATTTAAATTGCCCACAGACGAACTTGCAATTCTTACAGAGCTGGCGGGTACGAACTTTGAAGCATGAGCAATGATGTAATATGCTACATTACGGGTGATGGTGCCGCCTGTTCCTATAGTAATGGCTCCCTTACAGGTATTGCATCCACCGGGGGTATGTGGGCCATAGCTGGCATCGTTGGCCAGGTTCCATTCCAGTGCATTGCGGCTCCAGTTGCGCATAGAACCAATGATGACGTTTTTTAAATGCCACTTCAAGTCACCGCCAAAACTGCCATTGGAGGCAGTGTATTGCTCGGTAAAATATAGGGCCTTGTCGGGGTAGACGCTGTGCACTCCGGATAAAGCACTGATGTCTCCGGCATATAAATGAAAAGCCGAACCATTGATATAATTTCTGGCTCCGGCGTCATTCAATACGGTAATAGGATAATCAGGTTTGTCGCAATTATGATCGTAGATAATGATCTTAGTTACAATATTAGCGGCCTGAAAGGCTGGCCCCAAATGATTTTTTATAAAATCCGCCTGCTGCAAGGCTTGCATCACCATACTTGGATTATTACCGCCATGCAATGGCTCATTTTGCGGCGTAATAGCATCAATGGTAATGCCCTGGGCCTTCATAGCCTGGATGTATTTGACGAAATATTGTGCATAAACTGAATAATACTGTGGCTGTAAGCTGCCTCCTACAAAGCCGTTGTTATCTTTCATCCATACAGGCGCCGACCAGGGTGTAGCTAATATTTTTATTTTGGGATTTATAGCAAGAATTTCTTTCAGCAATGGAATGAGGTTGGACATGTCGGGCTGCAAACTGAAGTTGGCAAGCGTCGGATCGGTTTGTCCTGAAGGCATATCGTCGTAGGTGAAAGGAGCAGCATTGAGATCGGAAGCGCCAATACTGATGCGCAAATAGCTTACGGCTATTGCGTTGGCAGTTGTATCAAACAACTCCTTTAACAGTTCTGCTTTTTTTGATGCATTGAGTGAATTGATCACTTCTGCACTGCCACCAGTGAGTGTATATCCAAAACCATCAATGCTTTGGTAGGTTGTATTCTCATCCACTTCAATATTTGGATATTGGTTTTCGGTTGTGCCAAAAGCCAGAATACCGGTTTGTTTCTGCAATTTCACTACTTCATCTGAGGTGGTAAGCCAAAAATCCATCTCATTAGCAGCAGGAGGTGGAGGATTGACAGGAGGATTAACCGGCGGTGGTGTTACACTGCCTTTATCCTGGTTACAACTCATGGAAAGGATCATTAAAGCCGCGAGAGTAAAAAAGCGTTTGCTAAAAAGTAAAAAGCTATTGCTTGTTTTCATACGTGTTATTATAAAACTTTTGCTATGCCCGGTCAATGATTTTATTAGATTGGGTTGTAACCATCACTGAAACACCCGTACATAATCCACGAACATTCTTTGAGGAAAAACAGTATTGGCATCGGGCGAACCGGGCCAATTGCCGCCAACCGCCACATTAAAAATTAAAAACTGGTCTGCATTAAATGGATAATTGGCTGCACCAACATCGGCCTTTGTCGTGGTCAGGTATAAATGATCATCAACCAGCCATTTAATTGTGTCTTGTGTCCAAATAATGCTAAACACATGAAATTGCTGTGAAAAATCACCGGATGGAAGATTATATTCTGAGCCTTTGTTGGTGTTAGTCCCTGATACGGGTTTCCAATGCATAGTACCGTAACAGCGGTTTGGATAAGTACCAATCAACTCCATAATATCAATCTCGCCGCAGGCGGGCCATGAAACAGTGTTGATATTGCTACCCAGCATCCATAGCGCAGGCCAAAGGCCCTTGCTCACCGGCAGCTTTGCCCTTATGTCGATTCTACCGAATGTAAATGCTTTTTTATTCTGCGTGGTCATTCGGCCGGAGGTGTAATTAAAACCACTTACAGCTTCTTTGCGTGCCTCAATGATCAGGTTTCCGTTCGATACAAAAGTGTTCTTTGTACTATTGGTATAATATTCCAGTTCATTATTTCCCCACCCGTTCGACCCGTTGCCAATTTCCTGATTCCAGCTATTCAAATCAAGTGAGGTGCCATTGAATTCATCGTTCCAAACAAGGGTATAGCCCGGATAAGAAAGCGGAGTACTATAGCCTGTATTATCGGTTGAAAGGTTTGTTCCATCTTCTGTGATAATGGTTCCCTTTGCAGAAGACACGCCCAAAGTACAAGCTTTGGCATTGCTTAAGTTGACTGTAAACTCAAGATTGTTTTGCCTTGTATTAGTAGGGTCGCCTTTGATCTGCACTTCTATTTGCCCCAGTGCCTGGTTGGCTGGAATGGTTATGGTTCCTGAAGCGGCGGTATAGTCGGTTGGTGCCTTGGCTGTACCATCCGTCAAATTATAATCAACAGAAACAGGAACAGTGGTGGTTTTGTTGAGCATTAAAGTAAAATGCATGACGCTGCCTGTGGTAGTTCTTGCTTGAGATGCGTCTTCTATTTTAATTGACGGCACAACTGGGGCAGGAGTTTCATCTGTTTTTTTCTTACAGGATGATAAAGCTATACAAAATGACACTGCCCATATTAATATTGATAATTTCCTTTTTTGCATATTACTTTTTTTACCGAGCTTTTTCAATAGCATTTACTTAGCTGGTTGGCTACACTGGCCTAAATAGCAAAGGGCATTACTGCCCCTTGCTTTCTGCTTTGTGTAACTGTCTTTATAAGACAAAGGTTTTTCTTCCAGATATTAATTTATTGAGCTTTTAATTTCAAATACCATGCATTGCCTGTTTCAGTGCCCTGGACCCGCAAGTATAAACTGTTATCTGTAATAGATAAAATCTCGTATTCTTTTTGAACAGCGCCATAACCAATGTATGTATTGTTTCCGCCTAACAGAATGGCAGTTTTGGTGGATGGCGTAGACGCAGCAATTCCCGATCCGGAAGGAACAAAGGAGAAGGAAGACGTACCGCCGCCATAGCTATAACATCCTTCATCACCAGAAGCCGGTATGCCGGGCAGGCCGCCTGCCAACGATCCTGTTTTTGTAAAAGCACCATCAGGACTAGCCACAGTAAGGGTGTAGTTGGTTGCTGAGACTTTGGTGAAGGTGAAGCTAGCTGAATAAAAACAGTTACAACATGCAACTTTTTCGTTAACAGCTGCAGACCACCATTCAGGTGTAACAGAAGTAGCGCTCCAGGGGCCCACGCCAAAATGCGCTGCTATGCTTTTGTCTACTACCCAGGTTTTCGACCCCGTGCCAGTAAGGTCTGTAACAATTGTTGGATCTGGAGTAAAATCACTTTTAACCTGTATTTCTTTTGTTACTGTAGTAGCCGCCGCTCCCGGCCCATATGCCACAACAGTAATGCGGTAAGTATTTAAACCCAACGTAGTATATTTTTTAGTGGCTTTACCTGTAGGCAGGTTTTCCAGTGATATTCCATCTGCTGCATTATAGTCTATTTTGTATGCAAGAACATCTTTACCACTGAGAGTTATTTGAACATCTCCCGAGCCATCGCCATTGGGGTGGGTAGCGTCCTGACCCACAATTGTTGTATTGATTGTAACCTCAGACGGGGCCGTCAGGCTGCCCATGTTGTATTCTTTTTTCTTACAACCGTTAACCATCAAAATAAATGCAAGTATGGCTGCAGAACTTTTTATATAGCGTTTCATATATAACAGTTTAATTAGTTTGTCTAAAATTGTCAACATAAATAACAGCGCCAGCACCGTCAGCAGTATCGTTAAAGCGCAAAACCAGCTGACTGAATTTAGCATCAGTGGGAATGGCAGCAATTGTGCTAAAATCAAATACCAGCTCTTCCCAGGCACCAGAAGTTGTAAAAGCTGTTTTCAGTGCCGCAATACCGTCAGCAATAGTTCCTTTTTCTAATTCCACATTTAGCTTTTTGCCAACCAATGCAGGGTCTGGATTATAGGCAAGCACTTTTATTTTTTTGCCAAGAGACATATCAATGTGATTGATAGGGCTGTATGTGCCACTCCAACTTTGGTCACCACGAGTAAATTTGCCAACCTTTGCACTTGTATTTATTCCTGAAGGATCAGGGTTTGCGACAACAGAAAACTTTTGATTGTCGCCAAACGTCCCGAAGAAATAATTAACCGCAGCATCATCAAAGGTAATAGGAAGGCCAAATGTAGAAGTAACTGTTACGGGTGTTACCTGTTCAGTTTTTGCAGCACCTCCACTAAGTGCTACCAGCTTTACGTTGTAATCTCCCGCGGTTGGGTAAGTGTGTACAGCGCTGCCACCGCTGGCTATGGGTGTTCCTGTTTCGTTGGCAACATCGCCAAAATAAACCAAAAAGGAGGATGCGTAGCTGGCCTTAGGTGAAACCTTTATATAATGAACCGCCTGATCGGGATGAAGTTCCAGGTTTTCAGGTGCCCTGTACGTTACCTGCAAAGGATAGGTAGCGGTTGACTCCTGCCCAGAAAGACTTTTTGAAGTAATAGAAACCGTGTAGCTTCCTTCGGGATATGCATGGGTAGTACTATTGCCCGGCGTTACCACTGCCGAAGCATCAGCTCCGGTACCATGACCGTAATTTACTACAAAGGATGAAACACCCTCCCCGGTTGGTGTAATGGTTACCTTACCAGAATTGTCATTAGTTATATCGAAAATCTTTCCCGTACTGATTACGGTTGCAGAATTTAAAAAAGAAGTGTCTTTATCAATACCATCTTTTTTACAGCCCGTGGAGCCTGCTATTAAAGCCAACAGGCCAAATGTTATTGTTATTTTCTTCATGATAGTTAGTTTTAGTAGTTCGGATTTTGAACCAGTTTAGTGCCCTGTAACTCTTGCGATGGAATTGGGAAAATTTCATTTTTCCCAGCTTTGAAGCCTCTGCTGGCTAATTTGGTGGCAGCATCACCCCATCGTACAAGATCAAAGAAACGATGTCCTTCGCCTGCCAACTCCAGCCTGCGCTCTGCTTTAATAGCGTCCATTGAAACGGGAACAGAAGGCAAACCCACCCTCGCACGTACAGCATCCAGTAAAGCCTGGGCTCTTGCACCTGTTCCGCCTAATGCTTCTGCTTCCAGAAGATACGTATCAGCCAGGCGGATGATGTAGTCATTTTGTTGGAAGTTCAATTCCACGGCGCCACCACCTTTGCGTATATCAGACTTCATAGGAATAAACTTCATAAGGAAATAACCGGTATTTTGATATCCTTCAATATATTTTGCCTCGCCTGCAGCAGCCAAAGCCTTCATATCAAGAACTGTTTCCGGAAAGCGGGGATCGTTTTTAATAACATCATAAAAATCTTGTGTCCATACATTAAAGCTCCAGCCGGAGGGATAGATATCGGGTGCGTTGGGACCTACTTTTTGGTAGCTTCGGGGGCCCACCATTTGAGAGGCTGAATTTCCTTCATCTGCACTGCTACCCCAAAATCCCCAATCAGCATTTGACTGATCGGTATGCGTTGCTTCAATAAGCGATTCTGCGTTGAATTTATTAGTGAAATCCCAGAGGTCGGCAAAGTTAGCAAGCAAGTGATTACCGTATTTATTAGGCTGTCCCGGTGTAGGGCCATTCACTTCAAGAAATTGCGCGGCGGCCTCTGTTTTTTTATTATCATACAAATAAACTTTACCCAGCATAGCCTGAGCGCCTACCTTGGTAAGCCTTCCTGCTTCAGTAGCCATAGACAAAGAGGCTGGAAGGTCTGGTATCGCTTCGTTGAGGTCTTTTTCGATTTGCGCATACACATCTGCGGGGGCTGCTTGCGTTACGTTATAAATATCTGTTGTGCTGAGAGGTTCAAGAAGTAGGGGTACATTTTTGAACATCCTTACAAGATTGAAATAATAAATGGCACGTAAGGTTTTAGCTTCTGCTGTAAAACGAGCCTTTTCACCTGCATCCATTGTTGTATTTGGCAATTTTTGCAGTAAAATGTTAGCCCTGAAAATGCCCTGGTAATGATCGCTCCAGAAACTACGAGGCATAATGTCGGCATTCAAGGTATAGTTAGAAAAACCCTGTATACCAGCACCATCCGTGGCACCGCCACCGCCAGCGTAGTTATCGTCAGAACCGGCATTCATCATGGTGATCATGTTTTCAAAACCACCTGCATTTTTTCGCATCAGGTCATAGGCTGCTACCAAACCGGTATATGCCTGATCCCTTGTTTTATAATAGTTTTCCGTTAGAAACTGGCCCTTAGGCTCAATTGTTATAAAATCTTTTTTGCACGACCCAAGCAAAAACAATACGCTTGTTGTAAGAAGTGCTATTTTGATTTGAATACTCTTCATATAATAAGATTAAAAAAATTAGAATGAAAGTTGAACACCGCCAATAATTGAACGTGCCTGGGGGTACTGGCCCTTGTCAATACCAAACACGCCACCACCTACTTCGGGATCGTAACCTGTATATTTTGTTAGTGTAAACAAGTTTTCTGCGGTTACATAAACCCTGAGCCTTGACACACCAATCTTATTGAACAAACTCCTGGGAAGTGTATAACCTAATTGCACTACTTTAAAGCGCAGGTAGTCACCGTCTTCTAAATAGAAATCCGACATTTTGCTAAAGTTTCCATTAGGGTCAGAGTCTGTTAATCTGGGAAAGTCATTGGAAGTTCCCTCTCCATGCCAACGGCTCAATGCTTCGGTCGAATAATTAGAAGTGAGAATATCTAAACGGCGCAAACCCTGAAATATTTTATTGCCGGCAGCCCCTTGAGCAAACACCATAAAATCAAAGCCTTTGTAATCCATATTTACAGTGAAGCCAAAAGTGTATTTCGGAATATTGCTTCCAAGGAAGGTTTTATCTAAATCACCAGTTGTGATCTTTCCATCGTTATTAAGGTCGGCCCACATAAAATCGCCGGGGCGTGCATCAGGCTGAATCGGATCGCCATTTTTGTTTTTGTAATCAAGAATTTGTTGTTCATTTTGGAAAACACCAAGCCTTTTATACCCCCAAAAGCTATTATAAGATTCGCCAACTTGTATACGGGTAACAGTACCCATTGATTGAAAGCTAGCGCCACCGCCAATAAAGTTGGTATCGGCAGCTACATAAGTAACCGTGTTTTTGAGGTAAGAACCATTAGCATTAACGGAGAAATTAAGCTTGCCAAAGTTGGTATGATAGCCCAGCTCTAATTCAACACCCGTATTTTTCATATCTGCAACGTTATCCCATGGATTTTCTGAAACACCAACATACCCTGGAATAACAACAGGACGGAGAATACCGGTAGTCTTTTTATTATACCAGTCGAAACCTACCGTAAAATTTCTCAACACCTGAGCATCAAAGCCGACATCGGCAGAAGCGGTTTGTTCCCAGTGCAGGTTAGGATTGTCTAACGTTACAGGAGCATAACCGGTTGTTACTATTCCAGAAGTACCAATAGTATAGTTATAACCACCGGCTATAGTAGAAAGATATCTAAAATCATCTGAAGCATCGTTACCCACAACGCCATAACCACCTCTTATCTTTAGTGTGTTAACCACATCGTTAGATGGCCAAAAATCTTCCCTGTTTACGTTCCATCCGGCAGAAAAGGAAGGGAATAAACCGTATTTTTTGTTAGGGCCGAATTTCGTAGATCCGTCACGGCGAATAATACCTGTAAAAAGATATTTATCGGCATAAGAATAGTTTACACGGCTAAACAAGGAATAAATTTTATGCTCTACAAAATCACCGGCATAACCATCTCTGTTGGCAAGACCAACGTCAAACTTAAAGGAAGCATCATTATAATTGTTGATAGGGAGGTTATAGAAAGTCATTCCAACATTGCCACCAATGTTGTCTACATAAGTACCCTGACCTAACAAAACCGTGAAATCATGATCACCGATTTTTTTATTGTAAGTAGCCGTATTCTCTACGTTCCAGTTGAATGACCTGTTTTCGCCTTTGTTGTAGCTATTTTTATTAGAGGAAACAGTTGAACTAAGTAAAAACTCGGGTGTAAAACCAATATTACCCCAATAGGCTTTCTTAACCCCAAGTGTGGAACGCAGTTTAAGACCCTTTATAGGCGCTGCCTCTAAAAATGCATTACCCACAATATCATCGGACCATGCATACTGTCCTAACCTTGTTTGAATATAGGCAATTGGATTTGTCATTTCTTGTCCCACATAGTTAGAAATACCGTAAGGATTTCCATTCGCATCTCTGAGTATGGTAGCATTATTGTAAATTGTTGCATTTGGCTGAGATGCAGGATCGGTAACTACTAATGGCGTAATGGGATCGAGGTTGATAGCCGAACTTAACGGACCACCGAATTCGCTGTTGGTATTGCCCAATCCCATAGTTTTTTGACGAGTATAGCCTAGCGTCTGTCCAAAAGAAAAAATGTTAGAAATTCTATGCGTTGAGTTCAGGCGGATATTTATTTTATTGTAATTGGAGATGTCTGTAGCCACAATTCCTTCCTGGTTTTGTATACCGGCAGATAAATAGAATGTAGAGCGTTCAGTGCCACCACTTACACTTATTTCATGCAAATACCGGCGGGCTGAATTATTGAAGATGGCTTTTTGCCAGTCGGTACCTACGCCCAATGAACTCACATCATTAAATACAACACCTTTACCAGCCGCTACTGAGCTTTCGTTTCTTAAAACCGCATATTGTGTGGCATTTAAAAGATCAAGTACTTTAGCCGGTGCCGAAACACCATAAAAACCATTATAACTCACGACAGGCTTTCCGGAACGGCCTTTTTTGGTAGTTACTAAAATTACGCCGCCGGCCGCACGTGTACCATAAATAGCAGCAGAAGCTGCATCTTTTAATACTTCTATTGATTCAATGTCAGATTGGTTTAGGTAGCCAATACCTCCGGCATCAACTACCACGCCGTCAACAACCCACAAGGGGTTATTATTATTGAATGTAGTAATACCACGGACACGGATAGTTGAGCTTGAACCGGGTTGTCCGGAATTTTGCATAATAGTCACTCCCGATACGCGGCCCTGTAAAGCCTGCTCGATGCGTCCATTGGGAACATTTTCAAGTTCTTTTGCTTTAACGCTGGAAATGGAGCCGGTAACATTGGCTTTGCGCTGTGTACCATAACCAACCACTACAACATCATCTAAGTTGACACTGGCACTTTGCACCAGTTGTACATTGATTGCGCCATTTGCCGGAATGGGTATTTCCTGGCTTGTCATACCCACGTAAGAAACAACAAGCGTTGAATTTCTGTTGGGAGCATTAATCTGAAAGTTTCCTTCAGCATCGGTTATGGTGGCGATGGATGTGCCCTTTACGGTAACAGTAGCACCTGTTAAGGCTTCACCAGTTGATTTTGAAGTAATTTTTCCTGAAACCTGGATGGTTTGCGCCAAGGCCGGAGAGAAGAATGCCTGTAGCACAAACAAAACACTAACATAAAGCAGAATCTTACTTTTCATACACAAGCGTTTGTTTTCAATTTAATTAATAGCAGTTTCGTTATCTAAAATAGGAAATAACTACGATTTTCGTTACCTGGCCGCCCCTTCAATACCACATCAAAAAGGATGGAAACGCCATTTATCAGGCATTTTCAACACATCAATACCACATCATTCCCTTAGCAATTCAAAGTCTGAAGGTTCTAGATAAAACGTTGCTCACAATTCAACCTATTGACCGTTGCCAGGTACTTATAAAATCCGGTTTAATATATTTATTTCTCAAAACTTATTGACTTTAAATCAAATCCCCCGGCGTCAATATAAACCCGCAATATGTTTTTCCCTTTGTTTAAGAATATATTTTCTAATCTCAGGCTTTCCCAGCCTGTATCAGAAGCAGGAACAGAAATAACTTTGGATGCAGCTTTATCATTCAGTTTCACAAAAAATCTTCCCTCAGTTTTCCCTGGCATCACTGTAAAGTATAGGTTATAACTACCTTTTTCGACCACATCGATCGTGTATTGAAGCCATTCTCCTTTTTCCGTGTTGAAAACATAGTACTCATTTTCCTGCATAGAGTCCTTACGAATATCAACACCGTCATTCCTGTAGGCCCTTCCTTTGTTCCCTCCGTTACTTCCATTTGAAATATGATAATCAGCGGTATCTGTGTCAAAATAAGCACTGCCATTTCTACCCAAATCGTAATCCACAGCCTTGATCACTACGCCATCTGCTATTCTGTTTGGTTTATATGGAATAGCTTCACCCGAGAAAGGCTGGCGAAACATAGCATCAATAACATCTTTTTTTACAGTGGTATTTTCAAGCCTTGTTGCATCGGCAAATGCTAACAAAGCATTATAGGCTTCTTCTTCTGTAGGTTTTAAACCCTTATGATTCCAATAGGCAAGCAGTTTCTCATAGCCGGGATTGGAATGAATTTGCATGGGATTATTGTTTCCCAATTTTTTTAAGGGCCACCACGACCAACCAATATTATTAGCTTCAAACAGGCGGACAGCTTCAGTAAACCATACATTGGAGTTTTCACCGGTTTCGCCCAGCCAGACAGGAACATTGTATTTTTCCCGTGTGTCTAATATGTGCTGAATAGAAGCCTGGTTATTGAAGTTCCAGTATTTATGAAAGCTTAGTGCCATGTTATCATCCCAGGTTGGAAGAATACCATTGTAATTATTGCCCCAGCCATTGCCTTCAATAATGATCATGTGTTTTTTATCTACCTGCCGGATGGCTTTTGTAATATCCATCATCAGCTTTTTTAAAGGGACGTTTCCTTTTTCTTTCAGACCATTTTTGTCATTGGCCAGGTCCTGGAAACCCCAGTTAGGCTCGTTGATAATATCATATGCGCCAATCCAGGGCTCATTGGCATAGCGCTGCGCCAATTTTTGCCATAAGGCAATTGTTTTTTGTTGGTTGGCATCACTTTCCCAAAGCGATGGTTTTGTGGCATCCCTGTCAGAGATATTTAAGTCGTTCCCCTGCCCGCCTGGCGCCGCATGCAAATCCAGTATCAGGTACATTTTATTAGCCCTGCACCAGGCCAACAAGCTGTCTGTCATTTGAAAACCCTTATCCAGCCAGGTGTCTTGCCCCGCTACGGGCTCCTGGTCAACAGCCAGCGTATATAAATTGTAGTGCATGGGCAGCCGAACAGAATTAAAGCCCCACGCTTTCATGGAGTCTATATCAATTTTACGGGTATGGTTTGCCAGCCAGGCATTGTAAAAAGCTGCTGTTTTCTCTTCGCCAATTAAATCTTTAATGCGGGAGCGGATTTTATTTTGCTGGCCGTTTTCATATATTTTCAGCATATAACCTTCCTGTAGCATCCACCCACCAAGCCCTATGCCCCTAAGCAGTACGTTTTCTCCCTTATCATTTATTATTTTTTTCCCACTTGCTTTTAAAAAGCCTTGTGCGTTTAGTTGGCCAATAAGAATAGTGACTATAAAGAGAAGTATTGTACTTTTTTTCTTTACCATGATGAAAATTTGAAAAAATAAACTTGTTTACACTAACGGACTTTACTTACACGGTGCATGATACGCTCTATTAACAAAAGGTGGCTGATACTCAACTTTAAAAAGTAAATACGAGCCTCCTTTAAAACGACTGCTTGCATTTGGCAAGTAGTAGCTAAATTAAAAATGATGGCCTCCCAAACACTGGTTCCTGCCCCCTCAATACCACATCAAAAAAACGAAAAGCCTTTATGGCAAAGATTTTCGGCACATCAATACCACATCAAAATAAGTATTACCTTTCTGTAATCATTAAGCTGCCATATGCGTTGGAAATTATTGCTGCTATTTTTCTGTCTTGGCTTTTTAAGTGCAAACACACAAAACACCATTGCTCTCCCTGAAATTGTCAACTATTCCAAACAGTCATATAACGGCGGAACCCAAAACTGGGAAATTGGCCAGGATAAGCAGGGCATCATTTATGTTGCCAACAACGAGGGCTTATTGAGCTTTGATGGTACTTACTGGAAGCTTTACCCATTGCCCAACAGAACCAATGTACGGTCTTTGGAAATTAGCCCTGATGGTAAAATATATGTAGGCGGACAAGATGAAATCGGTTATTTCTCCCCAGACAAAACCGGAACCCTGGCTTACACTTCTCTACGAAACCTGATTCCTGCCGCAGATAGATCTTTTACAGATGTATGGGATGTGATTTACTATAAAAACGAGCTGTTCTTTCGTTCAAACCATAAGATTTTTGTCTTCGCCAATAATACTATTACCAGTTATTATTCGCCTTCGGAGTGGCGTTTTATGGCAACCTGTAATGGAATGATGATTGCCCAGGACCGTCAAAAAGGATTATTGCAATATGATAATGGGCAATGGCGGCCATTTTTGGAAGACAAAAGCCTGTCAAAAGAAAGCTTCCTTGTTACAGGCCTGGTTCCTTTAAAAGGCGACAGTCTTTTACTGACAACTTATAAGGAAGGGATATTTATTGTTGCTGGCAATAAGATGAGCCGGCAAACCTTTCCGGCTATTGCCAATATTGCCAGCGAACGGATTTATAGAGCACAGGCCATAAATAACGATTGGATTGTATTGGGGACGGTACTTGGCGGTGGTTATATCATCAATAAAGAAGGAGAGCTTATTCAAGCACTCTCCCGCAAAGAAGGATTACAAAACAACAATATCCTGAGCATTTTCATGGATAGCTACAAAAATCTTTGGTTTGGGCTGGATAATGGTATTGATTTTATTGCCTTTAATAATGCTATTAAACACATTAATCCCGAAGGCGAAAACCAGGGGTCAGGATATGCTGTCACTATCTTTAAAGACCATTTATACCTCGGAACATCAAACGGTCTTTACCAGGCGCCCATTCAACCGGCTTCCGACCTCAGCTTTATCAAAAGAAATTTTGAACCCGTTGTCAACAGCAAAGGCCAGGTGTGGAACCTCTCGGAAGTGAACGGCCATTTATTGATGGGGCATCACGAAGGCGCATTTACTATAGAAAATAATACGGCCAGCCTGCTGGAATCGGCAACCGGATATTGGAATTTCTTGCCTTTTTCCAATGTCCTTCCCTCTGATATTATGATTGCCGGCAATTATTATGGGCTCGATTTTTACCGCTTCAGTAATGGAATTTTCAAAAAAACAGCTAACCGTATCAATTTTGAATCGGCCCGCTTTGTTACCATTGACAACCGTAAAACTATTTGGGTAGCTCACCCTTATAAAGGAATCTACAAAATAACACTTGACGACTCGGGAAGATCAACCATAAAATTATACGCAGACAAAAGCGGCCTTTTTTCCATCAATAACAAGTTTGAATTAAAGGTACAGAACCACGTAGTTATAGCCACAGAAAAGGGCATGTATGAGTATAACAGTGATAAAGATTCGTTCTAAGTATC
>JBQCJM010000141.1:0-15334 GCA_051952715.1 Flavisolibacter sp.
AAAAAGTCTTTTACGTGATATAAAAAGATTAGAAAAGGAATATAAAAAATGAGAATTGACAAAAATCATCTGTACTGCTGTCGCTTGTAAGCCTTTTTAAGTTTTTCTTTTTCAAGTTTTGCCTCAGAAATGAACATCAAAAAATATTTAAAATGAAAGCAAAGATCATTTCACTCTCTCTTGTTTTTCTTACTTCGATATACGCAATGGCTGCACCACCCGTAGAGGAAGGGAAAGCCATTTTTTCTACACGTTGTGCAGGTTGCCATAATGTAAACAAAATAGTGACCGGTCCTGCGCTGGCTGGCGTAAATCAGCGGCATTCCATAGATTGGATCATCAAGTTTGTACACTCTTCTCAAACTGTAATTAAAAGTGGTGATGAGAAAGCTGTGGCCTTATTTGAAAAGTTTAATAAAATTCCCATGCCCGATCATCCGGATCTGACAGCAGATAATATTAAAAGCATTGTAGAATATGTCAAGTCAGAAGCTGCAACGGGTGGCGGTGAAAAACCACCTTTTGCACGACCGGGTAAATTGCGTCCGGCTTATATGCCGTTATCAATTTCCAACTACGGTTTTTTTATTGTCTATCTGTCTGCAGTGGCTATGTTAATTATGGGATTGCTGTTTGCCGTTCATGTAAAGGGCATCGAAAGAAAAATGCGAGAAGAAAAATAATGTTTCGTTGGTTTTCGTTTCAGTTAGTGCTTCGTTCATAAAAGAATGAAGCACTTTTTTATTATACAAAATTGATGAACTGTTGCGGAAATTTGTTTATGATGGTACACTCTATCTTTGTGCCATGCATATTGATATCATCACTGTATTGCCTGAATTATTAGAGAGTCCTCTCTCCCATTCCATCATGAAACGGGCACAAAACAAAGGCTTGCTAAAAGTGCACATTCATAACTTAAGGCAATGGGCTGTAAACGAATATGGGCAGGTTGATGATTATCAATATGGCGCAGGAGCCGGCATGGTAATGATGTGCGAACCACTGGCCAATGCGATCGAACAGTTGCAAAAAGAAAAGAGTTTTGACGAAGTAATCTATCTTACGCCGGATGGAGAAACACTCAATCAAAAAATGGCCAACCAACTTTCACTGAAAGAAAACTTGCTGTTCATTTGTGGCCATTACAAAGGCATTGACGAACGAATAAGAGAACATTATGTAACCAAAGAAATTTCTATTGGCGATTATGTGCTAAGCGGTGGTGAGTTGGCAGCTGCTGTTTTAGTAGATGCGGTAGGTAGATTATTGCCCGGTGTACTGAATGATGAAACTTCTGCGCTCACTGATTCTTTCCAGGACAATTTATTAGCACCTCCTGTTTATACCCGCCCTGCAGATTTTAAGGGTTGGAAAGTACCTGAGATATTGTTAAGTGGTGATCCCAAAAAAGTAGAAGAATGGCGGCATGAACAAGCCATTGAACGTACGCAAAAAAGAAGACCCGATTTATTGAAAGATGAGTACTAAGAGAAAAAAGAGAGAAAGCGTAAAAGGAGGAGCTTTTCTTCCACGCTTTCCCTCTTTGGTGTGCTTAACTTTTTGAAAGATCACCAACCATATTAGCAGGGATCACCCATTCATCAAATTGCTCCGGTGTTACATAGCCCAATTTTACAGCCATTTCTTTTAAAGTTGTTCCTTCTTTATGCGCCTTCTGTGCAATTTCAGCGGCTTTGTAATAGCCAATTTTTGTGTTCAGTGCTGTTACCAGCATTAAAGAATTGTCCACATGCTTTTTAATGTTGGCTTCAATAGGCTCGATGCCTACAGCACATTTATCATTAAAGCTTACACAGCCATCACCAATCAATCTTGCACTGTGCAAAAAGTTATAGATCATCACTGGCTTAAATACATTCAGTTCAAAATGTCCCATTGATCCGCCAACATTAATAGCTACATCATTACCTAACACCTGTGCTGCAATCATCGTCAATGCTTCGCATTGTGTAGGATTTACTTTACCGGGCATAATGGAAGAACCCGGCTCGTTATCAGGGATAAAAATCTCTCCAATACCACTGCGTGGGCCAGATGATAACATGCGGATGTCGTTGGCAATTTTCATTAAGCTGACTGCTACCGTTTTCAATGCACCATGTGCTTCTACAATAGCATCATGCGCTGCCAAAGCTTCAAATTTGTTTTCAGCGGTTACAAAAGGCAGTCCTGTTAGTTGTGCAATATGTTTGGCTACATTCTCTTCATAATTTGGCGGTGTGTTAATGCCGGTACCCACAGCTGTTCCGCCCAACGCCAATTCTGATAAATGCGCTAAAGTGTTTTTTATGGCTTTCAGTCCATGGTTTAATTGCGAAACATAACCGCTAAATTCCTGCCCTAAGGTAAGTGGCGTAGCATCCATAAAATGCGTACGGCCGATCTTTACTACCTGCATAAACTGCCTGCTTTTTTCAGCCAATGTATCACGTAATTTTTCAATGCCGGGAATGGTAGTTTCTACCAGCATTTTATACGCCGCAATGTGCATGGCCGTTGGAAAGGTATCATTTGACGATTGTGATTTATTGACATCATCATTGGGGTGCAATACTTTTTCCTTATCGGTTAGCTGCCCGCCATTTAATACATGAGCCCGATAAGCCACCACTTCGTTCACGTTCATATTGCTTTGTGTGCCGCTGCCGGTTTGCCACACTACAAGTGGAAAGTATTCGTCGAGCTTGCCTTCTAAAATTTCATCGCACACTTTGGAGATGAGATCAAGCTTTTCTTTAGGCAAAACACCAGCTTCAAAATTGGTGAGGGCCGCTGCTTTTTTTAGATAAGCAAATGCACGAATGATCTCTTTCGGCATTTTATTAATATCCTGTGCAATTTTAAAATTGTCTATGCTGCGCTGGGTTTGGGCGCCGTAAAAAGCGTCAGCCGGCACTTTCACTTCGCCCATTGTATCTTTTTCTATGCGGTATTCCATATTACTATTTTTTTGCGCTGCAAAGATAAGCGCATAGACAGCAAGCTTGGTTTTGTTTTTGATGGAATGTAAGCATGTGTAATGTGTGTGCAATTATTTTTTTGTGTGCAGTTGTAATATCCGGCTGCAATTGGCATCCCCCGAGCAGCGATGAAGGATTGGTAGATACGCTGGTTAACAGGGATAGCATGCTGGCAAAAAGTGACAGCGGCATGAATGTGGACAGCCTGGTAATAGATAGTTTTAAAGTGGACCAAACAAAGAATAATGACACAGTTGCATTAATTCCATCTCGTGATGTAAATACAAAAAATGTTAACCCCGACGAGCTGGTGAATTTTGCACAAACCTTGATCGGTACGCCCTATGTATACGCTTCCACCAACCCCAAAGTGGGTTTCGACTGTTCCGGTTTTATTACCTATGTGTTCAATCATTTTGACATCAGCGTACCCCGTTCTTCCATTGATTTTACAGGTGTGGGAAAAGAAGTGCCGGTAGCCGATGCAAAACGAGGCGATATCATTTTATTTACAGGTACAAACCCCCAAGAAAAATTTGTTGGTCACATGGGTATTGTTATTTCCAACACCGATACGCTGCGGTTTATTCACTCCACCTCGGGTAAGGCTATGAGTGTTACCATTACACCTTTAAACTCCTATTACATGGGGCGTTTTGTAAAAACCATCCGGGTGTTTCCGCAAAACAATTCATGATTATTTTCCCTTGAAGTTAGGCTTGCGCTTTTCTAAGAAAGCGGTAGCTCCCTCTTTCATGTCTTCTGTAGCAAAGCAATCGCCAAAGGCCCCGACTTCGGTTTTGTAACCGCTTTCATTACTATAAAATGCATTTACTGCAGCAATGCATTTGCTGATGGCCAGCGGTGCTTTTGAAATAATAAGTTGTACAATGGATTTTGCTTTATCAAGCAAAGCTTCCTGCGGCACCACATGATTCACCAGGCCATACTGTAATGCTGTTTGTGCATCAATCATGTTGCCTGTCATTAATAATTCCAACGACCTTCCTTTTCCAATAAGTTGTGTTAAGCGTTGTGTGCCCCCATAGCCCGGTATCAGGCCAAGGTTTACTTCGGGCTGTCCAAACTTTGCGTTGTCGCTTGCTATTCTAAAATGACAGGCCATAGCTAATTCACATCCCCCGCCTAAAGCAAAACCATTAACAGCAGCTATAATGGGTTTACTGCAATTTTCAATGTTGAAAAATATTTGTTGTCCTCTGCGGGCCAGGTTCATGCCTTGTTCTTTAGTTAACCCGGTAAACTCGCTAATGTCAGCACCAGCCACAAAGCTTTTTTGTCCGGCACCTGTAAGTATAACAGCTTTAATTTCCGTACTGCTTTCAATTTCCTTCAGCAACGCTTCAAGGTCGTCAAACACCTTTTTATTCAATGCATTCAATTTATCAGGACGATTGATAGTAACGGTAAAAATTCCACTTTCTAACGAAGTCAATAATGTTGTGTACATAAACAATTGATTAAAATGACCGATGCTGTTGAACCCAGTCTGTAATATAACCTGCAATAGCTGTAGTGGGTGTACCCGGCGCAAACAATTTGCCTACGCCTTGTGCCTGCAGTTGCTGCATGTCTTCATTGGGAATGATGCCTCCGCCGGTGAGCAGTACATCATGCATCTCTTTTTCTTTCATTAGCGCTGCTACTTTAGGGAATACAGTCATGTGGGCACCGGATAAAATGCTGATACCAATAGCATCCACATCTTCCTGCAAGGCCGCATTCACTACCATTTCAGGCGTTTGCCGAAGACCGGTGTAAATTACTTCCATGCCGGCGTCCCGCAAGGCGGTAGCAATTACTTTAGCACCGCGGTCGTGCCCGTCTAATCCAACTTTAGCCACTAAAACTCTTATGGGCCGGTTGATCTTTTTTTGCATGCAATCGTATTTGTAAGCCGTCAAAATTAAGTAATGCCTTTTTATTCTGAAGAAGATGCAAGATTCCTCCAGGTTGCCAGCTTTCTGTCGAGTTGTTGTTGTAAATACTGGTTGAACTTTTCGCTGGCGCCTTTAAACAAAATAATCAAACTGCCTTTCTCCCTTGCATACGGATTAGCAATGCTATCAATAACCTGCGCACTTTGAAACTCTTTTACAAAATCGTGTTGCATCTCTTGTGTATCGGGTGTGACCACGATGATGTCAGTAACATGTAGCGGCTGGGGTATCCAATACAAAAAACTGCCGTTATCACTGTAAGGTTGTGGCAATTGGTATTTTTTGCGGTAATAATCTACGGCGCCCGCCAGTCCATAATTATCGCAGAAAATGATGGTTTGCTTTTTTTCTTCAGCACTTAATTGCGCATAGGCTTTGGCTACTTTTTGCGTAACTTCTTCCCAGCTTAACATGTCAGCAAAATCCTGCGGCAGGGGATGGCTCTGCAGATCTTCCCATTTCAGAGCTCCACTTTTTTCTATCCCCATTTTTTTAAAGTACGCAGCTAACAATTGTGGCCTGGCAACAGGCAGCGTTAGAGGAACAAGTGGTAGGCCAACGAGCAATGGAATAAGAACAAAAGCATAGCGCCAAACCTTTGAACGGTTTTGCACAAACTGTTCCAGGTGATAGGCACCAAAAGCCAGGAGCACAGGGTACACACCAAGCGAATAATAATTTTTTCCTTTGAAAACCAGTAACAGCACAATGACAAATAAATAAGCCCAGGCAAAAGTTGTGTAGGACTTTCTTTTATGACTGTAACCCACAAAATATAAGCCTGCCAGCCAAATAAAAACACAAGGCAGGTTCATAAGCAACTGGTCAATTAAAAAACCCGCCGGACTTATATATTGCAATTGGGTTTGCTTTAGTTCACGCATGTGCGTAATTACCGGAAAATGATGATGGTACTCCCAAAGAAATGTGGGCAGAAAAATGAGTAGGGCAATAAGGGCGGCGATATAAAAATGTTTGTTGGTAAAAACTTTTCGCTGTTTGGTAAACAGCAATCCAAGCAAAAGGCTTGCTACAAAAAAGGCAACAGAGTATTTGCTAAGCATTCCTAATCCAATGCTAACACCAAAGACATACATCCACTTGTTTTTGTGGGTTTGAATGTATCGAACAACACTATATGCTATCAGCGTCCAAAAGAAAACTTCCAAAAAGTTCGGTTGAAACAAAAAATGCAGCCGCAGATATACACCCAGTACAAAAGGCAAGAAAACAAGCAGTAGGGCAAACATTTTTCCGCCTAATGACACAATGATTTTAGAGGTTACTATAAACGTAAGTGCGCCAAATAGTGAAGGCCAGAATTTTGTCCAAAACATGCCGCCACCCAAAGCATGAGTAAACCAGGCAAACACTGATAGCAATGGTGGTACTTCCATATAGCCCCAGGCCATATGCTGTCCTTCCGAGAGGTATAAAAACTCATCCCGATGCGGTTCATAATAGCTGTTTTGCAACAGAAATGGAAGAGCCAATTTAACAAAGGCAAGCAACAGGATGAGGCGGTTTGTTTGTTTCATAAATTGATCGCACTTTGAACGAATAGAATCTGTTATTGTTACAAATGTCTATAGTAACTTCAATACATGCAATACAGAAAGTTTGGAAAAACTGATTTGATGGTAAGTGAAATCGGCTTTGGGGCATGGGCCATTGGCGGTGATGCCATGATTGGAAATACGCCCATCGGTTGGGGACCTGCGGATGATATTGTTTCGACAAAAGCCATATATGCCGCATTGGATGAAGGAATTAATTTTTTTGATACCGCAGATATTTATGGATTAGGCCACTCGGAAGAAGTGCTTGGCGAAATCATTCGAAATAAAGACATCGTTATTGCAACGAAGGTGGGTAATGTGGCCCGCAATAACGAATTCACTTTCGACTATTCGAAAGGCTACATTATCAACGCCTGCGAGCAAAGCCTGGAGCGATTGAAGCGGGATGTAATTGACTACTACCAATTGCACACGGCACGTCTCCAACATTTACAACAAGGCGAGTGCATTGAAGCAATGCAAACTTTGCAACAGCAGGGAAAGATCCGCCATTGGGGAATTTCGCTGAACACATTTGCACCACAACCTGAAGCGGATTATTTTATGGAACATGATTTCGGAAGCGGCTTTCAAATCGTACTCAATATTATTAATCAACGAGGGCTTGGCGTGATAAAGCAAGCGGCTGAAAAAGGATATGGCATTATTGCTCGCATGCCATTGCAGTTTGGCTTGCTTACGGGAAAGTTTTCATCTCAAACAACCTTTGCTACTACAGACCACCGCCACAATAGGCTTACACCAGAAATTATTGCTGCGTCCATCAATGCATTAGAACCCATCTGGACTTTATGCAGCAAATACAACATCTCAAAAACACAATTGGCGTTGAGCTATATTTTAACTTATAAAGAAGTATCAACCGTTATCCCCGGCATTAGAACAAAAGAACATGTAGCCGGTAATACCAATGGCTTAATTCAACTAAAGCTGGAAGACATGCAGTTGATTGAAAGTGCTGGTACAGCTACGTTTGCCGCACTTATGGATGTAATAGAAAAGCAGGGATAAATTCCCTGCTTCTGCCAAAAACATTTTGTTATCTTTTATCTACTGTCAAATTTTTCCAGTGCAAAATGAATTCTATCCACCGTTTCATCTTTTCCCAAAAGTGCAGAAATATCAAATACAGTTGGACCAAATTTTCCGCCTACCAGCATCAAGCGCAGAGGCAATTGCAACTCACCGGCTTTTATAGAAGCCTGTTCAGCCAGCTGCTTAAACAAACTTTCAATAGAAGCAGCATTCCAATCCGTAACGCTGGGCAATGCTTTTGAAAATGTTTTAAAGAAAGCCGATTTATTGTCATTCCATTTGGCTTTGATGGGTGTGACATCAATTTCTATGGGTGCTTTAAAAAAGAAATACGCCTGCGGCCAAAAATCGCTCAGCAAGGTGCAGCGTTCTTTTACCAGGTCCAATACTTTTTCCAAATAACTGTCATCACCAACCAGCAATTCATTGCTTTTAAAAGCCTCTTTCACCTGTTCCTTATACCTTGATGCCGGCAACTTTTTAATCCATTCATGGTTGAACCATTTGGCTTTTTCAAAATCAAATTTAGCACCGCCTTTATGTACTTTTTCAATGGAGAATTTTTGTACCAATTCGTCCAAAGAAAAGATTTCCTGTTCTGTTCCATCATTCCAACCCAGCATAGCCAGCATGTTAATGAATGCTTCAGGCAGAAATCCTCTTTCTCTAAAACCCTCTGTAGTTTCGCCAGTTTTAGGATCCTGCCAGTTCATAGCAAAAACCGGGAAGCCATATTTAGCACCATCGCGTTTGCTTAGTTTTCCACTTGGTCCTAATATCAGTGGCAGGTGCGCCCATTGCGGCATAGCTTCTTCATCAAATAAATAACGCCACAGCAGAATATGCACGGGTGCGCTGGGCAACCATTCTTCACCTCGGAAGGCGTGTGATACCTGCATTAAATAATCATCTACCACCACCGCCAAATGATAGGTAGGCATACCATCTGCTTTCAATAATACTTTATCATCTACAATGGAAGTATCAAAGCTTACTTCACCGCGAATCATGTCTGTGAAAGAAACTGTTTCTCCTTCCGGCATTTTAATACGAATGACATGCGGCGTATTTTGTTGCAACAATGTGTTTGTTTCATTGCCCGATAAAGAAAGCGAGTTGCGCATTTGCATTCTTACGTTACGATCGTATTGCGGATTTGGATTGCTTTCAGTGCGCAGGCGGTTACGCATTTCGTCCAGTTCATGCGCTGTGTCAAAGGCATAATAGGCTACGCCCTTTTCTACTAACTTCTCCGCATATTGCCTGTACAATTCTTTACGTTCGCTTTGGCGGTAGGGTCCAACATTGCCGCCATGGACAGGGCTTTCATCTGGCTGCAAGCCGCACCAATTCAGTGTTTCAAAAATATATTCTTCAGCACCGCGAACATATCGGCTTTGGTCTGTATCCTCTATGCGTAAAATGAAATCTCCACCATGCTGTTTGGCAAATAAATAATTATACAACACCGTGCGAACACCACCTAAATGCAAGCCACCCGTGGGACTGGGTGCAAAACGTACACGAACTTTCTTTTCCATGGCGCAAAAGTACGAAGAGGAAAGTATGATGTAAGAAGTTGGATATATGATATAGAAAGAGGTAGCAAGGCGTCCCTGCATTAATTATGGCTTTGTATTTCTAATTTCGTATCAATTGTATGCACAAGTATTTTATTAAAACACCGTGGCTTGCCAAGCAACTTTTTTCTTCTTATGTATGGAATATTAATACCACTGAAAAAGACATCTATCTCACATTTGATGACGGGCCGCATCCCACCATTACACCCTGGGTGTTAGAACAATTAAGACAATACGAAGCGAAGGCCAGCTTTTTTTGTATTGGCAATAACGTGCATGAACACCCTAAAATTTATCAGCAAATACTTAAAGAAGGACATGCTGTTGGTAATCACACTTTTCATCATCTAAATGGATGGAAAACTGACGAAAAAAAATATCTTGAAGACATAGCACAAGCCGCTGCATTGATTGAAACAAGTTTGTTTCGTCCACCTTATGGCAGGATTAAATCCAAACAAGCAAAGCAAATTTCAACTGCGTTGAATCGCAGCGATGCCAAAGTAATTATGTGGGATGTGTTGAGCGCAGACTTCGATCTAAGCATTACGAAAGAAGAATGTTTACAAAATGTTCTCGACAATTTTAGTGAAGGGTCTATTGTTGTTTTTCATGACAGTGAAAAAGCTTTTCCGCATTTGCAATTTGTTTTGCCAAAAGTGTTAGCGCATTTGCAGCAAGAGGGTTATATATGTAGAAAGATAGAATATAAAGTGAAGGCCTAAAATAATTAGGGCCTGGGTAGAAACCCTGGCCCGTTTTTAATCCGTACCCTATGAAAACTGGTTTAAAGGTAAATACTTTTTTGGAATATAAAATTTATAAAAATTTTTATTGTGAATATAAATTTTAGTAGGGCAACTTTATGGGCTTAGTCGTGCCATTAATGGTTAAGGCAGCCAGAAAATCGCAGGTACCGTCACCATAATTCAAGATGGCCGCCCACGGCGAGTTGCTGGCCAACGTTTCTCTCCATACCTTCAAAACGCCTTTCGAGGTCCAGTGGCAGGCAAACCTCTTCCATAAAGGTTCTGCAATTTCTGATTGCCAGGCAAAAAGGTCGCTGCCGCTTTCCACTTTTCCGTGGGAAAAGCCGGTAATGGTAAACGCATCGTCAATTGCAAGATCAGGCGTACCATTTCCCTCAACCTGGGTAATGATCCGCTGGCTTGTCCATTGCGAGTTTCCATCTGGTTTAGCCAGCTTTGCATCTATAATATGAACAGTGAACTGGCGCTGGCTGCCAAGGGTTGTGTTTGTCACAATATGCTTGCCCTGCACAGAAATGCTATCTATTACAAAGCCATCAAAGATGGTAGTAGCAGATTGACCCGGTACAGTAAGCCGGCCACTGTAAGTAGTGATAATTTTGCCGGAGCGGGTATGGCCATCTTTGCCCCGGCATCCGCCGCCAAAATCAACCACGACCTTCACAGGGAAAATATCAGGTGCGTTGAGATGGGTAACAGTGAGTGTAACACAGGAAGGGACAGAGTCAATACCGTTTTCTCTTCCATTTAAGGCCGTCCGGCCAAAAACACCGGTTCCTCCAAGGCCTACCTCAGCATTTACCCCTATAACGTTGTCAAAAACATCATTAAACACTAGTTCTGTTTCGGTTTCTGATTGAGAGGCTATAGTAGCAATATTTTCTTCTTGTTGAAATGTGAGACCAGAATCACTGAGTTCTTTTTTGCAACTGCTAATAACAAAGAAAAGAAAGCACAATACAGCCATCAGGTGGGTACAGAAGAGGGCCTTTTTCATAACACAATAGTTTTGCTAAAAAATAAACGGTGATAAGAAAGGAATAATCGCCGGTAGTTTAAGGGAATCTTAATAATTTTTTGTCCAGCTTTGTGCTTTAATTTTCGTTTATGCATTTCATTGATAGCCACGCACATATTTATTTACCGGAATTTGATGCCGATCGTGACAAATGCATAAACAATGCAAAAACAGCGGGGATCGAAAAGATTTTAATGCCTGCGGTAGATGCATCCACTCATAAAGCCATGTTAGCTGCTGAAGAAAAATATCCTCCCTGTATCGCTATGATGGGCCTGCACCCCTGCTCTGTTAGTGATGATTATAAAAAGGAATTGGACATAGTAGAAGCACATTTGGAAAAAAGAAATTTTATTGCCGTCGGAGAAATTGGATTGGATTTCTACTGGGATAAAACATACACTAAGCAGCAGTATGATGCTTTTCATTACCAGATCAACCTTGCCTTACAATATGATATACCTATTGTTATCCATTCACGAAATGCTATTGACGAATGCATACAAGTAGTACAACAATATCCACAACTTAGAGGCGTATTTCATTGTTTTTCGGGGAATTATGAGCAGGCCATGAAAGTTACAGAAACCGGTTTTTTGTTGGGTATAGGCGGTGTGGTTAGTTTTAAAAACTCAGGGCTTGATAAGGTAATTGAAAAAACAGGGCTTCAAAATGTTATACTTGAAACGGATGCACCTTACCTGGCTCCTGTACCTTACAGAGGAAAAAGAAATGAGCCTGCCTATACTAAGCTTGTAGCAGAAAAACTGGCCGCCATCACGGGCAGTAGCATCGATGCCATTGCACAATTAACAACAGAAAATGTGCAAAAGCTGTTCAAGCTATAGCTGTAAAGCCTAAATTTGCAACCTTCTTTAAGAAATTGGAGACTTGTCCGAGTGGTTGAAGGAGCACGCCTGGAAAGTGTGTATACCTCTAAAGGGTATCGAGGGTTCGAATCCCTCAGTCTCCGCCACCTATTCAATGAAACGCAATACTATAGACGGTTTGCGTTTCATTGCTGGCAGCAAACTTCATAAACTTTTACCATTTAATCACGACTGTATTTTAGCTCCAAAAGCTAAATCTCCCGCATCGCCAAGGCCCGGAACAATATAGCCTTTGGCTGTTAGCTCATCATCAATAGCACCGCACCACACAATGGCTTCAGGCACTTTGCGACGCAAATATTCAATGCCAACAGTGCAGGCAATGGCCGTCACTACATGAATGGCTTTGGGGCTTCCTTCTTCTTTTAGATATTGTATGGTTTTAACCAACGAAGCACCCGTGGCCAGCATAGGATCAGAAATAATGACAACGCGGTTGTCAATTTCCGGACAGGATAAATATTCTAAAGCGATTTCAAAAGAGCCATCCGGCGCATGTTTGCGATAAGCCGATACAAATGCATTGTCGCCTTTATCAAAATAACTAAGCAGCCCGGTATGCAGCGCCAAACCTGCACGCAAAATAGTCGTAAGTACGGGCTGTTCTTCCAACACCTCGCAAACAGCTACTCCTAATGGCGTTTGTATTTCTTTTTCTACGTAAGGCAGGCGTTTGCTGATTTCAAAAGCTGCCACTTCGCCAATGCGTTCCAGGTTGCGGCGGAAACGCATGCGATCACCCTGCACTTCTACGTTTCGTAGTTCTGCCACCCAATTGCTTACTAAAGAATGTTCTTTGCTTAAGTTAATAACCATTTGTTCATTTTCTACCTTGGCCCCAAAAGTATAAATAAAAGGGAGTTTATGCTTATTTGATGGAATTGGACTTAATTCGTGGTTTAAAACGGGATTAGAACATGACATATAAAGCAATTGGGCTCATGAGCGGCAGTTCACTGGATGGACTTGATATTGTTTTTGCCGAATTTAATGTAAATGCAGCCAATTGGAATTATGAAATACTTGCCGCCGATTGCTACGAATATAATAGAGAATGGAAGGAAAGATTGCAGTCGGCAACTTCTCTGAACGCTCTGGATTATCAATTGCTGCACACGGATTATGGGCATTATTTAGGCCAGCAGGCAAATAAATTTATAGACGCTAATAATTTGCATTTTAAAGTTGGGCTGATCGCATCGCATGGCCATACCACTTTTCACGTACCGCAACAACAAATGACGGCACAATTAGGTGATGGCGCTGCTATTGCTGCGGAAACAGGCTTGCCGGTGGTTAGCGATTTGCGGGCATTGGATGTAGCATTTGGCGGACAGGGAGCGCCTATAGTTCCCATTGGTGAAAAATTATTGCTGAAAGATTTCAATTTCTATTTGAACCTTGGCGGCATTGCCAATATTTCGTTTAATCTTTCTGACCAATACATAGCTTTCGACATTTGTGCAGCCAATAGAGTTTTAAATCTCATTTGTAATGAAGTAAATAAAGAGTTTGACGAAGGCGGCCAGATGGCTGCTTTAGGAAATGTACATGAAGGCCTGCTGCAAAAATTGAATGCGCTGGATTACTATAAACAATCGTACCCAAAATCACTGGCAAACGATTTTGGAACTGAAATGGTTTATCCATTACTGAAGTCTTTTGGCTTACCGCACAGCGATGAATTAAGAACCTATGCAGAACATATTGTTTTTCAAACTAAAAAGGCCATTGAACAGAATTTCAAATCTCAAACTTCAAACCTCAAACTGCTTGCTACAGGCGGCGGAGCCTTTAATACTTTTTTAATGCAAAGATTGTCAGAAGAATTATCCCAGTTGAAGATTGAAGTAGTGGTGCCCAATGAAAGCCTGGTAAAATATAAAGAAGCATTGATCATGGCGCTAATAGGTGTGCTGCGCTGGAGGCAGGAATACAATGTTTTGTCATCTGTTACCGGTGCACAGAGAGACAGTATTGGTGGCGCTGTGTGGATCGGGCAGGAAGCATAATGGAAAAAATCAGCAATTGAAGCTTAATTAATTCGCTTTAATAAACCGGAATGTTTCGTTCTGCGTTCTTATAAAATAAACGCCTTCTTTCAATGAGTTTATTGTAATTATCGCTGCTTCCCGGTTTGCCTTAACGGGTACTTCAATTATTTGACCCATGTTATTGCATACTTGTATATTTCCATGCGTACCTTTAAGGTAAATGGTTTGCGACGCCACAGTGGGATACAATTTGGCCTGATTTAACTTTTCAAAAAAAACAGCATTGATGTTTGAATATCTAATGCTTCCATTTTCTGCTGTTAAACTTAACCTATAATAGTACTTGCCACTTCTATCAGGAAGATCACTGTAATTGTACTTTTTAGAAAGGTTAGAGTTACTAAAATTTGAATAGTGGGCAATCGTTTTCCATTCTCTCATATCTTTTGACCTTTGTAAATCAACCACTGTATTTTCTTCCTGTTGTTCTAATGTCCAGGTACAGTTTACTGCACCATTATCTGTAGTAGTTTTAAATTGGCTTACAATAACAGGCAGCGGTGTCGCATAATAATACACAGTCATTTTTACATCGTCGATTTCAGCACTTGGCAGTGCTGCTGCTAATGCTATCAATTTTGCTGAAATAGCGATGCCAAAATCAGATGCATTCACATCTGCCGGCGACAAAGTGGTACCCCAATTGTCGGCAGTGCCGCCATAGTTGGCCGATTGAAGGCTACCAGGCCAGTCATCTGTTTTACGGGCCCTGTCATCCCCTGTTATAGCTCCGTTTTTATCACTTTGATTTCGTTATCACGTACCCCCGCCGAAAGTAGGAAAACCAGGCCGTTTGCCTTACGGCGAATACTAACAGAAACACCGCAAATGCTTGCATAAGATGGAATGGAAAAATTAAACCCTGTGCGTTGTGCCGCTTAAAAGTATTGCTAAAGAACTGGCAGTAGCGCCTCTATTGTCGGCGTCTTTAGCCTCATCAGGATTAGTGAAATTGTATACGCCTGTACTTCCTTCATCAGTAAATATTGTTCCGCTTTGAGGGGTTGAACTTATGCACTGCGCAATGGTGGTATTAGTGATGAAAAGAAAAAAGAATAGTGGTTTGAAAATTTGCAGTAAATATGTTGGGCCTTGCATAAGGATAGATTGGTATGGCAAATATTGTACATACTTTTTTCATTTGCAATAGCACTTCCGGTAATTTACCTCGTAAGGGTAAATTTCGTTACTGGCGTAGTAAATACTCTTAGAAATTTTCATATAGAAATTGAAAATTATCTCCATCGAAAAGCCCTCTATCGCTAAGCTTTATATGCGGTATTACCAGCAAAGCCATAAATGATAATGTCATATAGGGCGCAGAAAGAGCAGATCCTAATTCTTTGGCTGCCCTGTCAATGGCAGCGTATTTTTCAGCAACTTCATAACCATCTTCTAAGCTCATCAACCCTGCAACCGGTAGCGGCAAAATGAATTCCTTCTCATTGTCAACGCAACT
>JBQCJM010000142.1:0-38478 GCA_051952715.1 Flavisolibacter sp.
CAGCCTCCGGTTCGCTTGCTGTTTTCTGAGGGTCTGATTGACCAGCTGTATTTTCAGCATGCGTTTGTATTGCAGGTTTAGAAGATGCTGGTGGTATAATTCCTAACTGCCTTTGTTTATATCCTAAAAAAGCTGCCGCTAAAAAGCTACACACCGATAAATAAAACCAAAAAGTAAAATCAACCGTTACATTTACGGCATTGGAAAACCCGTCCATCTTATCCGGCGACTTCGATTCGCTTTTTACATCGCCATTGATCTGAATCATTACAATGACCAGACAGATGGCCGCTATAGGGCCAATGAGCATGCCAATAGTAGAACGCAAAGTGCCGTTTGACAGCGAAACAAACAAACCAATAACACCCAACACTAAAGCCACCAACGCCAGCACATACATTTTACCTTTTTCCTGCGATGGTTTTGTTTCGCCGCTCCTGTTTCCTAAATCCTGTAAAGAGCCCATTTGCCCGGTAACTTTATAATCGGTGCCAAAAGCAAGCCCCAAACCTGTGTTTTGTGCAAATGGCACGTTATTGCATTTGATCTCCACAAAAGGAAGAAAGAAAAGCAATAATCCGACTAAATAAGCAACAGAAGTAGCGTGTCTCTTCTGAAAAAAATTGCTTTCAGCAGTTGTTGGCATAACAAAGGTTTTGACCAATAAGATAAGATTTTTATGAGACAATTATTACTATCCTATCTCTGATTCGCTGGCAGCGGTTGTAAACTCCGATTGCTCACCAGGATTTTGCACATCTAATTGAGGGGCTTTTTTAGACGGCTTTTCTTCGTTATTATTTTTCTTTTTTAAAAAGAAAAAAGCCGCTGCTGCCATAGCGGCGCCAATCCCAATCAAAAGCATGTTTTTCTTTTTCATTTGAATTTATTTGGTCTTTATAAAGTTAGAAATTATTGTACCATAATTTTATTGATTAATATCATGCAATGAACACTATTTGTATTTGCGGTGCAGGCACCATGGGCAGCGGCATAGCGCAGGTTTCGGCAGCAGCAGGCTTCCATACTATTTTATACGATTTAAATGAGAACATACTGACAAAAGCAAAAGAAAAGTTACATAAGGATCTCGAAAAGCTTGTGTTGAAACAAAAGATAACCGCAGAAGAGAAAGAGGCTACTTTACAACAACTTCGTTTTACATCAAATATTAAACATTGCATTGCTGACGTAATTATTGAAGCCGTTGTTGAAAAAGCAGAAGCTAAAATTTCACTTTTCAACCAACTGGCAGAGAGCAATAGTGAAAAAACCATTTTTGCCACCAACACTTCATCGCTTTCGGTTACCGCTATTGCTAAAAAAATTACCGCACCGCAACGTGTGGCAGGATTGCATTTTTTTAATCCTGCACCTGTAATGAAGCTGGTGGAAGTAGTGAACGCAACAACCACTTCTGAAGAGGTGCTGAATCAGCTTGTAGAACTGACAAAGCGATTAGGCAAGGAACCTGTTGTATGTAAAGATGCTCCGGGCTTTATCGTAAACCGTGTTGCACGGCCTTACTATATTGAATCGTTGCGGCTGGCAGAAGAAAGCCTTGCTAATTTTGAAACTATCGACCGCTTGCTGGAAAGCAAGGGTTTTAAAATGGGACCTTTCAAGCTGATGGACCTTATTGGTAATGATGTCAATTACGCCGTTAGTTGTTCGGTGTACGAACAATTGAATAAACCAGAACGCTTAAAACCTTCTTACATACAAAAAGAAAAAGTAGAGAAGAATGAATTGGGAAAGAAAACAAAAAAAGGATACTATGACTATTGAATATTTAAGATGTAATATTGAACATTGCGCAACCAAATATTAAATCTTCAATTTTAAATATTACATGGTTCTCATTACCGGTGGCACAGGCTTTCTTGGCAGTTATATCATTAAAAATTTGGTAGAGAAGGATATCCGTGTACGTGCCATTCGCCGCTCCGACAAACTTCCATTTTATATTCCTGAAGAAGTTTTAAAGAAAGTTGAATGGGTAGAAGGCAACGTACTGGATGTGGTATTGTTAGATGAGGCGATGAAAGGTGTGAATGCAGTTATTCATGCGGCAGCTATTGTTTCTTTTTCGAAACACAACCGCAAAGAGATGTACACCGTTAATGTGGATGGCACTGCCAATGTAATGAATGCGGCTCTGGAAAACAATGTACAGCGGTTGGTGCATATAAGTTCCATAGCAGCCCTGGGCAGAACCACAGCAACAGAAACGGTATCAGAACAAAAAAAATGGGAAGACAGTAAAAACAATACGCATTATGCCATTTCAAAGCATCATGCCGAAATGCAGGTATGGCGGGCTTTTGCTGAAGGTCTTGAAGGCGTTATCATCAACCCCAGCACCATTTTAGGTTACGGCAACTGGCATCAATCGAGTTGCGCTATTTTTAGAAATGCTTACAAAAATTTTCCATGGTACACTAAAGGTGTTAATGGTTTTGTAGGTGTGGAAGATGTGGCAGAAGCAACCGTACAACTTTTACTATCAAACATCAATCAAAAAAGATTGATTGTAAATGCAGACAACTGGCCTTTCCAAAAATTATTTAATTGCATTGCCGATGGTTTTGAAAAAAAACATCCACACAGAGAAGCAACAAAAAGTATGGGCGAAATAGCCTGGCGGCTGGAGAGCCTGAAATCTTTTATCACGGGCAAAAAAGCTTTGCTTACAAAAGAAACAGCTAAAGTTGCGCATAGCAAAACTTCGTTTGATAATAGTGCTTTGTTAAAAGCGTTACCCCAATTTCAGTTTACACCTTTGGAAAATGTCATAAAAAATGCTTGTGAAAAGTATTTGCAAGCTTTACAAAGAGGTGATATAACGGCATGACTTTTTGAAGATTGAATTACAAACAGAATTGTTAAACAATTTTGGTAAACGCAAAACAACTTTTATTTTAGTACCACTATGAAATTACCACGACTTCTTATTGCCATCTGTACCTTGTTGTCTTACAGCTTTGCTTTTTCGCAAAGCACCGTTACCGGAAAAATTACCGATGCCGAAACAAAGTTACCGCTGGAAGGTGCCTCTGTGTTTGCACAAAACACTACCAAAGGGACCATTACTGATAAAGATGGAAATTTTCAACTGTATTTAAGCAAAGGCGGCTACGAGCTTATTGTTTCTTTTACCGGCTATATTAGTCGCAGCATCAATTTTGAAGCAGTGACAGACAGAGTTTTTAATCTTGAACTACAAAAAGCCGATAACAGTATGAGTGAAGTGGTGATTAAAAGCAGCAATGAAGTGCCTGACGGCTGGGAAAAGTATGGAAAGTTTTTTACCGATCACTTTATTGGTACAACGCCCAACGCCGATAGTTGCGTCTTACTAAATCCGGAAGTACTGAAGTTTTTTTATTACAAACGCAACGATAGGCTTAAAGTATTGGCCACGGAGCCTTTGCTCATTCAAAATAAATCGCTTGGTTACAATTTACGTTATGAGCTGGATTCATTTGTTCATTCTTTCAGAACAGATATTAATTCTTATCGTGGCTATTGTTTATACACCAATATAGATACCACTGCAGAACAACAAAACATTTGGAAAGAGGCTCGTAAAAATGCTTACTACGGTTCACGGCTTCATTTTCTACGATCTTACTATGACAGCACTTTGAAACAGGAAGGTTTTACCGTTGATCTGCTTTCTTCAACAAGTACCACAACATTTGGCCGCCTGACAAATCCTTACGACACGGCCTATTACTTTTTTGTGGATTCTACAGCCGATGTGGAATTATATTTCCCTGAAAAAGCCAGCATTACCTACACCAAAAAGGCTCCCGAAAAGGAATACCTGCAGCAGTATAAATTACCGTTGGATGTAAGAACACAAATTTCTTACGTTGATTTATTGGACGGTATACTGATAAAGCCAAACGGCTATTTCATCGACCAGCGAAACTGGATCAACCAGGGCTATTGGAGTTGGAAAAACTTAGCCGATCAATTACCTTATGATTATGAGCCGGAGATGTAACCAAAGTTGTAAATAACTGATTGCAGTTTTTGCTACGGCTTATTTAGTAAGTCTTGGTAATAATTCATTTTTCCCTGGTTACCTTTTAACTTCCACAATTGGTACAAGCTATTAATAATAGTTTTTGACGAGCCGTATTTTAGTGCATTTTCAAAACTTTCAATTGCTTTATCAGGCATGTTTTGAATCCAGTACAAAAAGCCTAAACTGGTATAAGTAAAATAAAAGTCGGGCGAATTTGAGTTAAGACACTTTATAAAATATTCTGTAGCCTGAGGATATTTTTTTTCGCGTTGATATGCTATAAGAC
Source organism: Flavisolibacter sp. (assembly GCA_051952715.1). GTDB lineage: Bacteria > Bacteroidota > Bacteroidia > Chitinophagales > Chitinophagaceae > Flavisolibacter. The sequence goes on from JBQCJM010000142.1 coordinate 4,323, forward strand.
CCAAATTTTGAAGAGCATTAAAATTTTTTTGATCCTCTTCAAGAACTTTATTGAATATTATCTTGGCGTCGTTTATTTCATTTAGCCTTAAATAACTTTGGGCCCAAAGATTTAAATAATCAGGAAACCTTGCAATACCACCGTTTTTTTGGTAAAACTCCTGGCATTGCTTAAAGTAGTTTATGGCGTCTCTATAATCTGCACGGTTAAAGGCACCTTTACCTGCATTAATTAGATTTCGATATTTTAGATCCTCATTCGAAATAGCTCCGCCATTTACCTCTACTTCACCAGCCTTCTCAATATTTCCAACACTTGAATATAAGAATGATAAATTTGAAGTAATTTCTTTATCCCTTCCATACTGCAATGCCTTTTCGTAGTTCTGTATTGAACTCTGATAGTCTTTCATCATTAAATAAGATGAACCTAAATTTTTATACAGGGAAAAGAAGTCTGGCGAATTTGCCTGCAAAGCTTTTTGGTAATAATGGATGGCGTTGGCAAAATCAGCCTGGTAAAAAGAAATTGTTCCGAGGTTAGACCAAGCCGAACTTGGATTAACAGAGAGTGCTGCAACTTTTTGGTAAGCGTTTTTAGCACCGGATGTATCTTTTAATTTAAGCAAAACATCTCCGTACCGCATGTAGTTTAAGTAAGGCATTGAACTTTGGCCTTTAATAATTTCAAAAGCTAATTCAAATTCTTTCTTTGCCAACTGATACCAATATTGAATGCTGTCGGCTTTTAAATTGGAAACAGAGTCTTTTGATGACATCCTCAAAGCCATTGCAAAAGAGGCTTCAGCCATGTTGTTATGTACTCTCCAACTATTGGGTGCAGTTTTTAAACCCGATTTATACAGCGTAATATTATCTGACCACACTTTTGTTCTGGAAAAACTTTTTATCGAATAAACCAAACTTACAGGGATAAACACTGCCAAAATGATAGGCACAACTTTATTGCTGCTTATTTTCTTTGCCAGCAAATACAATCCATAAACCAATATGATACAAAACCCAAGAGAAGGCAAAAACATAAATCTTTCTCCAACAGTGGCGCCAATGGTAATGCTTTCGGTAAAATTAGAAAATATAGAAAATGTGCTTAGATAATAGAGTATTGCAAACCCAATCATTGTTCTTTTACTTAAGCCCTTAAAGGCTGCAATAATTAAACACAGGAAGAAAAAAAAGCTTACAATTACCCAACCATTAGCAAAAGTTTTGGGAGTGATTTGACTAAACGAATAATCCATTGAAAGCGGAAATGGATAAATAAGCAGCTTGATATAATACAAATAAATATAAAGATTTGTAGCAAGTCTCTCTGATCCATCCTGCGAATAAATCACATTGTTTAAAACAGAATTGTAGGTTTGAATCGAATTGTCAAGAGCCAAAGAGCGAAGAATTAAATACACTGTTGCAGCCAGCAAAAACGGCGCTGTTTCTTTTAAAGAACGTAAAATGCTCATCTTAAAAAAAACATACGAAACAAGAAATACAACTGCAATAAATGTAAGCCCTTCTTCTTTCGACATTAAAGCAAGCAAAAAAATAACTCCAATACAAATCTTAAAGATATATCCTTGCTTGTCAATGCTAATTAACCACAAATACAAAGCACCAAATACAAAGAAAGCCGAAAGAAGTGTTTCCCTGCTTTTTATGCTGGCAACCACTTCTGTGTGTATAGGATGCAACGCATAGAGCAATAACACCAGTAATGGCAGCAGCAATGGAATTTTCTTAATGCTAAAGAGCCTAACCAATATAACTCCTGTAAGACATAAAACTAAAAAGTAAAGAAACACATTAATAAGGTGGCCTATTCTTGGACTAAAAGTCTTAAACAATTCAAACTCAATGCAAAATGTTAGTAATGTCACCGGTCTGTAAACACCCGAGTTGGTAGGTTCTATAGTATAATAATTTAAGCTGCCGTGAGTAAACACGTCAGGTACACCATGGATTCCTTTTTTGGTTGCAGCGTTTTCAGTAGAGTAGATGATATCATCCTGTGTATAATTGTACTTGGCAGTTTGAATATAAATAGATGCTCCTAAAACAGCAATCACAATAACCCAGAAGATGTAGTTCTGTTTTAAACTTGTTCTCAACCTGTTATAAAACGACAAGCTATCGCCTTTTTCTTGTGAACTTTCGAATTCCACATTTCGGCTATAGTTGTTTGATTTTTTATAAACTTTTTTATGAGCCATTACCCGCTAGTTTAAAAAGCAAGATCAACGGTATGATTTTTCCATTAAAAAAATTAGAATCTGAAACGAGAGATTAAAATCAACAATTCGAAAAACCTTTCTTCCTTAAATACTGTCGTCATAAATATAATTAAAACGGTTGACGAAGGAAATTGTAAGTCAAGCAAAAAAATAAATTGGAATCTGTGTTAAAAAGTTCACCTACTAATTACCTTATGACTATGAGCCGGAGAAATAATCCGGTTCATAAGTTTGGGGAACGTTCAAGAAATAAAAACGCTTTTACTATATATTACCAGTCAGAAACTTTTTACGCAAAAATATTCACAAGCACAAAGAGCATAATAACCACTGCAATGACCTTAATGGTGGTTTTTATCGTGTGATGATCGAAAAGGTTAAACATAGAATGGTGGTTTTAGTTAGCGGCTGCAAAATTGGTTGATGCTATCGTCATTGCTGCCATATTTTAGATGGACAGTGTTTTTTTGTCGGTAAGCAGTTTTTTCTTTTGTATTTATTCTTCCATTTTAATCTGTGTCTCTTCCCATGATTAAACTGCTTAAATAGCATTAATAATCATTTTTCAAAAAAGAAAAGCCTCATAAAACGAGGCTTCATTTCTATCAAGATAAATTCGTTTTCAAATAACCTACCACCCGTCTCCATCAAGCATATTTCCAAGCCCACCTAATATACTGCCTTCATCTTTGCGGGTAACAGTACCGTATTGCAAAATGCGGCTAGCCAGGCGGCTCACAGGTAACGTTTGTATCCATACTTTTCCAGGGCCACGCAGTGTGGCAAAAAATAAACCTTCGCCACCGAAAATGGTGTTTTTGATGCCGCCTACAAATTGAATATCATAACTACAGCTAGGCGTGAAAGCAACAATACAACCCGTGTCAATTTTCAGCATCTCGCCGGCCTGTAATTCCCTTTCCATAATATGTCCGCCGGCATGAACAAAAGCCATTCCATCACCTTCCAGTTTCTGCATAATAAAACCTTCACCCCCAAATAAACCGGTGCCCAATTTCCTTTGAAATTCAATGCCGACAGAAACGCCTTTTGCTGCACAGAGAAAAGCATCTTTCTGGCAGATCATCTTTCCGCCAAGCCGAATTAAGTCTAACGGGATAACCTTGCCAGGATATGGCGATGCGAAGTACACTTTTTTCTTTCCGTGGCCAACGTTAGTATATGCTGTCATAAACAAACTTTCACCTGTAAGCACCCGCTTGCCTGCCGACATCAGCTTTCCTAATAAACCCTGGCGTTGCCCTGAGCCATCACCAAAAATGGTTTGCATCTGAATGCCATCATCCATCATCATAAATGCGCCGCTTTCAGCAATAGCGGTTTCTTCAGGATCCAATTCAATTTCTACACACTGCATTTCTTCGCCGAAAATTCTAAAATCAATTTCATGAGCCTGTTGGCTATATCCATTCATAGCTAAATTTTTTTTCTAAGGTAGTGGAAAGTTGAAAAGTTAACATGTTAAGAAGTTAACAAGGTTGAGTTTGAATATGAATCAAGAACTATCACTTTCACAATTTAAATTTCAGACGAATGGGAATAATAATCTGCCATGAAGTAAATATTATTCTCAGCTCTGCGCTTGTTCATGGCATGATTTTTCATTTTCTTTTTGTAAACAAAAACTATGGTAGTTCCATTTGTTGCGCTGATTGCAGTAATTATTGTTGTGATTTTATTTTTTGTACTAGCGGGTAAGAAAAAAAGCCAGGGCGAAGACTTGGGTGATACGCCAAAAACAAGATAATTATTGTTCAGCTGAGTTTAGGTCGTAAAAACAGACTGATAATATTTAATGACAGTGCAACAAAAATCTCTTTCTCTTCATTTACTTCTATACATTTGCGCCTCGTAGTTGGTTCCCGTTGTAAAATTCGGGATGAAAAGGGAAGCCGGTGAAATTCCGGCGCTATCCCCGTAGCTGTAAAGTTTATAAATGGTAATTAGTACGTGGTGAATATTTTTTATTGGCCATTGACGATTGACTATTGACCTGCTGACTTCAATACCACTGTTGACGAAGTTTAATTGCTTATCAACGGGAAGGTGTCAGACAGAAACTGAGCCAGAAGACCTGCCAATTGCATTCAACAATTTTCAATGCTTTCGGGTGAAAGGCAGAGATGATAAGGCTCGCGGATTATCTTCTCTTATTATTACCGGAAAGCAGTCACAAAAAATTTTAAACCGTTATGAGGAAAATTTTTGTTGTGGCTGCTGTCTTCATCAGCAGTCAACTTCAAGCGCAACAAGACACTACGCATCTTTTAGGAGAAGTTACCGTTACTGCTACTAAGTATTCTACCAAAACAACAGAAACAGGCAAGGTAGTTACTGTTATTACAAGGCAGGATATTGAGCATGCGGGAAGCCGGGATCTCTCGCAGGTAATTACTGAGTTAGGTGGTGTTTTTATCAATGGCTATACTAATAACGCCGGCAAGGAAAAAAACATTTATCTACGCGGCGCTAAAGTTGATTATACACTTATTACCATTGATGGTGTGCCTCTATATGATGCTTCTGGCATTGGAAGCAATTTTGATATTCGTTACATTCCAATTGACAATGTAGAACGGATCGAAATTTTAAAAGGCAGCCAAGGCACTTTATATGGCAGTGATGCTATCGCAGGTGTTATCAACATTATTACAAAAAAGAATGGCATCAAACCTTTCTCTGTGTTTGGAACGGCACATTACGGCAGTTACCACACCCGCCGGTTGAACGCAGGCATCAATGGCAAGACGGGTTTGTTTGATTATAATATTGGATATACATATTTTAAAACCGATGGCTTTTCAGAGGCAAAACAGCCTGCCATGCCATCTTCTGTTTTTGATAAAGACAATGCGCAACAAAATAGTGTGCAAGCCAATTTCGGCATCCAGGCTAACAAAAAATTTCGCTTGCAGCCTTTTGTACGATTGAGCAGCAATAAAGGCAGTTTAGACCAGGATGCTTTTAAAGATGAACTGGATTTTACATATGCAGCAAAGAATTTTCAAACAGGAATCAGGAACATTATTGCGTTAGGAAATACACAATTGAATGCGCTGTATCAGTTCAACAAAACCAACCGTAATTATCTAGATGATTCCAGCAAAAGCAGAAATGGATATTATACTTATAGCCAATCGGCTTATGTCGCCAACGAGCATTTTGCGGAAGCATTTGCCGTACATAATTTCCACTCTTTAAAACTTACTGCAGGCGCCGATTTCCGATCGTCAAATACAGATTATCATGCAATAACAGTTACGCCGCCATTTCCGCCTTATACTACTGCCCCCACTGTGAACAGGACCGCACAAAGCGGTGACAGTGTAAGACAAAACCAGTTAGGTATTTACACTGCTTTGAATTTTTTTAAAAACAATTTTAATATAGAAGGTGGTGGTCGCTTTAACCATCACTCCGAATACGGAAGTAATTTTGCTTTCAACATTAACCCTTCTTATTTTTTTGAAAAAAGAGTAAAGGTTTTTGCGAACGCATCGAGTGGGTATAAAACACCAAGCCTTTATCAATTATTTTCAGAGTATGGCAATAAAAATTTGAAGCCCGAAAATTCTATTAACATAGAAGGTGGTTTGCAATATTTTTCAAAGGATGAAAAACTGAACGTAAGAGCAACTTATTTTAACAGACATGTAAAAGATGTAATTGCATTCTTTTATAATCCCATTACGTTCCGTTCTTCTTACATTAACCAGGATAAACAAAATGATCATGGCTTTGAACTGGAAGGAAAAGCGTCATTTTCCGATAAGTTGCAATTGAAAGCTACTTACAGTTTTGTTGATGGAAACATCATCACTAAACAAAATGGGAAGGACACTACTTATTTTAACTTGCTTCGTCGCCCCAAAAGCATTTTCACGTTTTCTGCAGGGAGCCAGCTGACAAAAGCCTTATTTGTAAATGCGCAACTGAATGCTGTTGGCGATAGCAAGGATATCTACTACGACGATTTTTTTCAGCAACATGATATTCTACTTAACAACTATGTACTATTAAACTTTTATGCAGAATATGCTTTACTGAATAACCGCTTAAAGATTTTTGCAGATTTCCGAAACATTACTGACAAAAAATATTCTGATACATACGGCTACAACACGGCAGGCTTTAATGCTTATGGCGGTTTGCGGTTTCATTTTTAAATTGTGTTCGTGAAAGCATTTATGAACTGGAGCGGAGGTAAAGACTCCGCTCTTTCTATCTACAAAGCAAGGCAGCAAGGCATTAATATAGAAGCTTTGGTAACTACGATCATTGCTGTTACCGATCGCATTTCTATGCATGGTATAAGAAGACGTTTATTAGAGCAGCAAGCCGCCGCTTTGCAATTGCCTTTATACACGATAACGTTGCCCGAACAACCAGGCATGATACAATATGAAACTGCCATTCATCAAACAAATGAAATGCTCAAAGCAAAAGGATTTACGCATGCTGTGTCAGGCGATTTGTTTTTAGAAGATTTAAAGCTCTATCGTGAACAGCTTTATGCAAAAGATGGCATTGCATGTTTGTTTCCTTTATGGAAAACGGACACAAAAGAATTGATGGAAACTTTCTTTAAAAAAGAATTTAAGGCTATTCTTGTTTGCGTGAATAATTCCTTTCTCGATAAAAGTTTTTGCGGCCGCTTACTTGATCAATCGTTTATTAATGATTTACCTGATAATGTAGATGTTTGTGGCGAAAACGGTGAATACCATTCTTTTGTTTTTGACGGCCCTGTGTTCTCGTCGCCTGTATTGTTTCAAAAAGGCGAAATTGTTTTCAAGGAATACGCTGCACCTATTCTGCCTCAGGATAATAATGAAGAGTATCCCACATTGCCGCAGCCACCAGCCGGTTTTTATTTCTGTGATCTATTGCCTCAACTAAATCCGTAGCATTAACTTTAATAAAACTTTGCAATGAATCTCAATATTAAAGACCTGTTAACCGTAACCTTTACACTCTTTGCCATTATTGATATTGTGGGTTCAGTGCCTGTGCTTATTTCATTAAAAAACAAATTAGGCGGTATTAAAGAAGTAAGAGCCACAGTGGTCTCGGGGGCATTAATGATCCTTTTTCTTTTTTTGGGAGAACCGTTTTTAAATTTATTGAGCCTGGACGTAGGTTCATTTGCCGTAGGTGGTTCCATTGTTATTTTTATTTTAGGATTGGAGATGGTGTTGGGTGCGGAATTTTTTAAAAGCGAAAAAGATGTGAGAGCTGCCACAATAGTTCCCATTGCTTTTCCACTGATTGCGGGTTCGGGAACGTTAACTACTATTATTTCACTAAAAGCCAATTACACGCAAACAACGGTTTTACTGGCTATACTTTTAAACCTTGTTATTGTATTTACTGTTTTAAAATCATTAAAATTTATTGAACGCATTCTTGGTCCCGGCGGATTGATTGCTATTCGAAAATTTTTTGGTGTAGTTTTGCTGGCCATTGCCGTAAAAATTTTTGCCAGCAATGCGCATGGATTGATAAAATAATCGCAGATAGCGCTTGCTGATAGATTAAAGTTTAAATCTAAAATTGAATGGCCTCGTAGTACAATGGATAGTATAAGGGTCTCCGAAGCCCTGGATCCGCGTTCGATTCGCGGCGAGGCTACTAATATATAATCTACCAGTTTCGTACAATTGCTTCTTTGCAAATCGTCCTTTATTTGAAGAATAACTCTTGCGATGTCTTATTCACCCGGTAGTATTTGTTTTCTCCAATACAATTTGTGCTGTTGTTTCACTATGTATTTTTCTTTTCGTTTTTAGCATTATATCTTTAAGCAGTTTGTTCACTAAAGCTTTACGGCCGAAATATTTCAATGCAAACACAAGAAAACAAGTGGGATTGGGAAATTAGTTCAAAACCAAGGTGGGGTTGGAATATATCCCATCTGCTCTCCTACCGGCATTTATTGGGCAGCCTGGTACGCAGAGAATTTTTACTCAATTATCAGCAAACGATTTTAGGGCCTATATGGATTTTATTTCAGCCTTTGCTGACCCTTGTCGTTTATGTATTGGTATTTGGTAAACTCATTGGCATACCAACAGATAACAACATGCCGCATGTGTTATTTTATTTTTCCGGTATTGTTCTTTGGAATTTTTTCAATGACAGTTTTGGCGCCACTTCCAATACTTTTAGGGACAATATTTATGTCTTTAGCAAAGTATATTTTCCACGTATTATTATGCCACTATCCATGCTGGCCACGCATTTTCTAAGATTAATTGTACAATTATTACTCTTAGGATTATTAATCGGCTATTTTATCCTGTTTGAAGGGTTTCACATTTCCTCGGCTTTATTTATTATAGAAGTACCAACAGCTATTTTTTTTACGGGCATTTTCAGCTTTAGCATGGGATTGATTTTTTCGGTACTTACAGCCAAATACCGCGACATAGCTAATTTGGTAGCTATTGGCATACGCCTCCTAATGTTTGTTACACCTGTTTTTTATTCCTCTTCATCTATAAGCGAAAAATTGCGGTGGATAATCAATCTGAATCCTTTAACACCTTTGTTTGAGTTATTCAGATCAGGTTTACTTGGAGGTAATATGATTTCTTATTCCAATTTTTTTTATAGTGCACTATTTATTATGCTATGCTTGTTGGTGGCTTTATATTTATTTAATAAACAGGGTAGCAAGCTCATTGATGTTGTATAAGCAACCGTTATGGCAGAAACAGTATTAGAAGTTGAAGATTTATCGAAACTATACAGGCTTGGAGCCATTGGCACAGGCTCATTACGCCAGGATTTACAGCATTGGTGGAATAAATCTGTTTTACGAAAACAAGATCCTTTTTTTAAAGAACAACAAGATGCTGCAGAAAAAAACAACCAAATATTGTGGGCACTAAAAAATGTCAGTTTCCAGTTAAAGCAAGGTGAGGCATTGGGTATTATAGGAAGCAATGGCTCCGGCAAATCTACACTGCTCAAAATCGTTTCCCGCATTGTACAGCCAACAAATGGCGTGGTGAGAGGGAAAGGAAAAGTAAGCAGCATATTGGAGGTTGGAACCGGTTTTCATGGCGAACTTTCAGGAAGAGAAAATATTTATAATAGCGGCTACATACTTGGCATGAACAAGGAAGAGGTTAGAAGTAAATTCGATGAAATTGTTGCTTTCTCCGGCATTGAAAAATTTATTGACACGCCGGTGAAAAGATATTCATCGGGAATGTATGTACGTCTTGCTTTTGCGGTAGCCGCACATTTAGAACCCGATATTTTGATAGTTGATGAGGTGCTGGCTGTAGGCGATGCCGATTTTCAAAAAAAATGTATGGGCAAAATGCAGGAAGTATCAAGCACCAATGGAAGAACCATACTTTTTGTAAGCCATAACATGCAGGCTATAACTAATCTTTGCTCAAAAGCGCTTTGGCTTGATAGCGGAAAAATTAAGAAAACAGGTGATGCCAAAGAAGTTGTTCATGCCTACATCGGCAGCGCCAAATCAAACAGCACTGCACATCATTGGGACACACCCGAATCAGCTTTGGGCAACGACATTGTAAGATTGAAAAGTATTGATGTAAGGCCTGTTACTGACGACACAAATTCTTATATAACAGTACGTACGCCTGTTGAAATAAATGCTGAGATCTGGTGCCTGCAGGATGATTTCGATATAAACGTAAATGTAAGGCTGCTTACCGCCACCGGCGAGTGTGTTTTTGACCTGGGCTCTCCTACTATAAAAGCAGAGAAAAGCGTGATGGTGTTAAAAGACGTTATTCCTGGTAACCTTTTAAATAATGCTGCTTATACCATTTCTTTAACCGTGGTAAAAAATAATTCAACGCCTGTTTATGCTTTTCCTAATTGCATTTCTTTTGAAGTAGAAGACGTTCGTGAAGGCATGTATTATTTTGGAACATGGCCTGGTATAATAAGACCACAGGTGGAAAGTTGCTTTTATAAAAAAGAGGATTTAGATTCATAAATAGATACTGATAATGAATATGAACTGCCATGCCGTTCAGCACAACAAATTAAATTAGGCTAAAAAGAAAAGGGCTAAAAGATTGCCCTTTCTCAAATGTATTGGACACCAAATGAACTAACTGAAAACTTTTGATCTGAATGCCTACTGCTGTACTTGATCTTGACCTGACAAATTTACCATCTCAAATAGCGGGTTTATCTGGCTATACCAAAGCATTCATTTTAATCAGGTACAAAAAGAAACCTCTCGGAAAAACAGTACTGCCTGTTTTCAATGGCAGCCTGTCAATAGAAACATACAGGCAACATTTGTTTGATGCTGTAGAACCACATTTGAAAACTGCATGGTTGCATGATTACCTTGACTGGGCAGAAAAAGGAGAAAAAAACTTTTCTTATCCCAAAGCTTCCATTGCCATTTGTACCCGAGAAAGACCGGACGACCTGCGCCGATGCCTCGATGCGTTAATGCAATTACCTGATGACGGACAAGAAATATTGGTGATCGATAACTGTCCATCAACAAGCAACACTAAAATGATGGTTGAAAAGTACCCATCGGTAAAATATATTCTGGAAAAACGTAAAGGCCTGGATATAGCACGCAACCGGGCTTTAAAAGAAGCGCAACATGAAATTGTAGCATTCACAGATGACGATACCACACCCGATCCATTATGGTTGCGGTCTCTATTGCGAAACTTCAACAGTTCTTTAGTAATGTGCGTTACCGGCATGACCATGCCACTGGAATTAGAGACCGAAGCGCAGGAAGCTTTTGAAAAATACAGTCCTTTTGGAAAAGGTTTTAAAAGAAAAATATACTCGTCTGCCTGGAGTAATCCATTATCAACCGGGCAGGTAGGCGCAGGCGCAAACATGGCTTTGCGAAGAAATGTGCAGCAAACTGTCGGCCTTTTTGATGAAGCACTTGATGCAGGAACCGCTTCGCAATCTGGTGGTGATCATGAATTTTTTTCAAGAATATTATTAGCCGGTTATCAAATTGTTTATGAGCCGGAAGCATTGAGTTGGCACCGTCACCGGCGCACATGGAACGAAACGCGGAAAGCTATTAAAGGCTACGGCATTGGTGTATATGCTTACTGGACCCGGATATTATTTGTGCAAGGCGAATTAGAAATCTTAAAACTCCCTTATGGCTGGTTTATTCATACGCAGTTGCCAAATCTTATAAAATCTATCCTGCGCAGACCGGGCAGCCAGCCTCTCGGTTTGTTGCTTGCCGAATTACATGGATGTATTTTGGGACCCTGGAAATATTTTTCAGCCAAAAGAGAATTAAAAAGAAATAACAAATTGCATGACCTCTGACAAACTTACCATAAGCATTGTTATTCCCAGCCACAATCGTTCCGCTTCATTAAAACGATTACTTAATAAATTGGGTGAGCAAAGCTTTCCTGCTCAAATGATGCAGGTGATCGTAGTAGCTGATGGTTGCAAGGATGATACACTGAACATGCTGAAAAATTACCAATCATCATTTACATTAGAATATATTCAATTGCCGGGGGAAGGCGCTGCAATAGCCCGCAACAAAGGCGCTGCTTTGGCAAACGGAGACATCATTTTGTTTTTAGATGACGACATTGATCCATCGCAAGATTTAGTTGAAGCCCATGTAAAAGCACATAAGAATGAACACACGGTAGTAATTGGATATTTGCCACTTGCCATACCACGACAAGCAGGCTTTTTTAAATTAGAACTGCGTTCATGGTGGGGACAAAAATTCCAGCAAATGCAGATGCCCGGCTACCGGTACAATTATGAAGATTTATTAAGCGGCAATGTTTCACTTGCTTTACAACTTTTTAAACAGGTACAGGGATTTGACACCGGCCTGCAATGCCGCGAAGATTATGAATTAGGTATCCGCTTAATAAAATCGAATGCTGAATTTGTATTTTCACCTGAGGCATGGGGCTTTCACTGTGATGAGGTAACTAATTTAGAGCGTTCGTTAAAAAGAAAAAGGCAGGAAGGAAAAGCTGATGTTCAATTTGGGCATTTACATCCTGATATGACAAGTTTTTTGCAGGATGCCTATTTAAAAAACCAGTATACATTCTTGCAATCCAAAGCTGTCTTCTTCGTTATTAAATCGCCAAAAATTACAGATGCAATTGCCCTTTGCCTTCAAAAGCTAATGAACCCGCTTGAGGCCTTGCGTCTGCGCAGCCAATGGTCGAAGATCAATCGTAAACTACATATTTATTGGTATCTAAGGGGCTTGCTGGATGAACTGCATACACGTAAAAAACTGAATGAGTATTTACAACACGGCACAAGTGATGGCAAGGAAGAAGAGTTGGAAATAAATCTCAAGAATGGAATAGCCACTGCCGAAGAGCAGTTAGACGAGTTGCGGCCTGCCAGTGTACGCTTAGTGCTTGGCGAAGAAGTAATCGGTTCTATTCTTTCCAAACCCGGAACGGAGCGGCTGAGAGGTGTTCATCTTCGTGCTATTCTTGCCAATGAACTTTCCACGCCTTTTTTAAAAACAATGGCAATGGAAAAACTGAAAGAAAATGTTGAAGTCTGAAAAACAATGATTGCAAAAACCATAAAAATGCTGAATCTAAAACAACGCTTCAAATGGAATAAACAACTGAAAAGCGAAGTAGCGCAATTAAAAGCAAAGCTTGCAGTGTACGAGCAGGGTTGGCCACCGGGACACTTTTATTCTCCTATTCCTTCAATTAACGAAATCAGGGAACATGAAGAAGAAATTTGGGGACACATTACAAAGGAGCTGCCAGGCATTGATCTGCATGAAAAAGAACAAATAGCATTAATTCATGAACTTGCAGTTTATTATTCTCAGCAACCATGGCAGGATGAAGCGCAGCAACATTTGAGATATTATTTCAATAATCCGAATTATTCCTATGGTGAATCAATCTTGTTTTTTTGTTTGCTCATGTATTTAAAACCTAAGAAAGTAATTGAAATCGGCTCGGGTTATTCTTCGTGTGTTTTGCTAGATACCAATGAGTCGTTTCTTAATCACTCCATATCAGCAACCTTTATTGAACCGTATCCCCAATTGCTTCATTCTTTACTTAAGTCATCAGACGGTTCGGGCATACAAATCATTCCGAACGATCTGCAGGATGTTTCGCCTGATATTTATGCTACGTTGGAAAAAGGAGATATTCTCTTTATTGACTCTACGCATGTTTCAAAAATCAACAGTGATGTAAACCATATTTTCTTTGAAATATTGCCGCAATTAAAAAGCGGTGTTTATATTCATTTTCATGACATTTATTTTCCTTTTGAATATCCAAAAGAATGGATCTATCAGGGCCGTGCCTGGAACGAAGCCTATATGTTAAGGGCTTTTTTACAAAACAACAACGAATTTGAAATAACGCTTTTCAACTCTTTTCTTGGACATTTTCACAGCAACATGCTGCAAACTGAAATGCCGCTTTGCACTAAAAATCCTGGATCAAGTATCTGGCTCAGAAAACGATAAACCAAAATGGCAACCAAAATACTGGAACTGGAAATATCGGGTAACATTTCACCCGTTTTTTTTGAAGATGGATACGATCATTACCGTGTGTTGATACGTTCACACAAGCACCCACTTGGCTGGATAGCCTTCTCCAAAAAAAATCATAAGGGCCCGGGGCTTACACCAAATGAAATAAAAGAATTGATTAGAAAACAGACTGGTAATGCTCTAGTCCAACAGATGCTTCTTGATTCTACTGACCTAAAAAAAAATAACGACTTCGCTGAAGAAGCCATCAGTGTAATTGTTTGCACACGAAACCGGACGGCACAATTGTCCACATGCCTGCAAACCTTATCCGCACTTGATTATACCAATTACGAAATTATCATTGTAGACAATGCTCCCACTAACAATGACACATACAATCTCGTAGCAAATTTGCCAGTTCGATATGTTAGAGAAGACAGGCCCGGACTTGACTGGGCACGTAACCGCGGCATTGCTGAAGCAAAGTATGACATTGTTGCTTTTACCGATGATGATGTTCGGGTAGATGCTTACTGGCTGCAGGCCATTGCAAAGGTTTTTTCCAACAAAGAAGTGATGGGTGCCAGCGGCTATGTAGCACCCGCTGAGTTAGAAACAGAAGCGCAACATGTATTTGAATTGAGGTATGGAGGTATGGGTCACGGATTTAATCAACGGATTTTTAAAAAAGAAATCTTAAACGAAAAACAATTGCTGTGGGCCAGCAGCTTTGGCATTGGCGCTAACATGGCTTTTCGAAAAAAGGCTTTTGAACATATTGGATTGTTCGATACGGCGCTGGATGTAGGTACACCAAGCCATGGCGGAGGCGATATTGAAATGTTTCACCGATTGGTTAGTAAGGGTCACCTTTTTGTATACGATCCGGCTATGCTGATATGGCATTACCACAGGAGAGAAGACAAAGCATTGCGTAAACAAATTTTTGACAACGGCCGCAGCTTTGGCTGTTACCTTATTGATTGTTTCAGAAAAAGAACTGTAAGCAGGTCTTCTGTCATTTCATTCCTTTGCAAAAACTGGCTGTTGAGATGGAACATCAAAAACCTGTTAGGACGTTACAATGGAATTCCAAAAAAACTTTCTATTGCCGAGTTATACGGGATGTTGACAAGCCCATTTGCCTATTGGAAAACAAAAAGGCAGGATAAAAAAATGCGTAAGGTGCCTAACGCTATTCCGAATATTGAAACACTTGTTTCAAATTAAAAGGCATACCCAAGCGTAAATGTGGTGGGAATCTTTAGTCCCGGATTATCAGTAAAAATATTGCCGTTTGAATAATGATTGATGTTGATCTCGGCATTGATATTTTTTTTCTTTCCCACAAAGAAACCCATCCCCATAAAATCCTGGAAAGTAAAATGTCTGCCTGTTTCGCCACCGTCAATAAAAGTTTTTGATAAATAGCTTGGGCCCGCAGCCGAGTAAAAAAGATATACGTCAACCGGCCTGGTCCGAATAATGTTAAACTGGAATATCGGCGACAGAGCCAATGAGAAAAATTCGTCTTTATTCAGCTTGCTTTGCCACCACGACGTGCTGGCACCAATGTTAAAGGCAAATACTTTACGGGTATGAAATATATTACGTTGATAACGAAGCGTCAGGCCTTTTTTAATTTGCACATCGCCGCCCCAAAAGATAGGAATGGTTTCTGACACAAAATTATTGATGCCATAACCAATGACATTATTAGAATAACCAACCTGCAATAGATTTTTGGGGAAAATATAATCTCCTTTCGAGTTATTTTCTACCTGCTGCATTGAAAGTGGCCGCATGTTATATCTGAAACCTGCTGAATAAAAAATGCTATGCGGTTGATTATACTTTTCCCTAGGTGGAGAGTAAGAAGTGCTCAATAAAAGATCCCACTTTTTGTTTAGGTGATATTCAAAACCAGCGCCTAAAAACACAGTGCCGTAACTGGCATTTTTCACCACGGGCTTGTTATCTACCTCAAATCCCTTGCGTGTAACAATACCTAAGCCGCCTTCACCATATATGGAAAAGTTTTTGCTAAGCGGTAGTTGCGATTTTAAAGTAAGGCTGCCAAAGTGCATCCATACGCTGTAGTCTCTCCCATCGCCATTAATACTTTTATATTGTACAAAATTCACAGGACGCATATAGCTTACCTGCGCCGATACATATTTGTTGAACTGGTGTCCTAAAAGCACAATGCGGGCAGCAACATGCGGTACTTTAACAGACCCAACATTGTATCCTGGTTCTAATTGTGCACTGGAAAAAGGATAGTTGATATAACCAATGTTTACATTAAAATAAGAGTTTGATAAAAAGGATGGATATTGCGTTCTGCTATCCTGGGCATTACTAAAAAAACATTGCAACAAAATCATTGTGCAAAAGAAAAAAGGCAAAACTTTCCTGATCATTTTATTCAATTAGAACCAAAGCCCGTTACTCAAATCGCTTTAGGGCTGCAAGTATAAAATATATTTTTGGCTTTTAAGGTGTAGAAAATTTTATAAAGAATGATGATTGTTGTACTGCCATAGTTTAATTCAACAGGTTATTTATTCACATCGTAGATTTCCTATTGCAACCCAGATAAATGGTTATTAGGTTTACATCATTATCTGACTCATTGCTCCATCTCCTACCGGAAAACTAACCATTATCGTTGCTGATCACTTTTGTATTTATAACTGTATTACAGTACAATACCAATTCCCTAAACGAAAAATCATAGCGTCCAACATTCCTATGAGTATTTTATAACTCTTAACGTACCGCTATGAAACAAAAACAAATTCAAAAAGATCACGGCAAAGAATTGTATCACACGATCATTTTTTTGATTACGCTGCTTAGCGTTTTATGGTATCTGAATGTTTAAATTTCAACTCTCATAAAGTCAAAAACCCTTCCTTTCCAGGTAGGGTTTATTGTTTCCCATAACTTGTCATTTCGCTATTGATTATCAACCTACTCGCAGAGTTATCAACAAACTCAATTTTTAGTGTGAAATGATGTGAATTACAGTGGATAAAAAATATTCGTCTCAATTTCAATGCCTTAGGTACTTTCTTTGCAAACCTTGCTATCGAATGGCATTTGTTTTTTGTAATTATATGATATGAGCCAGCCAAAAAACAAATTGCGTCCTAAATCAACACCAAAAGCTTTGAGTACACCTTTGAAAAAGCTACCATCAAAAAAAGCCAGACAATCAGCAAAAAAAGATGCCGCCATCAGCATTGATGTGCGTACAGGCAGAAAAGATTACAATAGCATTATTGAACTTGCAAAACGAAAGCTTCATAATGCTTCTACCAGCAAAATGCCATCAGACATAAAACCAATGCTGGCCACTTTAGTAGATGAAGCTTTTAATGATGAAGACTGGCAGTTTGAACTAAAACTTGATGGTTACCGTTCGCTGGCGTACGTAAAAAATGGGAAAGCAGAGATCCGCTCCCGCAACAATAATTCTTTCAACAAAAAATTTGAACCGATCTATGATGCTTTGCTACAATGGAATATCAATGCGGTGGTGGATGGTGAAATTGTAGTCCTCAACGAAGAAGGCGTACCCGATTTTAACGGCATACAACAATGGAACAGGAAAAAACAAGGCCAATTGGTGTATTATATTTTTGATTTGTTATGGTTAGATGGACTGGATCTAATGCAGGAGCCACTGCATATAAGACAGGAAATATTAAAACAAATTATCCCTGAGAACAGTGCACTTCGTTTTAGCGATCATATTGATGCTATTGGGAAAGATTTTTTTGAGATAGCAAGGCAAAACAATTTGGAAGGCATCATTGCCAAGAAAAAGGATGCTCCCTATATTCCCGATTCCCGTAGCAAAACATGGCTGAAAATAAAAGCAGAACAAAGGCACGAAGCCATTATTTGCGGCTACACAAAAAAACGTGATACAGACCGTTTGTTTAGCTCTCTTTTATTGGGCGTTTATGAAAAAGGAAAACTGAAATATATTGGACAAGCCGGCACAGGCTATTCGGCCTCATTGCAACAAGAGCTTGTAAAAAAAATGAAACCTCACGTTACGCAAACTTGTCCTTTTGAAGACGAGCCGTCCCTTACCGAACCAACCGTTTGGCTAAAGCCTTTTTTGGTTTGCGAAGTAAAATATACAGAGTTAACAAATGAAGGCGTGATGCGTCATGCATCATTCCAGGGATTGAGAGAAGATAAAGCTGCCTTTGAATTGAACGACGAAAAAGAGCAGGATGCTGATGAAGTTATTGCAGAAGTAAAAGAAGAAGAATTACAAAATCAATCCACCTCGTTGATATCAAAGTCAGAAGCTGAAAAAATTGTTACGGTTGATGGACACAATTTAAAGTTCACAAACCTTAAAAAAATATTCTGGCCAAAAGAAAAAATTACGAAAGGAGATCTGCTGAATTATTATGGTGCCATTGCCGATTATATGATGCCTTACATGAAGGACCGGCCCCAGTCTCTAAACCGTTTTCCCAATGGTATTGAAGGCAAAAATTTTTATCATAAAAACATGGGTGGCAAAGTTGATAGCTGGCTGAAAACTTTTCAGCGCTTCAGTGATTCATCAGGCGAGCCAAAAGATTTTCTTATTTGCACCAACACCGCTTCCCTGTTATACATGGCTAACCTGGGTTGCATAGAAATGAATCCCTGGCATTCCAGGGTTCAATCACCGCTGTTTCCGGATTGGTGTGTAATTGATTTAGATCCAGGTGCTATTTCATTTGAAAAAGTTATTGAAACAGCACAAGTGGTAAAACAGGTTTTAGATACTTTGCAAGTGCCCTCTTATCCAAAAACTTCAGGGTCTACAGGTATTCACATTTACATTCCTCTTGGCGCAAAGTATAATTATGAGCAGTCGAAACAATTAGCAGAACTGGTGGTGAACTTAGTGCATGAAGAGCTGCCTGCATTTACCAGCCTTATTCGCAATCCGCAAAAAAGAAAAGACAAAATTTATCTTGACTATTTGCAAAACCGACCAATTCAAACTATTTGCGCACCATATTCTGTAAGGCCTAAGCCCGGCGCTACGGTTTCGGCGCCGCTGCATTGGAGCGAAGTAAAAAAAGGTTTGAAAATATCAGCCTTCACCATCAAAAATATTTTTGAAAGAGTAAAAACAGAAGGTGATCTTTTTGAAGGTGTGCTTGGAAAAGGCATTGACCTGAACAAAACCTTAAAGGGTTTAGCTAACTTAATTTAAATGAGTGATGCGGCGGGTTTTAGAATAGGCTTTCGCTTCTCCAAGTTTTACAGCATAAGACCAGGCAGGCTCCTCAATATTTGCTATGTGCAAATGATTAAACACCTCTGCCAGGTTTCTCATGTCTACATAATTGCCACAATCGCAAAGGATAAAATGTTTTTGCTCATCTGCCGGTAAATGATCTATTGTTTTCATGGAAAAAGAAAGTCAATCATTGTTCCGCAAGACCATTCATGATAGAAAAATTAAAAACCAGTTATAAACAGGTTTATGCACAGGCGTAAAAAACAAAATTATCAGGAATTTTTCCACGGCTCTGCGACCTTAATGGCACTGTGGTTAGAAGTATGATTTCAAAAAAAAGAATCAAAGTTGGTACATTGTGTGATGTATAAAACAAAAAATTATGACAAGCTTTGGCGAGTTGATCCGTTCAGATAAAACCGTATTGGTTGATTTTTCGGCAGAATGGTGCGGCCCTTGCAAAATGATGGCGCCAATTTTAAAACAGGCAAAAGAGAACCTGGGTGATAAAGCCACCATTATTAAAGTAGATATTGATAAAAACCGAAGTGTTGCTGAACAGTTTCAGATACAAAGTGTACCAACGCTTATACTCTTCAAAAACGGGCAAATAAAATGGCGGCAATCTGGTGTGGTGGCGGCCGATGCTTTAGTAAAAGCAATTAATCAATTCATCTGACGTAAGGATTGAAACTTAATCTGTGTTTGTACTAATTTTCATCCCTCTTTCTTTTACCATTTCTGTTCATTTAATGATTCCAGGATATTGTAATAACTCACATACCGGTCTTCATCAATTTCTCCATCAATTACTGCCTGCTTAATAGCACATCCGGGCTCGTTAATGTGCAGGCAATTATTAAACTGGCAATCCCGCAAACGTTCTCTCATTTCCGGAAAATAACCTGACAACTCTCCTTTCTCCACATCTACCAGGCCAAATTCCTTCATGCCCGGTGTATCAATAATTCTTCCAACAAAAGGGAGGTCGTACATCTCGGCAAAGGTTGTGGTGTGCTGTCCTTTCTTGCTCCAACCGCTTACATCCTGCGTGCGAATTTGTGCATGCGGAAGCACAGCATTTATAAAAGTAGATTTACCTACGCCACTATGGCCGCTGATCAAGGTGGTCTTGTCTTTTAATAAACCTTTTATCTCTTCTAAACCATTGCTATTTTTTAGGCTGACGCCGATCACTTTATAGCCAATATTGCGGTACACTTCTTTCAGCTTTTCAAACAACATCATGTCTTTTTCTTTATACAGGTCAAGCTTGTTAAAAAGTAAAATGGCAGGAACATGATACATTTCACAGGCCACTAAAAAGCGATCAATAAACCCTTGTGAAGTACGTGGCTCTTTAATCGTTGCAATCAATAATGATTGGTCAATATTGGCAGCAACAATATGCTGCTGGCTTTTGATACGCGGCGACTGCCGATTGATGTGATTATGCCGATCATGAATTTTGGTGATGATAACCGATTGCTCGTTTTCATTTTCCAAAGTAAAGTCTACAACATCGCCAACGGCAATTGGATTAGTAGAAGTAATAGCATCCAACTTAAAAACGCCTTTCATGCGGGCATTCCAAACTTTGCCTGCAGCATCTTTTACCTGGTACCAACTACCTGTGGATTTATAAACTACTCCTGTGTTCATGATTTGAAATACGAATTACACGAATTGTTGCGACTTACACGAATTGTTTTTGGACTTGCCAAAGAAAATTAGGTGAAGATTTATGGAAACGTACGCAACCATGTATACTTCAAAACCATTTCTATTATAAGAAAAACCAAGGCTGCCAAAATAAAATAAACAAACTCTTCTTCAAACCTTTCCTTCGTTACCACTTCCACCTCCGACTTTTCCATTTTATCTATTTGATGATAAATGGCTTGCAGGCTTTCTTCGTCCGTAGCACGAAAATATTGGCCACCGGTTTGCGTGGCAATGCGCTTTAACAATACCTCGTCCAAAAAAGCACTGCTTGACGATTTTTGTACACCTTTCTCTGCAACCGAAGGTGTGCCCAAAGCACCCATGCCAATGGTATAAACCTTTACGCCTTTGGCCTTAGCAATCTCAAGCGCCGTAATAGGATCGATAATTCTCGTGTCCGGCGGCTGTTCATTTCCATCTGTCAATAAAATAATGATCTTGCTTTTGGCCTTGCTGGATGACAAACGTTCTACAGACTTGGCAAGTCCTTCACCAATCACTGTTCCGTCTTCCAGCATTCCTGAAGTAATGCCGTTGATCTGCTCGAGCAAGCTGGCATGGTCGGTAGACAAAGGGAACTGCGTAAAGCTTTCTCCTGCAAAAATTACAAGTCCAATTTGATCAATAGGCCGGCCTTTCACAAATTCAGCAGCCATTTGCTTTGACACGGCAAGCCGATTAGGTAAAAAGTCTTTCGACAACATACTTCCACTAACATCCATACACAAAATGATATCAATGCCCTCGCCTTTGGTGCGACTTTGCACGTCGCGTATTTGCGGGCGGGCCAATGCCGTGATAACACAGCCTATGGCCAACAAACGAAACCAAAATGGAAGATGAACAAGAAAGTTTTTTACTGTTCTTGTTTGAAAGGCATTAGCCGATGAAACTGTAAACGAAGATTTTGAAACAGCCTGCGTTTTAAAATGAAGCCACGCCAATACAGGCAATATACCCAGAAAAGGCAAAACCCATTTGTTGGCAAATTCAATATGTTGAATCCAGTCGTACAGCATTATTGTAAATTCTCTATGGCAATGATATTTTTCTTAATTACATCAATGGCTTCTTCATTTTCCTCTGGTTGAGGTTGATATTTTGCAAACTTCACCATATCGCTTAGTCGCAGCGTTTGTACCAATTGCATGTATTGTTCAGGGGGTAATTGCAACTGTCGCATTTGCATGGAAAGATCATCAGTTGTTTTTGAAAAAGACTGAATCCTTTTTCTCTTCTCAAGATAATTGCGAAAAATGTCAACCAGCTCTGTGTAAAAATATTTTGGCTCGTCTGCCGGATTGATTTTTTCTAGCCTGTCCAATGCTGCTTTGTAAGGATCTTCTACAACAGCCGGTTTTGCATCAATTTCTTTTTTTTCTTTTGGCGGAAAAAATAAAAGGAATAATGCAATGAGCACTGCAATACCTATCAAATACCAATACCAATTAGAGGCAATCGGTTTTTGTACATCCAAAATGTCTTTGATGTCGTGGTAAGGTTGATTCGGATCCATTGGGCTAAAACTTACATTAATGGCAACAGGTTTTGTTTTGTTATTCATTAATGTAAACGAAGGAATAGCCCAATGGCCGCTATCCCAACTGGTAAGCGTAATCGTTTGCTGCAATAATAGTCCTTCACTTGTTTGCTGACTGTCAATTTTTGACTTTTGCAGAATCTCAAAATGTGGGAAAGTATCCACCACAAACCAATCAGGGGAAGCAGCTTTTTTAATAACTGCTTTTAAATAAAGTTGTATTTGCTCGCCAATAAAAATTTTTTCTTTATCAACCGTGGCCGAAACCGGCAGGCTTTGAGCAAAGCCTTGAATAAAGGTTATTAATAGGACGGAAAGGAAAATAAGTTTCTTCATTTGTTCCTGCTGATAAAAAACCGTTGTAACACTTTTACATAATCTTCGTCCGTTCTCACATGCAGCAGGTCGCAGCCTGCCTTGCGAAATACTTCATTAGAATAATCTGTCAACCTGAAAAATTCTTTTTCATATTCGTATCGCACAAAGCTGCTGTTGGTATCGATCCATTTCTGTTCGCCTGTCTCTGCATCTTCAATGCGCAACATGCCCAGCTTTGGCAAAGTCTTGTCCATTTTATCGTACAATTTTATGCCCACAATATCGTGTTTATTGCCGGCAACCCTTAAAGCATCCTGGTAATTGGTATCAATAAAATCACTTAAAATAAAAGCAATGCTTTTTTGCCTGGTAGTGTTGTTGAAATAACGCAGTGCCGTGCTTAGCTGCGTTTGCTTTTTTGCTGATTGCACCGACAACAATTCACGCACTATAAATAAAGCATGCTGTTTACCTTTTTTCGGCGGAATATATTTTTCAATTTTATCGCTATAAAAGATAACGCCGATCTTATCGGCATTATTTACTGCCGAAAAAGCAATGACTGCTGCTATTTCTGTAGCAATATCTTTTTTTGATGCATTGACAGTGCCAAACAAGGAACTGGCGCTGACATCAATCAAAAGCATTACCGTCAACTCTCTCTCTTCTTCAAATACTTTGCTGAACGGGTGGCCGAACCTTGCCGATACATTCCAGTCGATAAACCGAATGTCATCACCTGCCGAATATTCACGCACTTCTTTGAAGGACATGCCTCTTCCCTTAAAAGCACTGTGGTATTCACCGGTGAACAAATCGGTAGTAATCTTTTTGCTTTTTATTTCAAGCTCACGAACCTTTTTTAATATTTCGGTTGTAGTGAGCATTAAGGAAGATTTATTTTTTGAATGACCTGATCTATTACATCAACTACGTTTACATTTTCTGCTTCCGCTTCGTAAGTTAGCCCGATGCGATGACGCAGCACGTCGTTGCTAATAGCACGAACATCTTCAGGAATAACATATCCACGTTTGTTTAAAAAAGCTTGCGCCTTTGCAGCAACAGCAAGGTTAATGCTTCCTCTTGGCGAAGAACCATAAGAGATCAGGGGCTTCAAGTTATCCAGGCCAAATTCAGATGGATTGCGGGTAGCAAAAACAATATCCAAAATATACTGTTCTACTTTTTCATCCATGTAAATATCACGAACCATTTGTCGTGCATTCAGAATCTCATTGACCGATACCACCTGGCTTACAGTTGGTGCGGTTAATCCCTGCACATTTTGCCGAATGATCAGTTGCTCTTCCTGACGTGTAGGGTACCCAACAACTACCTTCATTAAAAAACGGTCCACTTGCGCTTCGGGTAATGGATATGTCCCTTCCTGCTCCAGCGGGTTTTGCGTTGCCAATACTAAAAACGGCTCATCTAATTTGTAAGTAGTATCTCCAATGGTCACTTGTCGTTCCTGCATGGCTTCCAACAAAGCACTCTGTACTTTGGCAGGCGCACGGTTAATCTCATCGGCCAAAATAAAATTAGAAAAAATAGGACCCTTGCGTACTACAAACTCATTGCGCTGCTGATTATAGATCATCGTTCCAATAACATCTGCCGGCAACAGGTCAGGAGTGAATTGAATACGGCTGAAGTTGGCGTGTATGGCCTGCGACAGGGATTTAATAGTAAGCGTTTTAGCAAGGCCTGGCACACCTTCTAAAAGAACGTGGCCATTGCTTAACAATCCGATCAACAAACGGTCAAGCATATATGTTTGACCAACAATGATCTTGCCTACTTCATTCCTGAGCGTATCTACAAATTTTCCGGTATAACTAATCCGTTCATTTAACTGACGAATATCGTCTGCGGTTTTAATCATAGTTAAGGTTTAGGTCTATAAATTACGAACTGTGCTTTAGCAAATAATCTGCCGCAAAGCTAAAAATCTATTTTTTTAACCAATATTCCTTACAAAACATCGTTTATAAAAATATTGAGTACGAGTTTTCCAATAGGGTCTGAAAATTTATGCTCTAATTTTACACTTAATTAATAATGTCCTTTATGAAATATTTTATCCTCAGTATAAGCATCTGCTTTGCTTTTTTATCATGTAAAAAAGATGATTCCAGTTCAGATAAGCAAACTAAAACTGATTTGATTACAAGTGGGTCATGGAAATACGAGAGTGGTGGTGCTGACATTGACAAGAACGGCTCAATAGATGTAGACCTGGAGTCAACAGGACAAATACCTGCCTGCCTTTTGGATAACAGCGCAACCTTTAATGCAAATGGAACAGGCATTAATGACGAAGGCGCTACGAAGTGTGATAACTCACTTCCCCAAACGACTACTTTTACATGGGCTTTCGTTAACAATGAAACTGCCATTAATATTGCAGGAAGCGCCTTTGCCGGAATAAGCGGTCAATTTAAGGTGGTTACATTAACCGATACAAAATTTACTATTTCCAAAGACACTACCGTTAGCAGTTTTCCTGCTACATTGATTGTTAACCTGAAACATTAAGATAAATATTTCGCAACAATCGGCAGCCTTCTTCCCACGCCAAATGCTTTACTGCTTACACGAATGATGGGGCAGAACTGATTACGTTTGTATTCGTTTGTATTAACCAGGCGCAAAATCCGCTTTACTAAAGCTGCATCAAAACCCTGCGCAATAATTTCTTTGGGACCTTGTCGCAGTTCAATGTACTGGTATAAAATTCTGTCCAGAATTGGATAATCGGGTAAACTATCACTGTCTTTTTGATTGGGCCTTAGTTCTGCCGAAGGCTCCTTGATTAAAATATTATTGGGAATGATTTCCCTTTCGCTGTTGATGTAACGGGCCAGTGCATACACCTGCATTTTATACAAATCGCCCAACACACTTAGGCCGCCGGCCATATCGCCATAAAGCGTTCCATAACCTGTTGCCAATTCACTTTTGTTGGATGTGTTTAATAATATGTAACTAAACTTATTGGCTACAGACATTAATAAATTACCTCTTGTTCTTGCTTGCGTGTTTTCTTCAGCTACATTAAATGGCAGATCTTTAAAAATAGGTTTCAATGCAGCAAGAAAAGATTCATAAACATTTTTGATAGGAACAACGTCGTAACGGTTGTCTAAGTTCCTACTTAATTGTTCTGCATCACTCACCGAATGGCCGGATGAATATTGAGAAGGCATTAAAAGAACATGAACATTTTCTTTGCCCAATGCTTCTACAGCCAAAACCTGCACCACGGCACTATCAATGCCGCCACTGGCGCCGAGTATGGCTTTTGTAAAACCCATTTTGCGGAAATAATCGCGAATGCCTAAAATCAGAGCATCATGAATTTCCTGGATGTTTTTTTTATCGGTTAAATATTCAAGCGTATCTAAATCACGGCCTACTTCGGAAGCAGCATAGTAATATGCACCCGCACTAGCCTTGCTTACCGTCATGGTTGAAGGATTGGAGCTTTCTTTACTTTCGGCAACCGCTGCTGCGGCAGAGGCGTGGTGCATAAGCGAGGGTTGTGTGTTAGCCAATCCTTCCTTTGGTAGCTGGGAGAGGTTTATCAAGGCATAGTCTTCCTCAAAATATTTCATCTCTTTTACCAAATTTCCTTCTGCATCGTAAACAAGGCTACCCCCATCAAAAACAATTTCGGTTTGCGAACCTATAGTGTTGCAATAAAGCATTGGTATGCCATACTTCAGCGTATGCGCCTTAATGATGCTGTGGCGCACTACATCGGCTGCATAATTATATGGTGATGCTGAAAGATTCAGCATTAGATCGGGTTTCTGTTTAATTAAAATTTCCATTGGTGTGATGCGGTACAAAGGATTGTCGCCAAGGTTCCAGATGTCTTCGCAAATAGTAACGGCTAATCTTTTTCCCTTGAACTCAATGCATTTCCAATCAAAAGCCGGTTCGAAATAGCGGTTCTCATCAAACACATCGTAAGTGGGCAAAAGGGTTTTGTGTATCTCGGCTTTTATTTGCTTTTCATGTAGCAGAAAAACGGCGTTGAATAAATCTTTGCCTTCTTTTTGCGGGTTGCGGGCCGGACTACCAATGAGCACCCCAAGATCATCGGCATGCTCTTTTATTTTGTCAATCGTTTCGTAGCATTGGTTGATAAAATCTTCAAATTCTACAAAGTCTCTCGGCGGATAACCACACACACATAGTTCGGAGAACATCACCAGATCGGCGCCTGCTTCTTTTGCCTTTTGTATGCCTTCAATGATTTTTCGTGCATTTTCACCAAAATTTCCAATATGATAGTTCTGCTGCGCTAAGAAAATCTTCATCTTCGTTAATTATTCAATAGAGTTCAAAGTTCTGTAATAAATCATAAATAAAGCCGTTAAACCGCCATGCGTCAATTAGCAATACTCACCGCCATTTTCTTTCTTTTTTCGTGTAACAATGAAAAAAACAAACCAGATGTATCATGCATTAAAGTAAATTTTAAAATAGAACGGTTTGAGCAAAGTTTTTTTAAGATAGATACAAACCGACTTGTAGTTGAATTAAGCGACGTCGACAAACAGTTTCCAAATTTTTTTTCTTTTTACATGCAGCAAATTTTGAGGCTACCGCCTGCTGACGCTGCAGTTTACCCGGCTATTAAACAGATCATCAAAAGCTATTCTCCTATTAATGATTCTCTTCAAAAAAAATACAGCAATCTAAACTGGTTGAAAGATGAATTAACGAAGGACTTTAAATATGTGAAACATTATTATCCTGCCTACAAAGTTCCTGATGTGATAACTTTTATTGGAACTTTTGATGCACCGGGCATTGTGCTAACACAACATTATTTAGGCATAGGATTGCACCAGTATGCAGGCAAAAACTTTTCGGCGTACAAAGATCCGCAGCTGCAGGAAGTATACCCTGAGTATATCTCACGCAGATTCGATAAAGAATACATGGCACCCAATTGCATCAAAGCCATTGTTGATGATATTTATCCAGACAGCAGTACAGGCCGTTCTTTGATAGAACAAATGATTGAAAAAGGAAAGCAATGGTATTTGCTGGATAAATTTTTACCCGACGCACCTGATAGTTTAAAAACCGGGTACACAAAAAAACAATTGGATTGGGTGAATAGCAACGAAGGAAATATTTGGGGATTCTTTACTGCAAACACTGATATCTACACCATTGATCCCTCCATTATTCAGGATTATATCGGTGAAGGCCCTTTTACCCGAGGCATGCCCGAAAGCGCATCGCCAGGCAATATTGGCCAGTGGGTAGGCTGGCAAATTGTAAAAGCATTTGCCGAAAAAACGCCAGAGTTGAGTGTGCAACAGGTATTAGCAACGCCAGCAAAAACCCTTTTTCAGGAATCAAAGTATAAACCAAAATAAGCAGTAAGATTTTTAGGACGACTTAGCAGGAAACAAAAAAGTCTCCATAAGAAAGACTCTTGCCTTATGGGAAAAGTTTTGAATCCTTACCAATCCATTTCATCGTATAAATTTTGGTTGGCTAATTATACTTGAACGGGGTTATCATATCAAAAGCAGGGATGCTTACTTCAAATAACTCTTTGGTATGTATGTTCTCCATTAAATAGGTTCCGTGCATGCGCCCTATTTCTGTATGAAGGTTACAACCGCTTACATATTGATACTCTTCGCCGCTGCTGATAACAGGCTGCATACCCACTACGCCTTCTCCTTCCACTTCGCGAACGCTGCCGTCGCTGTCAAATATATTCCAATGCCGGCTGTGCAGTTTTACCGGGAATGAATTATGGTTCTCAATGGTAATACGGTAAGCAAACATAAACTCCGACTGCATGGGGTTGGAATAATCCTGTTGATAGAACGTTTCCACGCTTACTTTAACACCTTCCGAAATCATGCTTATCATACAATAGGTTTTGGTAAATGTAAAACAAAGTTGTTGCCACAAATTATAAACGAATTATTTGGAGTAAAAGATTCTACATGGTTTATTTTTGCGGCACAAAAACCTCAAGGTTCCTGTGTAAGCCATATCAAAGTGGCCTCTTTACAAGATTGGTTTGCAGGCTTTTGAAAATAAATAGTTTACGTATGAAAATAGCAGTAGCAAAAGGAGATGGCATTGGCCCGGAGATCATGGATGCGGTATTAAAAATATTTGATGCCAACAAAGTAGGTCTTCAATACGAATTTGTAGAAATGGGGAAATGGGTGTTCGATAAAGGCTTTTCCAACGGCATGACACCAGAAGCCCAGCAGACAATTGAGAACCTGGGAATTTTGTTTAAAGGCCCTATGGAAACACCAAAAGGTAAAGGCGTAAAAAGTGTGAACGTCACAGCCCGCAAAACCTGGAACACTTATGCCAATAAAAGAGTGTTTCAAACGCTTCATGGCGTAGATACGGTTTTCAGCAAAGCCGGAATTCCCATTGATGTAACTATTGTAAGAGAAAATATTGAAGATACTTATGGCGGTATTGAACACATGCTTACACATGATGTGGCACTAAGCCGCCGCTTTATTACAAGGCCGGGAAGTTTGCAGGTAATTCGTTATGCTTTTGAAATGGCCAAACAAAAAGGTGCCCGCCGCATAACCTGTGGACATAAAGCCAATATTATGAAGCTAACCGATGGACTGTTTCTTGAATGTTTTTACGAAGTAGCGAAAGAGTATCCCGAATTAAAATCGGACGATAAAATTGTAGATGACCTTGCCATGCAATTGGTAGTAAGGCCCGACCAGTTTGACGTGGTGGTAATGACCAATCTGCAAGGTGATATCATTTCTGATTTATGTGCAGGCTTAGTTGGTGGATTAGGTTTTGCCCCTTCGGCCAATATTGGCGATCACATTTCCATTTTCGAAGCAGTGCATGGCACGGCGCCGGATATTGCAGGAAAGAATATTGCTAATCCAACTGCTTTATTATTGAGCGGATTGGCCATGTTGCGCCATTTAGGATTAACGGAAAATGCAGCTGTTATTGAAAATGCTTTACTATACACTTTAGAGCAGGGCGTTCATACCGGCGACTTTGGTGATCGTTCCATTCCTTCATCCAACACTACACAATTTGCAGAAACCATTATTGCCAATTTTGGTAAAGAGCCAAAAGTTGGTGCCAAGCCTTTATTTCCCAACCAGCCCGAAACGCCTGCTGTTTGCCATTTGGACCGCAATGCCATGATGGTTTCAACAGAATCGGAGGATGAAAAAATTGTAGGTGTAGATATGTTTATTGAAAGTATTGAGCAACCAGAAGTGATTGCCAAAAAGTGTTTGCACCACGGCGGCACCAAATTCAAATTGATCAATATCAGCAACCGCGGCACGCAGGTGTGGCCTACCGGTTCTAAATACACCAATCTTGTCAACCAATATAATCTGCGTTTTGAAGCGTTAAACGAACAACCACTAACACAACAAGACATTATTGGCTTGTATGTAAGCCTGAGTGCTGATTTTAAAATTTGTTCGCTGGAGTTATTAAATATGTGGGGCGAGAAGAAGGCTTATAGCCTGGCGCAAGGACAGTAAAAGCTTTGAAGTTTTATTGTTTGAGATTTGCCTAATGTTAAGCATTGAGCAAACCTTTTTTGTAGATAATAATTTATTGTTCGATCACCAGCAGACCTATTTGTTAACTTACAATTTCTGTCACTTAAAAGTTTATTAAAACCTGATAATATTAATCTGCCTGGCGTATTATTCGCTCAAAGAACCCCCGCAGATTAAGGAAAATAAAAAAAGTAATTAATCCAGAAAATATAAAAAACCGGAACAATCTTCTTCAATTTAACTTGATAGTATCTCTTTTGAGCCCGACTATTAAAAAATAAAAGCTAGCAAAGCAGCTGTAAAATAAAAACAGAAGTAAAATAAGATTTTTACAATTATATTCTCTTCGCATTTTTATAACCATTCTTCACTAGCCACTGCAACACTTTCTCTCTTTGATCGCCTTGAATAATGATTTCCCCCTCCTTTGCCGAGCCCCCGGTACCGCAAAAATTTTTCAAATCTTTTCCGAGAGCTTCTACATCTTCTTCTTTGCCTATAAAACCTTCGATCAGTGTTACAGTTTTCCCACCACGATGTTTGGTTTCCAGTTTGATTTTTAATTTCTGCTGTGCAGGTGGTAAAGTCTCTGCTACACTCTGCTCCTCTTCTTCAAACCTAAAATTGGGATCGGTGCTAAACACAAACCCGTTTTTATCCGCTTTATTTTTCTTACTCATAAAATTTAAGTTTCCGGTTACATCCCAAAAAATTCACCTAAATCAAGGTTCAGACAATTACTGCCTTCAAGCTCAAGTCCAGGCTCTTTGCCTGGTGAATAATGCCGCCAACACTTATATAGTCAACACCTGTTGCTGCATATTGTTCAATAGTGTCAAGGTTGATGCCACCACTGGCTTCTGTTTCAAATAACCCATCAATTAATTTCAACGCTTCGGTTATTTGCTGCGGTTGAAAATTATCAAGCATCAGCCGATGAATTTTTCCTTGTCCCACCTCAACTGCTTTTTTCACATCGTCTATCGTTCTTGTTTCCACTTCAATTTTTAAATGCGGGTGATAGCGCTGTACATAATCATGGGCTCTATTGATCGCTTCTTCAATTCCACCGCAATAATCAATATGATTGTCTTTTAGCATAATCATATCAAACAAACCAAACCGGTGATTGACGCCCCCGCCAATACGTACTGCCTCTTTTTCCAGTAGGCGAAAATTGGGTGTTGTTTTCCTGGTATCAAGCAATTTTGTTTTGTAGCCCTTTAATTTGTTGGTGTATAGTTTGGTAAGTGTAGCAATGCCGCTCATCCGCTGCATGCAGTTCAACACTAAACGTTCCAGTTGCAAAATGGTGTGCACCTGCGTTTCTACTTCAAACGCCACCTCGCCATTTTTCATTTCCTCACCATCATTTTTGTAACGTTTAAACTGTGCTGAATGATTTTTGTATTTGAATATTTTTTCGGCGACATCAATACCGGCTAAAATTCCATCCTGTTTTATTTTTAAAACGGCCTGGCCTTTTACATCGGCAGGAATACAGGATAAAGTGGAATGGTCGCCATCGCCTACATCTTCTTGTAAAGCTGCATCAACCAGTTTGTATAATCGTGCATCAAAATCTGTCATAACACAAAGTAAAGAAACAAGATTATAGATTGAGGATAAGGTTGAGGTTGGAAAGAAAAAAACCCTGTCCGAAGACAGGGACTGCAAATATGTTTTAATTTGAACGAAACCGGCTGGCTAAATAGACTGAAACCTGATCTCTTTCACCAATTGCTTCCCGTTCTTTGTTTTCATAAAAAAAATAGTGCGATAGTTACCGGAACGGGTTTGCAAAGTGCCTACACAAAACTGGCTGCCCCCGTTGTCGCCCTTATGCGTTACCACAAAATTTTTTACACCGTTATTAGTAAAAAAGTCCTGAAGGATCATAATTGCCTGTGCCCTGCTATAGCTGTCGCTTTTGTCAGGCACAGAAATCTCAATATTATCGTCCACATATTTCGATAATTCGGTAGCATTGCCCGAACGTAAAGCATTAATTACGTCATCTAAACCTGTAAGCGGCTTAAAGGCGCTTACGGCAAAAAATAAGGCTGCACAGGCAAGTGTAAAAATGTGTTTCATATACATCGGCTTTGTCCGGCCGTCCATAAACGAAAAATGTGCCATAGTTTTGGTTGATATAGTGGGGTGCTAAAATAAACAAAACCTTTACGTTTCCATAGCTTTGCACACTTTCATACATTCATTATGCCTAAAAGAAAAGTTATTCTACTGATCATGGATGGCTGGGGCCTGGGAAAAGTTAAGTCCTCCGATGCCATTCAGAATGCCGATGTACCTTTTGTAAGTTCACTTTATTCTCAATATCCTAACACTACACTAACCACTTGCGGCGAAGCCGTGGGCCTGCCTGAAGGGCAAATGGGAAACTCGGAAGTAGGTCATTTGAACCTGGGGGCCGGCCGTATTGTGTACCAGGAATTGCAGCGCATTAATGTAGCTATAAGAGAAGGTGAATTCGCTCAAAACAAAACCTTGCTGGCTTCTATAAATTATGCTAAAGAAAATAATAAGCCTTTGCATTTATTAGGACTGGTCAGTAATGGTGGCGTACACTCCCACATCAATCATTTAAAAGCCATTTTAACGCTTTGCCAACAACAGCATTTGCAAAATGTTTTTGTTCATGCCTTTACCGATGGCCGCGACTGCGATCCTAAAAGTGGCCTGGGTTTTATAAAAGAACTGCAAGAACACATGAACAAAACCGTTGGCTCAATTGCCACCGTTAGCGGACGCTATTTTGCCATGGACCGTGACAACAGGTGGGAAAGAGTAAAACTGGCTTATGATGCTATGGTAAACGGCGTTGGTGAAAAAGCCAATAATGCTATTACAGCCATAGAAAAATCTTATGAAGAAAACGTAACCGATGAGTTCATAAAGCCCACTGTGATTGTTGATGGACAAGGCAACCCGGTTGCAGCCATTAAAGACGGCGATGCAGCCATCTGTTTTAATTTCCGTACAGACAGATGTCGTGAGATTACCAAAGCCCTGACACAACTTGACTTCCCACAATACAACATGCACACCTTGCAATTGCACTATACTACAATGACAGAGTATGATGCAACGTTCAAAAACGTACACGTAGTTTTTGAAACCGATAACTTGAATAACACATTGGGACAAGTGATAGAAGCAAACGGCTTGAAACAGATCCGCATTGCGGAAACAGAAAAGTATCCCCATGTTACTTTCTTTTTCAGCGGTGGAAGAGAAAAACCTTTTGAAGGCGAAAACAGGATCATGGCACCTTCTCCCAAAGTAGCCACTTACGACCTTCAGCCAGAAATGAGTGCTATTGAGGTAACCAATGCTATTATTCCTGAAATAGAAAAAGAAGAAGCAGGTTTTATCTGCCTGAATTATGCTAATGCCGATATGGTGGGGCATACAGGTGTTTGGCAAGCAGTTATCAAAGCGGTAGAAACAGTAGATAAATGCGTAGAAAGAGTAGTGAAGGCTGCATTACACCACGGTTATACTGTTTTTTTAACAGCTGATCATGGCAATGCTGATTATATGATCAACGAAGACGGAACGCCTAACACAGCGCATACTCTAAATCTTGTTCCATTCTTTATTATTGATAAAGATTGGAAAGGAAAAATTAAACAGGGCAAGCTGGGTGATTTGGCGCCTACCATTTTACAAATGATGGAACTACCCATACCCGCAGAAATGACGGGAGAAGTGTTGATATAACTAGAAGACAACAGCAAAATAGTCTCAAGGCCTCATAGGTTTTAAAAACCCGTGAGGCCTTGTTTTTTATCTTCACTGAGTGCAACATTTCCGTGTAAAATCTTTTGCCAGTGCAGCATTTCACCAAAAAAATTGTCTAAATTACAGGCAACCAAAGTACACGTATGACCGAGGAAGCCATATTGCAAGGTTGTTTACAAAACAACGCTGCAGCACA
>JBQCJM010000143.1:0-46808 GCA_051952715.1 Flavisolibacter sp.
CGCCACCGCTCCTGCATCCGCTACTCCATATGCGATTGTAGCTGCTAATGCCACAGGTAGTGGTCTTGATAACTATATTATTACTTATGGAAATGGCACACTGACGGTGGGTAAAGCTACCTTGATAATTACGGCAGATGACAAGAGTAAATATTGTGGTCAAAGCAACCCAACACTCACGGGCACTGTAACAGGTCAAAAGAATAGTGAAGCCTTTGCAGACAGTTATTCTACTTCAGCAACAGCAGCTTCGGGGGTAGGTATTTATGATATTGTGCCGTCAGTTACAGGTGCAACAATTAGCAACTATTCCATAGTGCTTGTAAATGGAAAACTATCAGTCATAGCTATTAGCAGCATTGATGCTTCGGCGAGCAGCAACCCCGTTGCTGTGAACTCTCCTGCTACTTTATCGGCAACAGTTTCGCCAGCAGTGGGTGGCGTTAGCGTTACGTTTAGCCTTAATGGAACAGTTAAAGGAACAGTAATGACTAATGGTTCAGGCGTGGCAACGTTACCGGTTTCTAATTTGGCCATCGGGTTGTACAAGGTGGACGCTATGGCAGGGGCCGGATGTTCCTCAGCGATAGCTTATTTACCTGTTTATGATCCAAATGGCAGCTTCATAACCGGAGGTGGCTGGATCATGTCGCCGGCAGGCGCTTATAAAGCAGATCCTTTATTGACCGGCAAAGCCAACTTTGGTTTCAATGCACAATACAAGAAGGGTAGCAATGCGGTAGATGGGAATACTGAATTCCAGTTCCAGGCGGGTAACCTGAACTTTAAGAGTACAAGCTATGGTGCGGGAACACTTGTTATTGCCGGGGCAAAGGCTATATTCAAGGGAACGGGTACCATTAACGGAACGGGCTCTTACAGCTTTATGGTTTCGGCTATTGACGGCAGTGTAAACGGCGGTGGCGGCATTGATAAATTCCGGATCAGGATATGGGGTAGCACCGGTGTGGTTTACGATAATAATATAGGTAATACTGACGATAATGCTGACCCCGCAACAGCTTTAGGCGGTGGTTCTATTGTGATACATGAAAACAATGGTAAGAAGACAACGATTACTATAGGCCGGGAGATTACTGAAGCTGTGGCATTCAACCTCCGTGCTTATCCTAACCCAAGCAATGGCCAATTTACCCTGCAAATGACCAGCAGCAATAAGCAGGATAAGGTACAGGTGCGGGTAATGGATATGAGTGGCCGTGTGATACAGGAGTTCAATAACCTGGACGCCAATCAAAGCCTGCACATTGGCGCCAGCTACAGGCCAGGGCTATATATTGTGGAAATGATTCAGGGCGAAAACCGGAAGCAGTTGAAGCTGATCAAACAACCCGATTAAAAGCAGAAGGGTTATATCCATAAAAGGTGGCTGAAAAGCCACCTTTTATTTTGTGCTAACAAGGCTAAGAAAAATAGGTTGCAACCGGGGATGCCAGGGTTTAAGACCATTCTGCTTCTATGGCGTTGCCCAACTGTTCCTCAAGGTTTTTGATCCATGCAGGTACCTGTTGCCAAATGCCCCAGGTGCCTTCCTCGTCGGTGATCATTCTAAAATTTTGGTTGTCGGCATTGACCAGGAAAACTGCGTCGGTGCCTTCCTGTATATATTTGAAATTGAATTCGGTATTGTCTATTGTTTTTTTAAAATCGTTCATGGTCATGTTTTTAATTTATGCGGGTTGCGCTTCGAGGATGGCATCGGCGAGTTCGGTTTTGATGTCATAGAGCCAGCGTAAGGAACCGGGAAAAAGGCTCCATTCTCCTGTTTTATTTTTTTTCATGCTAAAGGACAGGGGCTTTTGTTTTTCGTCGGTAGTAGTGATGAAAAATTTGTCGCCGTCGATGTTGTGGATCCTGGTGAACTGGAAACGCCTGTTCCGTGTACCTACTTTGATCTCTTTATTAAATTGTTCCATGGTAAAATATCCGTTTGTTTTTGCAGGTTGGCCGTTGCCAAGGCGAACAAGAAAGTGAGGAAGTTGAGATGAGTGAAACTTAACAGGTTGGCCTTTACTTAGGTGTGATGCTTAAACGTATGGGGTGAAGATAGGTTATTTGTTTTTGTTATTGTTTTTACACTCTTTTTCTTAACAGTTTGGGAGTAGTGGTAGTTTCTTTTAGCGGTGTGCAGGGTTTTATATTTGCCGCATGGATTATTTCAAGAGGCTGCAGGAGCTGCTGAACATTGAAAAAGAAGAAGACCGGAGATTGTATAGGCAGTTGACTGAAACCTTATCGGTGCAGGAGCGTAGAGAAAATGGCATGAGCTGGTACCCTGTGGCTATAAGAGATACAGAGCTGGGACGAGGCGATTACCTGACGGTGGAGGTAGAACGCACTACGCACCAGGACGTTGTTCACCAGCTTCGCTTTGGCATGTCGGCAGCTTTGTTTTCTAACCACGATGCGAAGGCCGACAGGGTTGAGGGCACCATCTCTTACATCAGCGGCAACCGGCTTAAGCTAAGCCTGCGTACCGACGAATTGCCCGAATGGGCCAGGCAGGGAAAGCTTGGGATTGACGCCGTATTTGATGAGAACAGCTATGCCGAAATGGAAGCTGCACTGAAACTTGCGCCGGTGGTGGCTGAAAAAAGGGAAGAGGGCCGCCTGACGAGGATACTGACAGGGAAAGAAGCGCCGGGCTTTCAGCCCACCAGCTTTACACCATCGCTTTCCAAACTTAATGCCTCACAAAAGGCAGCTGTTGAGAAGATAGTAGCTGCCAATGAACTGGCCATTGTGCATGGGCCGCCGGGGACGGGCAAAACCACTACGTTGGTACAGGCTATTAAAACCCTTGTAGAAAAAGAGGGCCGGCAAGTGCTTGTAACGGCGCCCAGCAATGCGGCGGTTGACCTGTTGAGTGAAAAGCTGTTTGACGAGGGATTGAACGTGGTGAGGGCCGGCAACCCGGCAAGGGTGCATGAAAGACAATTGGCATTGACACTTGATCATAAAATTGCGATGCACAACAGCAGCAAAGAAATCAAGCGGTTGAAAAAGCAAGCGGCTGAATACCGCGACATGGCGCATAAATACAAGCGCAGTTTTGGTCCTGCGGAAAGGGAGCAACGAAAGGCGCTTTTTGCCGAGGCCCGCAATATTAGCAGGGAAGTAGAAAAGATAGAGCAGTATATTGTTGAAGATGTGGTATCGAAAGCCCAGGTGATCACGTGCACCCTTGTTGGCGCCAATCATTACACCATTCGCCATTTAAATTATCACACGGTAGTGATTGATGAAGCGGGGCAGGCATTGGAGCCCGCCTGCTGGATACCCGTATTGAAAGCACAAAAGCTGGTGATGGCAGGCGATCATTGCCAGCTGCCGCCTACCATTAAATCGAGTGAAGCGGCACAAAACGGGTTGAGCCAGACGTTGATGGAGAAATGCGTGTGGCTGCATCCCGAAGCCGTCGTCTTGTTGCAGGAGCAATACCGCATGCACGAAACCATCATGGGTTTTTCTTCGCAGAAGTTTTATGAGGGACAATTGAAGGCCCATCCTTCTGTAGCAAAACATTTAGTTTTCTCTGACGACCGGCCTTTGGCTTTTATTGACACTGCAGGATGCGGCTTTGAAGAAAGATGGGAAGGCACCAGTATCAGCAATCCTGAAGAGGCGGGATTTTTATTAAAGCATTTGAGGCATTTTGTAAATGAGTTGAGAACGATGTACCCTGTTGATGCATTCCCGGGCATTGGTGTTATTTCGCCTTACAGGCACCAGGTGGAATTGCTGAAGGAAATTGTGTTGGCGGATGATGGTTTGCAGGATGTGATGAATGCCATTACCGTTAATACCATTGACAGCTTCCAGGGGCAGGAAAGAGATGTTGTTTATATCAGCATGACACGCAGCAATGCCGACAATGCCATTGGTTTTCTTGCCGATGTGCGCCGCATGAATGTAGCCATGACACGAGCCCGCAAAAAACTGGTAGTAATTGGCGACAGTGCCACCCTTTCCCAATTAAAGTTTTATGCTGATTTTATTGCTTATGCGCAGGCGCATGATGCTTATGTAAGTGCCTGGGAGTTTGTGGAATGGCAGGCTTGAGGATAGGAGACAATGAGACGAGAGACGGCAGACGTGAGACATTGGTGTGAGAGGAAGAAATGATTACTAATCGCTTTGACTGCAACAAATAAAGCTCACGAAGTGGTGAGCTTTATTTGTTGGCATCTTAAAAGGGAAGATTACATGGTTGCCGTTTTTTCTTTGATAATATTTCCGCTTGGATCTACCAGCAGTTTTGTGGTGCTGTTATCTGAATTTTTTAGTTTCAATTCGTAAGCGGTTTGATCTTTCCATGTTTCTTTTTGCACGGCTTCAATACTGGATCCGTCGTATTTTGTTTGCAACAAATTGCTTACTGCCGGTGGCAGCATGGTGTAATTAATAACAGATGAAGTACCTACCCATGCACCGTTGGCATCGTACCAGGTAGTGTATTTACGATTGCCCATGTCGAAGCTTACAGCAGCGGCTGTAGTGTCCAGGGCAGGCCAGCCGTTCAGTTCCCAGTCGATGGGTGCTGTAGCGGCGTCGTAGTGTGCATAGGTTACATTGGTGGCGTCGGGGTACATGGCTGTAAAGCTGGTTCTGATATTTTGGGGCAGGCTATAGGCTGCATTGGAAGTGGTGCTGGTATATGTAGTGCCGCATGAAAAGATGAATGCTGTTGCTGCTACCAGGCTCATGAGTTTCAATTTCATAATTTGCTATTTTGAGTTAACAATAGTGATATTGTACACCCTGCCTGTTTCAAACATTGCGCCAGAAGCATGGTGCAGGAATGAATTAAAATTTAATTAGTGCCCTTACAATGTAGAAGCGAGTTCTTCATTTGCTGTAAGTAAAACTGTATATACAAAAAATACCGTTGGCTTTTAAATAGTTGAACAAAAAGGCTGTGAGCATTACAGCAAATCAATCATTTTTGAAGAAACTGCAGCAGTATTTTTTTAAAAATTTCAGGCACCTGTATGTGTGGAATATGGCCTACACCTTCCGGTTCTATCAACTTTGAGTTGACGATTTGCCGGTGCAGCATTTTACCTAACTGTGGATATTGTCCATGTTGTGCCTGCTCTTCTTTTGAAAGCAGATTTTTTCCTACGATCGTTCTATCGGCCTGGCCAATGATAATCAGTGTAGGAGATTTAATATGCCTAAACTCGTATACTACCGGCTGTTCGTAAATCATTTGGTAAGTCAATGCACTGGCCCATGTAGCTTGTTTAAAATCGGGCCATTGCAAAGCTTCAAACTGCACTGTCACGTATTGATCGTATCCGGGTTTCCATTGTGGATAGTAGCCCTGTTGGTATTTTTTTAATGATTCAAAGGTTGCCTTCAATTCATTGGCATATTGCACATCAATTGAATGGTAAGGCACAAAAGTTTTATAATCTTCCAGACCAATAGGGTTTTCGTAAATAAGTTTTTCCACGGTTGCAGGATACATCAGTGCAAATCTCGTGGCCAGCATGCCGCCCATAGAATGACCTACCAAGTCAATTTTTTGTATACCCAATGTGTCCCATAATTTTTTGGTATTGGCCACCAGCAGGTGAAAGCTATAGTGAATGTTTGGTTTATCGGACTGGCCCCAGCCTACCTGGTCGGGCACCACTACGCGATAGCCTGCTGCGGCTAAAAATGCGATAACCTCTTTCCAGTAATAGCCATTGAAATTTTTGCCATGCAGCAGCACCACTGTCTTGCCGTTGGCATTGGATGACTTTACATCCATGTAGGCCATTTTTACAGTTTGCTGTTCCATGCTGAGTGTCAGAAAATGAACAGGATAAGCGTAATGTAAGGTTTGTGCAAACGCACTGGAAGCAATGAGATAAATCAAAGCCGTAAGAAAAATCTTTTTCATCATTGGCATGGCACGCAAATCCTGCACCAAACGGTTAATTGCTTATGTAATTGTACAATCAGTGCAGCATTAGACGACTTTATTCTTTTGATAAAAATTCTTTAAGCACAACAGCATCATTGTGCACCTCATCTTTTGCTGCATAGAGCAGGGTCACTGTTTTATTTTTTGCTTCTTGTTTTAAAATGAAAACAGCATCTTTATTTTCTTTCAGTTCTTTGCGATAGCGTTTTTGAAATTCCTGCCACTTGCCGGGGTCATGTGCAAACCATTGGCGCAGCGCTGCACTGGGCGCAATGTCTTTCAGCCACAGGTCAATAGCTGCTTTTTCTTTGGTTAATCCGCGTGGCCACAACCTGTCTATCAATATGCGTGTGCCATCTTCTTTGGCAGGTGGTTCGTATATTCTTTTAATACTGATCTTCATTTTATGTTTTCTGTTATTGAAATTTAATTCTTTTTATGCGATCGGAATTGCCGTCCAAAGTTGACGTGACTTGTTCCTTTATTCCGGTAACTTTATTTACCAACTATGTTTATAATGAAATTCATGCTGCCTGGCCTTGCCTTTTCATTTTTGTCACTCACCGCTTTTTCGCAAATGAAACAAACCATAAGTGCACTTGAAAAGAAAGTTCAAAACCAACTCAACATTCCTGATGCACATTTTGGTGTGGCTTTTAAAGACCTGCAAACAGGCGCCACGCTTTTGTTCAATGAAAAAGATAATTTTCATGCAGCCAGCACTATGAAAACGCCGGTGCTTATTGAATTGTACAAACAAGCGGCAGAAGGCCGGTTTGCGTTGACAGATTCAATCCTCATCAAAAATTCTTTTAGCAGTATTGTTGATGGCAGCATGTATAGGCTTGATTCATCGGACGACAGTGAAACGGCATTATACCAACACATTGGCGAGCAAAGCACCATCAACTCCCTAGCCTACCAAATGATCATTCGAAGCAGCAATCTTGCCACCAATATTTTGATAGAACTGACGGGGCCCGACAATGTAATGCGTACAATGAAGCAACTCGGCGCCAATGACATACGTGTATTGCGTGGTGTAGAAGACAACAAGGCTTATGAAAAGGGATTGAATAACACCACAACTGCTTTTGACCTGATGCTGCTATACGAAAAGATGGCGCAGAAAACATTAGTGAGTGCCGACGCTTCGCAACAAATGATCAACATATTGCTGGATCAAAAATTTAATGAAGTGATCCCTGCCCTTTTGCCAACAGATGTAAAGGTGGCGCATAAAACGGGTTCGATCACCGGCATACAACACGATTCAGGGATTGTGTTTTTGCCTGACGGAAGAAAATATGTACTGGTTCTTTTATCCCGTTTCAAACTGGTGGATGAAAAGAGAGTGGTTAAGGCTATGGCAGAAGTGTCGAAGCAGATATATGATTTTGTGCAACAACATTAATACACTAGGCATTTCATTTTTTTAAGTAATTTAAAGTACTCAATTTTCATTCATCAACTGCTTGCTATGCCACAACCATTACAACCCTCCCGCAGAAAGTTTATCCGCGATGTTTCACTTACGACGGCTGGTTTTTTCATCGTGCCCCGCCACGTATTGGGCAGAGGGTTTATTGCACCAAGTGATAAATTAAATATTGCCGGCATTGGTGCCGGTGGCAAAGCAGAAGTGAATCTTCCGTATGCCTATAAAACAGGCGAAGTAAATATTGCGGCGCTTTGCGATGTTGATGACCGCATGGCTGTAAATGCCCGCAAAAGCTGGCCCAATGCACCTTATTACAAAGATTACAGGGAGTTGCTTGACAAGGAAGCAAAAAATATTGATGCCGTTATTGTGACCACGCCCGATCACATGCATGCACCCATTGCCTTAGCAGCCATGCAATTGGGCAAACACGTGTATTGCGAAAAGCCTCTGACGCATGACATTTACGAAGCACGTGTGCTAACGCAGGCTGCAAAGAAATACAAGGTAGTAACACAAATGGGCAACCAGGGTAGCAGCGGTGATGATACACGGTTGGTAGAAACATGGATACAGGATGGCGTAATTGGCGATGTGCATACCGTGCATGTATGGACTAACAGGCCCGTATGGCCGCAGGGCATTCCCACACCTTCGGGCAAATATGATGTGCCGAAAGAAGTGGATTGGAATCTTTGGTTGGGCACGGCGCCGGTTCGGGATTTCAATCCTATATACATTCCTGCCAACTGGCGTGGATGGGTTGACTTTGGAACCGGTTCTTTAGGAGATATGGGTTGTCATTTCATTGACGTTCCTTACAGGGCTTTACAATTGGGTTACCCTGTGGCTGTTGAAACAAGTGTTGGCTCTGTATATACGGGTTTTTTCCAGGAAGCGGTTTATACCGACAGCTATCCGCCGTCGGCTAAAACGCATATACAGTTCCCGGCAAGAGGCAAGATGATTCCTGTGGAAATGATTTGGTACGATGGCG
Organism: Flavisolibacter sp.; assembly: GCA_051952715.1. Lineage (GTDB taxonomy): Bacteria > Bacteroidota > Bacteroidia > Chitinophagales > Chitinophagaceae > Flavisolibacter. The sequence goes on from JBQCJM010000143.1 coordinate 8,377, forward strand.
GCATTCAGCCCAGGCGGCCCGATGAATTATTGCCCGATGAAGCGATGGGTGAGTGGGACGGCGGCATTATTTTCGAAGGCACAAAAGGAAAATTAATGGCAGGCTTGTTTGGCCGGAACCCAACTTTGCTGCCCACGCAAAAAATGAAAGAGGCCAAACTTCCCAAATCAAAATTTGCTTTTGTAGAAGGTGGCCCCGAAGGTCACCAGCAACAATGGGTGCGTGCCTGCAAAAAAGGTTATGGTGCTTACACCAGTTCGCCGTTTGAAGTGGCAGGGCCTTTGACAGAAACGGTGTTAATGGGCAACCTTGCCGTAAGAAGTTATAATTACAGCGAAAAGGACAGCAAAGGAAATCCTGTTTATCCCGGACGCAAAAAATTATTGTGGGACGGTGAAAATATGCGTATCACCAATTTTGAACCGGCTAACCAATTTGTAAAAAGAAATTACAGGGGCGATTACCGTTTGACTTTGTAAATCGTCGTTACCCCAACGTTGGAAACATTTACCGGTTGCGGTAATTGCATTCATCCATTCATTACTTACCTTTCTGTTCCTGGTTATTGCGGCCTATATTGCTAAACTTTGATGTATTGCTTTCAGAACCAAAGGTGGTGCCGCTTACCTCGCCAAAATTGCGGATACTATTGCCCGTCCTCATTTCATCGTTTGTTTTTGCCTCTTCATTCGAAGCGTTCTGTTCCTTTTCAAATTCTTCATCCATTGCTTTTCGTTCGTTTGTATTATTAAAGCGTGGGTTTTTATTGCTTTTATTTTCTGACATGATTTGTGTTTTTAGCTTTTATAAGTAATGAATTTTTGTTGGAGATAACAGACTTCACTTTATAACTTAAAAAGGCAGCAATATCGTTGCCAAAAGACTTTGCCACCAGAAGTAGAAAATTGCTTTTTTAAAGAAGATAGCTAGAACAAGAAATGATTTCAATTATTCATTGATTCTTTAACCAATTAAAATGCCCCAAAAATTTATGATCTTAAAAGTTTGGCACAATTTTCAAATTATTAAATGAAAACAATGTGAATATGGAAATGCGTAAAGAGAACACAGAAAAAAGAAGAAGAAAGATCATTCGCAAATGTGCGGAACTTGTACGTTCTGTAAAGCCTGGACAAAGTTCAGTTATTGCATGGGAAAAAGAAACCTCACATTCTTTCAATATCTGGAAAGTACATCCGGCTGCTTAATAACGAGCTTTTGTAAAAGCTGATTTCTGTAAGCAGTTGATGGTTGCAAAAAGAAGCATCCTTCTTCTTACTTATTATACCTGTAAAATATTATGGTTGCCTGTGGCTGGCGTTTCTGTTTTCAACAAAAAAGAACGCAGCGTGAAACTATTGTGAGGAGGCAACATTCAATACTTCTGATGTATAATAGGTATGGAATACTACAGGCGGCGCATTGGTTACAACGCCATCGAAGCCGCCTTCTTTCAAGTACAATTCAATCATTGTAATATTATCAAGCGACCATACAAAGGCTTTGCGTCCCTGCGCCTGCATGCGTTGCACCTCTTCTTTTTGAAAACCACCTGTGTATTGCGGCGCCCAAACGTTGGCATTAATGCTTTCTGCAACTTCCGTATCTAATTCGGTTAGCGAAGGCAGTTGTTTATAGTCTTCCAATTTGAGAAAACAATTTAAAAGTGTTTTGTCCGGAATACCAATAAGTATGCGCAGGTTGCGTCCTGCCTGTTTGGCTTTTTGCATATACTCCAATTGTAAATTGCGAATCAGCTGCAGGTCACACTCTTTTTTCATATCAAGCCAAACCAGCTCCAGTGGCGTGTTGTATAATATGGTATGCAATGCTTCCTGTAGTGTAGGAACGTGGCCGCCTTTTTTTAATTCTTTTTCTTTTAATTCCTGCAGTGTATAATTGCTCACCAATCCTGCATAAAAAGCATTTTTAATTGTGTGTAAAGAAAGAAAGCTATCGTGAATAATTACCGGCACACCATCCTTTGTCAATCGCACATCTATTTCTACCCCCGTGGCGCCAAGCCGTGCGGCAGTTTTCATCATTTGGAGGGAATTTTCAGACGTGGATAAAAAATCTATGTTGCGGGCACCGCCCCGGTGTGCAATAATATCAAGTGGTTTTTTATTGGGAATGGGGCGTTTATATTTTAATACGATGGCTTTGTCCGGCAGGTTTTCTTTTTGGCCGTACCAACCCCTGATCGTTAATGATTGTTTTTGACCAGAATTTGTTTTTGTACCTGATGTAACTATTAGACGAATGGTTCCGGTTTCGGAAGCAGATAGTTGCCGCCAAAAACCATTTAATAGAATATCGCTGCCATTGTACCGGCCCTCGCAAACGATAAAGCTTCCCTCGCTGGCGCAAAAAAGCGAAAGGTGATAGATCGTTTTTTTGTCTTCAACGGTATAGCTCCATTTCAATACCCCCGTTTCGCCAAATTTGCCACGACCTTCTTCAATTGTATAAATACCTTGCAACTCGTTACACGTTTGTGCATCTAAAGGAACGGTGCCTTTTTCGCTAAAACGTTTCCAGTAAGTATGAGGAACAGGAGTTTTTTTTGTTTTGTAATTAAGGTATAAAATGGATCCGATAAGGATTATAACAACAGGTATCATAAAAAAATACTTACAATAAACAGACCGGGTAGGCGCCGATAATTAAGCAGTGACAGGGAACTGCAAACCCAACACTTTGCTTGTGTGTTCTCTTAGTTCGTAAACAAGTTCTGCGTCCTCTGCCAATGATGTACCAAAAGATGGAATCATTTCGTTGATCTTGTTCAACCATTTTCCTTGTTGCATTTGTTTAGGAAAACAGCGTTTCAACAGATTGAGAATAATGGATACAGCTGTAGATGCACCAGGCGAAGCACCCAGCAAAGCAGCAATACTGCCGTCTGCAGCACTTACCACCTCTGTACCAAATTCCAGTACGCCACCTTCCTCTTCATCTTTTTTAATGACCTGCACTCTATAACCCGCAATGGCCAATTCCCAATCGGCCATTTGGGCTTCGGGATAATATTCTTTTAGCGCATCCAGCCTGTCTTCGGCACTGAGCCGCACTTGTTCAATCAAATATTTTGTAAGTGGTATGTTGTGAATACCGGCAGCCACCATGGGCCTCAGGTTGTTGAATTTAATTGATTTGAAAAGATCCAGTACAGAGCCATGCTTTAAAAACCTGGTAGTGAAGCCGGCATAAGGGCCAAAGAGTAACTCTCTTTTGCCTTTTATCCATCTCGTATCTAAATGCGGAACGGACATAGGTGGTGAACCTACGGCAGCCAATCCATACACCTTGGCATTGTGTTGTTGTATCACATCTTCATTAGTGCAACGGAGCCATTGTCCGCTAACCGGAAAGCCGCCATAACCTTTTGCTTCGGGAATACCTGATTTTAACAGCAGCGGCAGCGATCCGCCACCTGCACCAATGAAAACAAATTTGGCCTGCACAGTTGTTTTCTCATCCGTTTTTTCATCTTTTATTTTTACATGCCAATGCCCGTCATTTTTTTCTATGTCACGCACTTCCTGACCAAAATGCAGCTCAATGCCTTGCATTTTTTTCAGGCAATCGAACATACATCGGGTAAGTGTTCCAAAATTTACATCGGTGCCCAAATCCATTTTTGTAGCGGCAACCGGCTCTGTATTTTCTCTTCCTCCCATTACCAATGGAATCCATTGCATGATCTGTTGCCTGTCATCGGAAAACTCCATGCCTTTAAACAAATGACATTTTTGCAAGGCATTGTATCGCTTCCGTAAAAAGGTTACATTTTTCTCTCCCCACACAAAGCTCATGTGCGGAATGGGATGAATAAATGAATCTGCCTGGATGATTTTATTCTCTACCAGGTATGACCAAAACTGTTTGGATATTTCAAAGGACTCTGCAATTTTTATTGCTTTGGTTGTATCAATGCTGCCGTCTTCTTTTTCGGGTGTATAATTAAGTTCGCAAAAGGCCGAGTGGCCCGTGCCTGCATTGTTCCATGCATCGGAGCTTTCGGCTGCCGCACTGTCGAGGCGTTCAATTATTTTTATGGTAAGGTTAGGTTCCAATTGTTTTAACAGCATGCCTAATGAGGCACTCATTACGCCGGCGCCTATCAATACTACGTCGGCAGAAGTGTTTTTATCTTTCATGGTGAAAAGGGTTAAAATAATATGCCAGCAGATAACAAAAATTAATCTGCTTATAAATTACGACGATGATCAATAACGAAGTTCTGCTATTAGCAAAAAAGTTGTGGGATTATCACCACATGAATCACCGGTTGCAAAAAGCAGATTGCATTTTGGTGCTGGGAAGCCATGACACCAGAGTAGCGGAAAGAGGTGCTGAATTGTATTTGCAGGGTTGGGCGCCACTTATTATTTTTTCCGGTGGCTTAGGCCGTTTAACAAAGGAGACCTGGAGCCAGCCGGAAGCGGATCTGTTTGCACAAATTGCTATAGGCAAGGGCGTGCCGCCAAACGCTATCCTCATAGAAAACCAATCAACCAACACAGGAGAAAATATTTTATTTACCCAGCAGCTGCTCGAACAAAAAGATCTGCATCCGCAGCATTTTATTCTGGTGCAAAAACCTTACATGGAACGAAGAAGTTATGCAACTTTTAAAAAACACTGGCCACAAATGAATGTATGTGTTACTTCTCCACAGCTTTCAATGGAAGCCTATGCAACCGGTGAGCTGTCATTAGAAAAAGTGATCCATATTATGGTTGGCGATTTGCAAAGAATTAAAATTTACCCGCGAAAGGGATTTCAGTTGTACCAGGAAATCCCTGCCGATGTGTGGCAGGCTTATGAAGCATTAGTGGCTTTAGGATTTGATGAACAATTGGTAAAAGAGTAATAAAATTGGAAAATATTACCTGAGAACAACGAATAGATGATTGCTGGAATCAGCCAAGCGAAACAAAAACAATATCGCCTTTTGCCAGGTTTTTTTGGCCTGTGTTTACAACGATTTTATTTTCACCAATCATTATTTCCGCTTCGTAATAGCTACCCAGAAAACTTAGCTTTCTTACTTCTCCCTTAAGGCCAAGATTTTCGCGGGGCACTATTTTGAAATCTTCCGGCCGTATAAAACCATTGATGCGGTTGAGTTCCAGATCGGTAAATGCTGAAAAAGCTTTTGCCAGCGAAAAGTCCATTAAACTATATTTTCCAAAAAGTGCTGCCGCATATTCATTCACCGGTTCTTTATATATTTTTTCAGGGTTTCCACTTTGAATAATTTGCCCGGCTTGCAATACAAGAATCTCATCGGCCCATGAAAGTATATCAAGCGAATCGTGAGAAACTAAGAGGCAAGTAATATTCAACTGCTGGCCAATAGCTTCTATTACTGATTTTAAAATGCTTTTATGAATGGCATCAAGATTAGAGTACGGTTCATCCAGCAACAAAAGCTTTGGAGCTTTTACCAGCAAACAGGCCAAAGCAATCCGTTGTTTTTCTCCACCGGAAAGCTGGTGTGTCCACCGGTTTAGTAAATGATCGATCCGGCATACTTCGTAAATACTTTGCGCCCCCGACTCGGAAAGTTGGTTGGCCATAGATAGCAATTCTTTTACCCTGTAATGGTTGCGCAATTCGAAATGCTGTGATAGATAAGCGATACGTGGGTGGCCGGGTATTAGCTTTTCTTCCGGACCTATCACTCTTTCACTTTCAAACAAGATACTGCCTGCGTCTGGCTGAACCAGTCCTGCGATGATTTTCAGTAAAGTGGTTTTGCCCGAACCTGTGGCGCCGGCAATGGCTATTTTTTGAAATTGTTTTTGACCAAAGTTGATGTTTTGCAACACAAAGCCATCACCTTCTTTTTTAGATACATCAAGCACCTTTAAAAAACCCATCAAGCTAAACTTTAGATTATTCTGCTCAAAAATAAAGCATCAAAATTGTCTTGTTTTTTATAGCATTTAATCCATTGTCCGGATTTAGCTTTGTGCCTCATTTAAAAAAAAGATATGGCTACAGCAAAGATTGCCCTGGTAACCGGTGGCAGCCGCGGCCTCGGAAAAGACATGGCATTAAGTATTGCCCGTAAAGGAACGGACGTAATCGTTACTTATAAAACTAATAAAGAAGAAGCGGAGAAGGTTGTAGCAGCAATAAAAGCCCTTGGCCGAAAGGCTGCAGCGCTGCAACTTGACATGGGCAATATTGCTGCGCTTGACAGTTTTGTAAAAGAAATGCAGACAACACTTTCTGCAAAATGGAATGTTGCATCGTTTGATTTTTTGATCAACAATGCAGGCATGGGTGCCACTGTACCTTTTGCGCAAGTAACGGAAAAGTTGTTTGACGAATTTTTGAATGTGCATTTTAAAGGCGTTTATTTTCTTACACAAAAGCTGGTAGCTTTTATGAACGAAGGTGGCCGCATCATCAATATCTCTTCGGGCACTACAAGGTTTGCTAACCCCGGTTATTCTGTTTATGCTTCTATGAAAGGTGCTATTGAAACATTTACAAAATACCTGGCAAAAGGGCTTGGCGTAAAGGGTATTAGGGCCAACGTGGTAGCGCCGGGACCGATAGAAACAGATTTTAATGCTGCTGCCATTCGCAGCAATCCACAGATGAAAGAAAGGCTAAGCGGACTTTCTCCATTGGGCCGTGTGGGCAATGCAGAAGATATTGGCGGCGTAGTGGCTTTTCTTTGCAGTGAAGAAGCGGGATGGATCAATGGACAGCGCATTGAAGTAAGCGGCGGCATTAATGGCTGACGCAGAGATGTAGCTTAAATATTGCAGAGGCTTACTAAAATAATACCGCAGATCAAATTTGCCGGAACGTAGCTTGCTTAGAATTTATTTTTGCCAACTGAAAACAAACAAATGGAACAAATTGCAAAAGAGCAGGCAATCAATAATATAAAACAAGCGGCTGAAGGAACCATTTTCCCTATCCTTTTGGCTATAAGTTTTTCGCATTTACTGAACGACACCATTCAATCATTAATACCTTCTATTTATCCACTTGTAAAAACTTCGTTTCATTTAAGTTTTTCCCAGGTAGGATTGATCACTCTTACTTTTCAATTGGCCGCTTCGTTGCTGCAACCTTTCGTGGGTTTTTATACTGATAAAAGGCCCCAACCTTTTTCGCTGGCCACTGGCATGAGTTGTACACTTATAGGGCTTTTGCTTTTATCTTTTGCGCAAAGCTTCGGCTGGTTATTGGTTTCAGTGGGCTTTATTGGCATGGGCTCTTCGGTTTTTCATCCCGAAGCTTCAAAGGTGGCTTACATGGCATCGGGTGGAAGACGCGGGTTGGCACAATCTATTTTCCAGGTAGGTGGCAATACCGGCAGCGCCATAGGACCGTTGCTTGCCGCTGCTATTATAGTGCGTTATGGACAATCGCACATTGCCTGGTTTTCGCTTCTTGCCTTAGTGGCTATTGTTGTATTGATAAACATTGGCAAATGGTATCAGCACAATATGCACCTTATCAAACCGAAAGTTTTAAGAGGCGCCGACAAAAACGAGCAGCACCTTTCGCGAAAGACCATTGGCTTTTCTATTGTCATTTTGCTGGTGCTTATTTTTTCCAAATATTTTTACCTCGCCTCCATGAGCTCTTATTATACATTCTATCTTATAGATAAATTTCACGTATCGGTGCAAAGTTCGCAGGTGCATTTATTCATTTTTTTATTTTCCACTGCGGCAGGCACATTTATAGGTGGCCCGTTGGGCGACCGCTTTGGACGTAAATACGTGATTTGGTTTTCTATACTGGGGGTGGCGCCATTTACTTTACTATTGCCTCATGTCAATTTATTTTGGACCACAATTTTTTCTGTGTTCATCGGCTTTATACTTTCATCGGCCTTCTCGGCTATTTTGGTGTATGCACAAGAATTGCTGCCTGGAAAAGTAGGCCTGGTTTCAGGGCTTTTCTTTGGCTTTGCTTTTGGAATGGGTGGTATTGGTTCTGCATTGTTAGGTGCATTGGCCGATCATACCAGCATACAATATGTTTACAAGGTTTGTGCTTTTCTGCCATTGATAGGATTGCTGACCGGATTTCTGCCAGACATTGGCCGGAAAAGAAAAAAGCAAACTGTCTGAGTATTATTTGTTTTGGAGCCCGGCTTTCTTCATTTTCATCATCGTTTGTTGCGTCGCACTCTTGTACTTTTTGTAATGCTACTCACCTTATTCAAAACTTCTTTCATTGCTTAAAATGACTGCAATTGTTGAGATGGGTTTTGCAATGTTCAATAGTGATAAGAACGTACAAGAGTGCGACGCAATAGAAATTTGATAGTAGCAATACAGCTCAGTACATAATTCTTCATTTATAAAATTTTCACCAGCTACCTCATCATTTTATAGTGGCATAAATTTTACTGCACTGTTGTTAATTAATCATTAGAATATGGCAAACATTGACGTGCAACGAAAGAAGAGTTCGCCACTGCTCTGGATCATTTTAGTAGTGGCTATTTTGGGCATAGCAGCTTATTTTGTATGGAGTAGATACGGCAATAAAACAAATACAAGCCAGCCTGCTGTGTACGATTCTACCAGCCGCACCAGCACCGATACCATCCACCATTAAGGAATAAAAGCAACCGCTTAAAAATAAATATTATGGCAAATAAAAAAAACAGACGCCTGCAGGAACTGCGTGGCTCCGATTATGAAGTAGCAGATGGCCAACCCGATATTCGCGGCTGGGAAGTGAGAGATGAGCAGGGAAGACTTATTGGTAAAGTAGATGAACTGATTTTCGACTCAAGGGAAAATAAGGTACGTTACGTGGTGATCAACGTAAGAGACAGCGATGAGCTGCAGTTGGAACGACGTACTGTTTTAGTCCCCATTGGCCTTGCTGTTTTAGAGCATAAGCATGATGATGTGATTTTGCAAAATGTAACGCCTTTTCAATTAAGAGCATTGCCAAGGTATGACAAGGACGATTTAGGCACAAGAGCTGAAAAGGCTATCAGCACGGTGTTTGGAAGAACAGATGCAGACGCTTATGCCGGCAATGACGATGCTGATCTTACGCCTGGTTTTTATAATCATGAGCATTTTAATGAAAAAAATATGTTCCAAAAAAGGCGCAGCAATAGCGAAGGCACTACTTTTCCTGCAGATCAACGAAATGACAACACAGGTTCTCGTGAAGCACAAAGAAGGACTGAAGAACGCATCTACAGAGAGGAAGAGATTGGAACACCGGTATCATATATCGATCCTGCTGAAGCGGAACGGCTGAATGCGGCAAGAGAGAGGGAACGTATAGAGGCTGAAAACCGCAGGCGTACCACAGACGATATTCCTCATAAAGAAACAGATGAAGAATACGTACGCCGTGCAAGAAGAAATGTAGATAACAGGGATAGCAATAATTGAGTTAATGGTTTGCAGTCGGCAAAGCAGCAGTAAGCTTTTTGATTAAAATACAATTGTATGCTGATTGCAAACCCATTTTATTAAGTGTAAAACGGTTCAACCATTTTCTTTTGTAAGCATACTTTCAAAAGTTGCCACCGCTTCCTTTTGCCAATGGTCAAAACGGGTTTCGTAACTCTCTTCAATTTTACCATTTACTAAAAAGAAGTTGTGCTTCTCGCTGTTCAGCCGTTCCAGAAAGAACTCGTAACAGTGCTCCTTTTCTTTATAAACAGCTACATGCGTTCCATCATTTAAATTAAATTCAACAGGAAAGTTTTGTATCATAAAACAGATGATTGAGAAGTTGTTCAAATAATTTACTGCAAATACAATACTAAGTTCACCCGGAAGTGTTTATAAAAATTAATTTAAAGAAGCTACCTTTCAATATCAACTATCAGTATGAAAGATTTATTGTTTTGCTTTTTACTTCTTTTTACAACAATGACGTTAGCTGCGCAAAAAACAGTAAAGATCTTCAATGGAAAAGACCTTTCCGGCTGGACGGTTCACGGCACAGAAAAATGGTATGTGCAAGATGGAGAATTGATTTGCGAAAGCGGGCCCGATAAGCAGTATGGCTATCTGTCTACAAACAAAAACTATAAAAACTTTGTGCTTACCGTAAAATTTAAGCAGGAGGCCAATGGCAATAGTGGTGTGTTTTTTCGTTCTGCTATTGAAGGCACAAAAATTAGTGGCTGGCAGGCGGAAGTAGCTCCTGCCGGTCTGCATACCGGTGGCATCTACGAGTCGTATGGAAGAGGATGGCTTATAAAGCCTTCACCTGAAGATGAAAAGCAGTTAAAGCAAGGACAATGGAACACCATGAAGATAAAAGTGGTGAACGATGAAGTAACCACCTGGCTCAATGGCCGCCAGATGATTTATTTGAAAGATGAGAAAATTGGCAAAGGCGAAGGTTCTATTGCTTTGCAAATACACGATGGCGGCGGTATAAAACTTCGCTGGAAAGATTTAAAAATAAAAGAACTGTAGTTAGCACATCCTTTTGTGAAAGCAAAAACTGTAGTGAAGCCTTAACAATAAATGGTAAACTTATTGCTCCATCCCTATAAAGTAAATCCATGAATAAAAGATACTTTACTACACTCAATTGTTGGAAATGCGTAGTGCTTCTTTCAGCATTAATGGCACTGGCCGGAACAATTTAATGAGTGATGAACAATCAGTAATAAGGAAACTTTCATAGTAGCGGAGTGATGGCATTTAGAAAGTTTTAAGCATAGCACTAAATTAGCACTCGTGTTTTTCGTTATTTACATTTTGCTGCCATTTCAGCTACCCGTTTTACATCCATAAGCGCAGGCGCAGCACTGTCCATATTGGGAAAGTTTTGTTTCAACTGGTTGAGCATGCATTTACATTGGGCAAAGGCAGCTGCTTCGCCCAGCTTTACTTTAGCGCTGTCAACGCAGCCGGATAAAAACTCTTTTTCTTCATCTGCCGGCCAGCTATAGGCTTTTGCAGCAGGCGTGTTTACGTTTTGTGTACTGTCTTTCGACGATACAGACTCCGGACCGCTATTGCAGGCGGTTATAGTAAAAATAAAAATGGCTGATAAGGCTTTGAACATTTTGTTTGATTGAATTCAATAAAATGAGCTGAAAAATTTATACCACAGTTTGGCGATTGAAGAATAACCAACTCCAACTTATCCCCATTTTTTAATTCTGGCACTTTTCATGCAGATGAGTTATGTTTTTTAAAAGCACAGCCTGCTTGCGGCTTGTGTTGCCATCATTCAATTCCTAAACTATTAGCAATGATTACCACCAACTCTTTAAAAGAGAACCTGCATTCGGAAATTTCCGAAGAAATTATTACTTGTGCGCTAAATATTATTTATCAAAATCGCAACCTTGTTAATGCCATTGATAACAAGGTAGAGATGGACGATTACATTTACCGGGCCGTTTTAAAACAGTCTTTCGAAAAAGCCAGGCTGCAAACCGAAACTGCTTTACATGAAGGCAATGCTGTTGAAAAGCAAAAAGCAGAAAAAGATCTGGCTGTGCTTAGTCGCGAGGAATTAGTAACCGATCCCTTCTACCGGGCTGTGCTGCCGCTTTTAGTAAAAGTGGTAACTAACGAGCCTATTCTTCGCTTTCATGCCGACGTAGCTTCGAATATAATTTTAAGCTTAGCAGATTTTAAACGCAGCCATAGAGCAACATCTGTAACCGAAATCATTGTAAAGCAGTACGCCGTGCAAATGAACGAAGCCGGCTTTTAAATGCACATTTCTTTTTCAATAGCTTTTGTAAATGGCTGTTTGGAGTTTTATGCCAGCTCTGATAGTAATTCCAGCAATATTACAGCCTGATTTCATGAGGCTTTTACATAATTGATAAGGTTGGTTATTTTTTTCTTTTCTGGTTTTAAACTTTTATATCTGCTATTGGTCATAGACAAGCACATAGCAATAATTTTTTAGCAATATGTGATTTAGCCCGTTTACAAGTGCCCGGAAACGTCGTTAACCCAATGAAAACTCCCTAAAGAAAACACCACCCTATCTATGTGAAACCGGTAGCCCGTAGTACCGGTTTTCTTTTTGCATTTACTCTTCTTTATTGTGTACTGGCAAGGTTTTTTAGCTGTTTTTCATAAGTGCTCATCCCTTCAATAATTATTTATGAAACAAGCTAACGACCCAAAAAATAAACAAAACCATAAAGAAAAAGATACTATTAATGGTCAAACAAAAACGGTGTACAGAAAAGAGTCAAAAGAAGAACAGGACACTGTGCCGATAGACAACGATGCACAAAAATATTTTGATGCAGAAGATGAAGATCAGGAATTGAGAAAAGATGATAATAAAGATATACCGCTATAAATTGAGCCAATCAATTACTAACCTATTCAATAGAGCAATAACATTTGCTCCGAACAATTAATTTTTTTTGAAACGGTAAACATTTACCGCACCACTGCCAACTTTGTAAGAACCTTTATATTCTTTTTTGGGCTCGGCTTGTTTTACAGAAATTATGCGCCCATTTGAATCTGATTTATCCAATGCTGCAATTGCTTTTTCAGCTTCTTCCTGGTTGGGCATTTCAACAAAACCAAATCCTCTTGACTGTTCTGTAAATACATCTTTTACTATTTCAGCCGACCCTACTTCACCATAAGGCATAAATAATTTTTTTAAATCTTCGCTTTCTAAATTAGTATCAAGGTTTGATGCGTATATGTTCATAATAAAGTATTAAGTGCCTGAAAAGGATTTGAGGGGAAGCGAGGAGTAAGAGAAAGAGAAATATTGATTCCGATACTGATGCAAAAGCTCAAACGATTGTGGTAAAGATAGGTTATTGGTGAGGGGATGAAGTTTTTATTTATCATCTTTGGCAAAACGTTAAGACGCATCATCCTTTGTATATATCACAAACAATTACTAAATACCTCAATAGGCATCAATTAATCCCTATCTTCAATAAGTTAATTTGAGCCTTGCATTAGTAATCGTTAATTATTCTGCTTAGCAATCTGCATCTTAGTTAGTCCCTTACTTGTTGCCTTCTCAGATCTTTATTCATTTTTTAAACATCAGTCATGAACATTTATGTTTCAAATTTAGGCTTCAACATACAGGAGGAAGACCTAAAAGGATTTTTCACTACGTATGGAGAAGTAAGTTCTGCTAAAGTTATTATGGACAAAATGACAAATCAATCCCGCGGGTTTGGTTTTGTTGAAATGCCCGACGATGCAGCTGCAAAAAAAGCTATTGCTGAATTAGATAACGCTGCAGTAGAAGGCAGAAATATTAAGGTAATGGAAGCAAGGCCAAAAGAAGACAGGCCTGCACGCAGCAGCAGCCCATTCCGAGATAATAATAGCGGATACAAAAAAAGATGGTAATTATTTAATAAGGAGAGCCTGCTTTCAATAATTGAGGGCAGGTTTTTTTGTTGAAAAACCAATAATTAAAAATTGATCGCCTGTGCGTTAAGAGAATTACTTCTTTGTCAGCTTATTAACCTATCTTTAAAATCACGCCTTGAGCCTTGCAACTTAGTATTTGATTCTTACTATTTTTTACAACCATCGTTTACTATCCTGCTTCACTCAACCCGTATCAAAACTTTTTATGAATATCCATGTAACAAATCTGAACCTGAATCTTATTGAATCAGATCTTCAACGCCTTTTTACACCTTATGGTGAAGTAAAATCAATAGAATTGTTGCGTGATAAACTTAACAACCGGTCAAGAGGCAGCGCTTTTATAAATATGCCTGTTGACAAAGAAGGAGAGCAGGCCATAATAAATCTACATGGATTTCATTTTGCAGGTAAAACTATTGCAGTAGCAAAAGTTTCTTATGATGGAGCAAAAGACAATAGCGCTGGTAAAAGTTCTTTATTATAATAACCAACGCTCTGTCTGCAAATCGTCATCATGCCTTAATTATTCATTAAAGGCTTTTATTAACATCAATGGCAGTTTTATTAGGGTAACTTTAAGAAATTGCGGAAAGCATAACTACCGTACTTTAAAAAAAATGACAAGACAATATCCTGTGGCAAAGGTCACTTTCAAAAATTCCAACAACATATTCTTTCAATCTCTCAAGCAGTCTGTAGAAGAATATTTCCGGAATAATAAAATAAGGAAAACAGGTGACTGGCGGCTGTATAGCAAGGCAATTATTTTAATTCCTTCTGCTATGATCATTTATATTTCTTTGCTTGCTTTTCATATGCCGATAATTATCAGCCTTGCACTGTGTGCTTTGCTTGGATTGATCATTTCCAGTATTGGCTTTAATATTATGCACGATGCCTGCCATGGCAGTTATTCCAGCAAAAAATGGGTGAACAATATTCTTGGATTAAGTTTGAACGCTATTGGGGGTAACGCTTTTTTCTGGAAGCAGAAACATAATGTCATACATCATACTTACACTAACATCGAAGGAGCAGATGATGATATTGCTCAAAGTAAATTATTGCGTCAAAGCCCTACGCAAAAGTGGATGCCTGTTCACCGTTACCAGCATCTTTATCTTACATTGGCCTACTCGTTAACTATTTTCATGTGGGTGGGAGTAAGGGACTTTGAAAAATATTTTACAAAAAAAATTCACAACACACCATTGCAGTCTATGAGCAGGAAGGAACATGTTACCTTTTGGCTTAGTAAAATATTGTATGCTGTTTTCTATATCGTTGTTCCTGTTCTTTGCGTAGGCTGGTTACCCTGGCTGATCGGTTATCTTACCATGGGACTTGTTACCGGCATTTTTATTTCTTACGTATTTCAGCTGGCGCATGCCGTGGAAGGTCCCGAGTTTGATGCTGTAGGTATAGAAGATAAATTAATAGAAACTGAGTGGGCTGTGCATCAAATAAAAACCACGGCCAATTTTGCACCAGGCAGTAAAACCGTTTCCTGGTTGGTTGGAGGCTTGAATTTCCAGGTGGAGCATCATTTGTTTCCCCGCATCAGCCATATACATTACCCGGCCCTGAGTAAAATTGTAAGAGATCATTGCAACAGGTTTCAACTTCCTTATCATTCTTTTCCTACCGTAATGCAGGCAGTATCATCGCATGTGCGTACAATGAAACATTTAGGAAGAAGAAAGGTTACGAACGAGAATTGAAAATAATCGGCAATGAGAGGCGAATATGTTCTTGATAAAAGCTTTTATAGTAATCACTTAGATATCTATAATACACTATTCATTACTCATTTTCAGAACCGGCAATTGAGCTACATTATCCATTGCCCACTCGCTGTATTTCCTCACCTGCAGCACCCTCTGACCGCTTGATCGTTTTAAAGCTGCGCCCAAAGCGGTAGATAAAAGAAACTGTAACGATGCGTGTGTCACGGGTAAGTTTAAAATATTCTGTTGCCCTTTGAAAATGCGTAAGACCTTTCATCCACTGTGTATAAAAAATATCTCTGGCTGCCAGCTTCAATAGGCCCTTGTTCTTTATCACGTTTTTTGAAACCCCTAAAGACAATTGCCCCGCCGGATCAACAACTTCCTGGATATCGTTCTGGCTTTTGGACGTATAAAAACCACTGAGTTCGGCAGACCATCCCTTTTTAAAACGAAAGCTATTGGTCAAATTTAGATTGAATTGTGTAACAGAAGACCTGTATTGCTTTTCAATAAAGCCTTCCATTTTTTTATGGAGCACTATGCCCTGCGCCGAAAGAGACCACCAACCAACAGGTGAAATTTGTGTACCTACGGAAAGGCCAAAATTTTGCAACCTGTCCAAATTGCCTTCCGTGTAAATAACAATACCGTTACTATCTATTGGAAACACTTGCGAGAAATAATCTTTTGTAATGCTGTAGCTAGCAGATGTAAGCAATATGCCTTTGTAGCTATGGCTTAATTCCATGTTCCAAGTGTATTGCGGCCGATAGAAAGGATTGCCTTGCTGGTAAGTGTATTTGTTAATGATGAAGAGAAAGGGATTTAGCTTTTGAAAAGGCGGACGATCAATACGACGGCCTGCACTTAAAGAAAATGTGTTGGCAGAATCCATTTCAAATGAAGTAAATAGCGAAGGAAACAAGCTGTTATAGTTGCGGGAGAAAGAAGAATCTTTTACTACAATGTTTCCTAACTGAGCAGCTTCATAAGCCGTCATTTCATAGCGAAGTCCACCTTGCAACGTCCAGCGTTTCATTTTTGTTTCGGCCGATGCATACAATGCGTGAATATTTTCTGTGTATAAAAAATGATTGGTTCTGCCAAAGTCCGGCTGCCATTCATTACCATTCCTGTTTTCGTATGCCGCTAAATTATCTGTGGTAATATGAGAAGTTTTCCATCCGCCTTCGAGTTTTATTTTATCTAGTTGCTCAGCATAATCTGCTTTGGCAGAAAGAATATGAATGCCTGAAGGAAGGTTGGCCCTTGAAGCTTCAGTGTACGTAATGGGAAGCAAAGCTGTATTCTCAAAAAACTGATCACCGCGAATGCGATAGCCAAGCCAGTCCACATCAGCTGTAAGCTGTCGGTTAGCAGTAAACGCATGTTTGAAATTCACATTTACGCCACCATTCTTCCAGTTGTTATTGTTATTACTTTTTGTTTGAAGTAATGAATCCGTTTCACGGTTGGCATTCATCCACAATGCAGTATTGTCGCCATTGCTTTTGCGGCCTAATGAAAGACCTGTAAGTGCAAGTCCAATATTTGTGTTGTTTGAAAGGGTATGATCAACGCCAGTGCGTAATGTATGAGTGTAACCTTTACCATTTAAAAAGCTTGGCTGTTCTAAAAAAGAAATAACGGTTTTTTCATCCGGTTCAAAATAAGTCCGCAAGGCATCAATACGTGTAAAGCTGCGGTTGAAGTTGGCGCTGTAAGTAAGAAAAAAATTCCACTGGCCGGTTCTGTAATTCAACTGGAGATTATTATTATTTTTTGGATAACGTCCCTGCCCATAAGTAGTGCTAATGCTGCCGTTAAAACCTTTTTGCTGATTCTTTTTTGTTTTGATGTTGATGATGCCTGCATTGCCTGCAGCGTCGTATCGTGCCGATGGCTGATCTATTATTTCCACCTGGCCGATTTGCGATGCACTCATACCGTTGAGCAGCGTAGAAAGCTGTGATGCATCTAAATAGGTTTGTTTACCATCTACCATCACGGTTACACCGCTTTTTCCTTTAAGAGCAATGTTGCCATCTTTGTCAACGGTAATGCCGGGTAGCTTTTCCAAAACTTCCATTGCAGTGGCGCCAACGGCGGTAATGCTGGATTCTACATTCACAATGGTTTTCCCGCTCTTTAATTCTATAAAAGGCTTTTTAGCCGAAACAGTGATATTACTTAATTGCGAACCTGATGTCTGCAATACGATGTCCGGTATATGCAATGTTGTATTATCCGGCATAGAAACAAAAGGTGTGAAATGCGTTGTATATCCAACTCTGCTGATGCGCCAAAAATAACTTCCCCTAGTAAGATGAAAACTTACAGTTCCGTCATCAGCAGTCATTTGTGCTTTCAACAACGAAGAATCTTTGCTCAACAATTCCACTGTAGAATTGGGCAGGGGCTCGCCTTGTGCATTTACAACTTTTAATACGGCTGTTTGCGCCTGAGCAAAAAATACCGAAAGAACAACAGCAAAAAGGAAAATTAATTTTTGCATGGGTAGTTATTATTGGCCGGACAATTTATTTGAAAGTAAATTTTGTATGAACAAGATTTGGGTGGAACGGTAAAATAAAAAGATCAAGTGACGGTTTTTTACATCCGGAATGGAACCCAAGATGAAAAGTTTCAAAACACAAGTCGGAAAGAAAATTTTAAAATAGTACCTTGTACAACCTCCCTGTAAATGCTAATCGTTCATTAAAGTCAGAAGAAACCTTAATCGTCAATCATGCGACTGTATGTAATTTTAATGCTGATGCTATTCATAGCAGGGTGCAAAAATAAAAAAAATGATTCCTTGCTGGGCCACTGGCAAATTATGCGCTTGGAAGGAAAAGATACTGCGGGCAGAGATCTGTATGTGTATAATGCAACCAAAGACACCTCGAAAAAATATGTCACATTCATTAACGATACAACTTACAAAGGCGGGCCGAAAGCAAAAAATGCTGTTGATACCGTTCGCTATATTTTAACCGGAGATTCTATCTTTTCGAAAAGAGGTATCCGCAATTACTCGTTGAAAATGATCACCGGCGATTCAGCTTTAATTACTGGAGACGATCACTCTTCCATTACAATTGTAAGAGTTAACCGCACGAATGAAAGATGACGGAAATGATTGATAGCAGATGATCAATTCTGTTCAGCAACCATCGCATTTGCATGAACGGTTTGCAAGGTACGAACAGTAGCCAGCACAGCATCAACCGGTTTTTTAATATCTACTTCCAGGCCTTTTTCAAATCCGCTAAAATCATCTTTCAGATGAAATGATGTCACCTGCAATTGACCGTTTTTACGCTGCACCGTCAGATAATGAAAAAGAGGTTTGTAATTTTTTGCCAGGTCGGGCAGGCAGCCTGTGCTTTCATTTAAGGGTTGATGCAATCCACCACCACCGCCAATTACCATAAAATCCTTACCGCCGATCTTGTAATGTTCAAAACCATGGCAATGGCCTGAAAGGAATAGCTGGCTTTTTTTTGATTGTAAAAATGCGGGAACAAATTTTTGCTGCACATCTTTACACGAGCCTACGATTTTGCTATTGGTATAAGGCGAATGGTGACAGGTGGTGATGATATATTGTATAGCCGAATCGGCATCTAATTGGGAAAGTTCATTTTTATACCATTCCTGCTGCTGTTCATCTTCTGCTTTCGTCATTTTTTTGAAATTAGAATTCAATAGAATTATGGCGACAGAATCTCTCACCTCTACATAGCCTGTACGTACATGATCGGGAAAGCGTTGCTGAAATTTTTTCTGTCCTGCAGCAGATCTTCCCATTACTTCGTGGTTACCCAAAATGGCATCCACTGTAATGCCTTTATTACGCAGGTTTTGCAAATAGACGTCCATGGGTTTCCATTGTTTGTTGCTATAGCCAAGGTTCACCACGTCGCCTAACAAAAACAGCGAGCCCGGCTGGCGGGTTTCAATTTCTGAAAATAATTTTTTAGTGGCCTGGCGGTTATGGTGGGCTTTTAGCCAAAGCGTTTCGACAAACATGGGTGCCTGTGTATCAGAAGCAAAAGCAATTAATGTACTGTCTGTTGACTGTGTTGGCAAGGTTTGGCTTTTCGCTAAAGAAGTAGTTAAGGATAGCATATAAAGGATAATGAATTTTTGACACATAGAGGATAATGGTTACTGCTGTTATTTATTGATGACCTCAGTTGAGTAATCATCGGTTTCAAAAAAGTAAACTGAAAATAACGCCGTGCTGTTGTCGAAAATGTTTATTCTGCAATAACAATTATCCTGCCTTTTTGTGGCGCTGTTTGAGTACCAAAGTTCTGCCATTGTTTGCTATAAAATACTTAAAGGTTGGAAAGAATAATGTAGGATTTGTTATTTCTTTCCGATAAATGAATTCGCTTCCCTAAACCAAATTATTTAACACAGAAAACCAGGTTTTTCATTCATCATATCCGAATAGAACACGGATGCCTATGTTCAGCATTACGGGCAATGGAATTCTTTTTTGATCGTGAAAAAAAGGCGAAGGATAATCAGAAGCAGGTAAGGAAGTTCTGACATCTCCATACAAAAAAATACCGGAAGCCAAAGGATATTCAGTGCCCACAGCCAGGTCGATCGTCAGGCGTTTAAATTCATCATTGCCGAAAACAGGCGCAGGCTGGATAGCATACATACTGGTGTCCACAACGGTTAGCAAAGTGTTCTGCACTTTAGAAAACAACAAGCCAAACCCTGCAGTACCATAAATATTCAAATCGTTTTCCTCATTAAACGAGCCTCTAAAATATCGTTTCCAGCCAATGGAAACCTGCCGCAGGCCCCACTTGCCTTTTACGTCATAATTTATTGTGGCAGGATTGGTGGAAGATGATTTTGCACCGGCAACAAATGTATTGGTAAAACTTCCCTTTGTGTGGTAGTTGATCCAGGCGTACAATGTATTCTTTTTTGAAAAATGAAAATCGCCTTCTACGCCCTGGCCGAAAGACCAAAATTTTTGATGCGGGCTAAAGTTGCGCAGTAGAGAAACATCAGTAGCAATACTGAAACGTACCTGCCCAAAAACAAAGGCTTGCGTAAAAAAGAGGAAGGTGAAAATAAATAACGACTTCTTCAAGCAGTTGGCGATTGAACTGTAATATTAAGCAGAAAATAAAAATGCTTTTGAAATAAAAAAGCAACCCGCTAAAGAGTTGCTTTTTTATTTTGCGACAAAGAAAATTATTTTCTAAGTGTCAGTTCCTTAATGATGTTTTGAGCACCGCCTAATTTATCAATGCACCACAATACATAGCGAATGTCAACACAAATGGTGCGGTTGAGGTCTTTATCGAAAGCTATTTTGTGACTTAATGCCTCGTAGTTGCCGTCGAATGCAAGTCCAATCAACTCGCCATTACCGTTGATAACCGGTGAGCCTGAATTGCCGCCTGTAATATCGTTAGTAGTAATAAAGCAGGTCACCAGGTCATTGGTCCGTGCATCTTTATACTGTCCGAAGTCTTTTGCCTTCAGCAATTGAATTTCTTTGGCGGGTAAATCAAATTCATAATCGCCTGGAATATACTTTTCCAAAATGCCTTTCGATGTAGTTACATAATCGTAATGCACGGCATCGCGGGGATTGTAAGACGCCACTTTGCCATAGCTTACACGCATGGTAAATGTAGCGTCGGGGTACATCACTTTCTTTGGGTTCATTTCCATAATACCTTTTAAGTACAACCTGCCCCATTCTGCATTTTTGGTAGTGAACTGCTGGTACAAAGGCAGATATTTGCTTTGATAATTTCTAAGAATGGTGTTGACAAGGCTATAAGCCACGTCTTGTTGCAAAGCATTAGCATCAGGATTTTTTACAAAAGCATTCCACCTGGCATCATCAAAAATCATGGTGTTGTTGAAAATGGCTTCAGCATATTTTTGATACGTAGCAGCTTTATCCAATGCACCATATTCGTTTTTGATAGCGTTGAATAAGCCTTGCGGTTGTTGGTCTTTCGGAATGTCGTTATAATACATCTGCAATACCGCAGCCAGGATGTTTTGGTCTGACGCTTTATTCTCACCTTTTAAAAAGTTCTGTCGTGCCGTATTGGCTGCCTCAATTACTTTAGTAATATCCTGTGAAGAAGCACCTGGTTTTACCATTATATTCTCCACTTGTTGTAAAGTGGCTGCAAAGGCTAACAACGGAGAACCTAAAATACCCTCATTAATGTACACACGATGTTCTGCATATGGTTTCCATGCTGCATAAGCTGCGTCAAGGTCTTTAAAAATATTTTTGTACTCTGGTTTATCAGCAGCCCATTTCATAAACGCCTCCTCCTGCTTCTTCTTTTGGCCGTATACATCGTATTTCAATAGTTGCTTTGTTTCGCCATCATAAAACTTCCAGTAGTTAGCAATGCCGGCGTAATCGGAAGCCAGTTGTAGTTTAATAGCCGGATCTTTTTTCATTTGCTCGAACATGTACTTAAGCCTTACATCGCGAAGCTTAACCAATGTAGGATTGTTGATGCTTGTAGCCAGCAGAACACCCAAAGAAGATTCGTACCTGTTTGTGCCACCGGGATAGCCCCAGATCATAGAGAAATCCCCTTCTTTAACACCTTTCAAAGAAACTGGCAAATACCATTTTGGTTTTAGTGGCACATTAGCTGCGTCATAACCCGAAGGCTTTCCGCCTTTGGTAGCATATACACGAAAAATCGAATAGTCGCCGGTGTGGCGTGGCCACTCCCAGTTGTCGGTATCACCACCGAATTTACCAACCGATTCAGGTGGTGCACCCACCAGCCGTACATCACTGTAGCGCTGATACACAAATGCTAAAAACTGGTTGCCTTTAAACAAAGGGCTGATCCTTGTTTCAATACTATTACCGGCGTCAGACATTCTTTTGTTGATAGCAGCAATGACAGATGATTGTTTAGCTGCCCTTTCGGCGCCTGTGAGGCCCTTAAGTGAATCTTCCACTTCTTTGGTTACATCATCAATACGCAATAAGAACTGCACGGATAAATTGCCACCAGGAATTTCTTCGCCGCCATTCCTTGCATAAAAGCCATCTCTCAAATAGTTATGATCCACAGTGCTGGCACCTGCAATAACGTTATAGCCGCAATGGTGGTTGGTAAAGATCAGGCCCTGCGGACTTACCATCTCACCGGTACAACCGCCGCCAAAAATTACAATGGCATCTTTCAGAGAAGCTTTGTTAATGCTGTACAATTGTTCTTTGGTCAGTTTCAATCCTTTTTTCACCATGTCGTTATACACCTGCTGGCCTAACAAATAAGGCAACCACATACCTTCGTCGGCAGCAGCTTTTAATACAAGCGTTACACTCAGGGTAAGGAGAATAAAAAGTTTTCTCATGTTCATAAATTTTTTGTGAATTATGTGAAAAGGTAGAAGCAAACGTACTTAAAAATGAAGCGGCTCCCAAAGGTGCACCTGGCATCGCTTTTTAAAATTACTTTTTAAGAGAGTTATAGTAATAGAAGATTGGTTGCTTACAGATTTGTTAATGGTTTTTAAACAACTGCTTATAACGTCCGTTCTTTATATAAACCACTGTTCGTTTCATTTAGAGAAGATAGATTGCATCCGCAAAAAAATAGTAGTATTTTCCGGCCTGTAAAAACACCACCAATACTTATGAAAAAGGTTTTAAAGTACACAGGCATTGGATTTATTGTATTGCTGCTACTCGGTTTTATACTCCCTGTTCTTTTTAAAGGGAAAATTCTCAGGATTGTTAAGGCAGAAGTCAACAAAAACCTTGAAGCCAAAGTTGATTTTAAAGATGTGAATATTTCCCTGTTTCGCCATTTTCCAAAACTATCTGTTGCCCTGGAAAATGTTTCTGTTGTTGGGATTAACGAATTTAATAATGACACACTGCTAAGTGCACCTTCTGTTGATGCGTCGGTCAATTTGATGAGTCTTTTTAGCGGAAAGGATATGAAGATATATGGCGTGTATTTGAATGAGCCGCGTATTCATGCTTTGGTTAATAAGGTGGGCAAGGCCAATTGGGAAATTACAAAAGAAGATACCACAATTTCCACAAGTGCACCTTCTTCGTTCCAGGTCAAGCTGGAAAAATACGCTGTGCGTAACGGTTACATTTTCTACAAAGATGAAAGCAGCGATATGAGTGCTGAGATCAACGGACTTGATCACGAAGGCAGCGGGGATTTTACGCAGGATTTATTTACGCTTACTACCAAAACAAAAGCTACTTCGGCCAATTTTACTTATGCCAGCGTTCCATATTTAATAGATGCACAAACAGGCATTAATGCCGATTTTGAAATTGACAATAAAACCAGCAGGTACACTTTTAAAAATGCTGCCATTAACATAAATGATTTGAAATTAGTAGCCAATGGTTTTATGCAGTTAGATAATGACAGCACCTACAGCATGGATATAAAATTTGATGCACCATCCAACGAGTTTAAAAATATTTTATCGCTGGTACCTGCTATTTATAAAAACGATTTTGACAAGCTGAAAACCAGTGGTGCTGCAGCTTTTAAAGGTTTTGTAAAGGGTGTGTACAGCCCTACGCAGCTGCCTGCCTACAGCGTTGATCTAAACATTAAAGATGGATTTTTTCAATACCCCGATCTGCCACAGCCTGTAAAAAATGTGCAGGCGGCTGCGCAAATTTCTAATGTTGATGGCGCCATGGATAATACTGTGATAAACATCACACAAGCACATGTAGAAATGGGCGCCGAGCCTTTTGATTTTCATTTGTTGTTTAAAAATCCGGAGACAAGCAAATACATTGATGCGGTTGTAAAGGGTAAACTGAATCTTGCCGATGTTGGCAAGTTTGTAAAGTTGGAAGCAGGTACAAAGCTATCTGGCCTTGTTGCGGCTGATGCTTTTGTAAAAGGCAATCTTTCCGCTATTGAAAGCCAAAAAGGACCGTTCAGCGCTGGCGGTTTCTTCAACATCAGCAGTTTGTATTACGCATCCAAAGCGTTTGTGCATCCTGTTCAAAACGGCAATTTTAAAATTCAATTGGAAAACAATGGCGGCATTGCCGATGCTACCACTATCAATGTTTCTTCGGGACATGTGGAGGTAGCCAACGATCCTTTTGATTTTTCTTTGAAAATAACAAGGCCTGTCAGTACTGTTGATTTTAGCGGCACAGCAAAGGGAAAATTTACTTTGGATAACATCAGTCAATTTACAACGTTGGAGCGGGGCACCAGCATAAAAGGCCTGCTGGATGCAGATATTAATTTTAGCGGCAGCAAAGCTGATATTGATAAAAAGAATTACGAACGAATTAATACAACCGGTGTTGTCAATCTGTCGAATGTAAAGTATGTTTCAAAAGATTATCCCGGCGGTGTGCAAATACAAACGGCCCGGTTCAAATTTAATCCGCAGAATGTAGCGTTGAATAATTTTAAAGGTAGTTTTCAAAACACCAATTTCACAGCCGATGGCGTGCTGAAAAACATGATCGCTTACGCACTGCACAATGAAGAATTGCAGGGCATTGTTACTGTATCGGCCGATAAAATGAATTTGAATGATTGGATGGGAACAGACACGACCACGGCCACAGGTACAGTTTCAACTGCTCCGTTTTTAGTACCGGCCAATATGAATATTACAGTAAATGCGAAAGCTGATGCTGTAAAATATGATAAGGTTACTTATAACAATGTAAAAGGTTCTTTATTGTTGACGGATGAAACGGTGCGCTTGCAAAATGTACAGACCGAAGCATTGGATGGCTCGGTAACATTCGATGGTTCGTATAGCACCAAACAAAATAAGGAAAAGCCAGACATCAGTCTTAGTTACGACATTAAAAATGTAGATGTGCAAAAAGCTTTTTACGCTTACAACACAGTGCAAAAATTAATGCCGCTGGGAAAATTTTTGGCGGGCAAAGTATCATCTCAATTCAACATGACGGGAAAATTGAATGGTGATATGTTCCCTGATTTAAGCAGCTTAACTGGCAATGGAAATTTATTGTTGGTACAAGGTGTATTAAGCAAGTTTCAACCATTGGATAAATTAGCTGTAACCTTGAATGTAGATGCGCTGAAAGATGTAAGCCTCAAAGACATTAAAGGTCATTTTGAATTTGCCAACGGCAAAGTATTGGTAAAACCATTCAATGTAAAACTGAAAGACATTGATATGGAAATCGGCGGTATGCATGGCTTTGATCAAAGCCTCGACTATATCATTGGTATGAAGGTGCCACGAAAATATTTAGGAACAAGCGGTAATGCTTTGGTGAACAATTTAGCGGTGCAGGCTAATAGCAAAGGTATCCCCGTTAGCTTGTCCGATGTGATTGACTTAAATGTGAAAATGAGTGGCACGATTTCAAATCCTGTTTTAAAAACCGATTTAAAACAGGCGGCCGGCGATGTGACACAGGAGCTGAAACAGCAGGCCACGGCTTTTGTGCAGGCAAAGGCCGACAGCGCTAAACAAACTGTGAAAGACTCTCTAACAGCAGTGAAAAAACAAGTGGTAGAAGATGTAAAAGGCGAATTAATAAAACAATTAACCGGTAATAAGGATTCTTCGGGCAAAGGCGCATCGCTGCAGGATACAAAAGAAAAAGCAACGGAAACACTGAAGAATACGTTTGGAAATTTGTTTAAGAAAAAAAAGGCAGACAGTACGAAGAAAGGCGATTGACGGCAAGTTGATCATTCCAGTCCTAACTCTTTCGCCGGATCCCAGAATTTTTTTTGAAAATCTACTACCTGGTCCTCTACTACTTTCACGCCTTCTTTTTCCAGTAGTTCCTGCATGTGTTCGGGTGGGGAAAAATGAATTTTGCCGGTTAACAACCCCTGGCGGTTTACTACACGGTGTGCCGGAACTTTTGGGCGTACCCGGCCGGCGCCATTCATGGCCCAGCCTACCATACGAGCAGAAGACTTAGCTCCTAACGCAGCAGCAATAGCACCAAAAGAAGTAACCCGTCCTTTTGGTATCTGCCGCACCACATCAAACACCAATTCAAAAAAGCTTTCATCTTTTTTGCCAGAGGGAGTAATAGTTTTTAATTGCTCCCGAAGTGTATCTTTTTTTGAAGTCATGAGCAAGTTCTATTAAGAAATACTACCGAAGCACAATTTAACTACAATTCGCATTCTTTATCCGGAGTTGTGTTCTGACGTTGTTCTAATAAAAATGAACGTTTAGGTTCCGGTACTGCTTCATAATAGTACGGACAATGCCTGCATCCGTCTCCACAGCAATAACCTCTGTCTAAAAGATATTTTGAGGTGAATGTCAGTAAACCTTTCTCATTGAAATAGTAATCCTCACCTTCAGCCAACGCCTGCTTCATCTTTCAAAAATTGTTGAAGTACTGCGTCCATTTCTTTCGACGGTAATGGCTCGGGCAGTGAAAAACATAAATAATGGATACGATTGCTACCGGCAATATCAAGCCCCTCGTAATGTGTTTTAATTTGCAACTCTTTAGGAATGCCCGGCTCAGCGTATACATCGTTCAAGTCTTTGTACAAAGCGCAGCCATACATGTCAATCACTTTTTTAGTGAAGTGATATAAGTCGGGACTATCTGTTTTTAAATGAATTTTTCCCTTGGGCTTTAACAGTTGATAATACAGCCTCAGAAATTTGGGATGCGTTAACCGTTTTTTTGACTTGGAGATCCGCAACTGTGGATCGGGGAAAGTGATCCAGATCTCATCCACTTCTTCGGTGCTAAAAAACTCGGTAATGCGGTCAATTTGTATGCGCAGGAAAGCCACATTTTTTAAATTATGCTGAATGGCTTTTTTAGCGCCAACCCACAAGCGGTTACCTTTTTGATCGACACCGATGAAATTTTTGCTAGGATAAATTTGCGCAAGCCCTAAAGTATATTCTCCTTTTCCGCATGCCAACTCCAGCACAATTGGATTTTTGTTTTCAAAAAACTGGCTCCAGGTGCCGGGCATAGATACCGGGTATTGCAGCACATTCGAAAACGTTTCCAACTCGGCAAACCGGATTAATTTTTTCTGGCCCATGAATAAGTAAGCTTTCAAGGTGAAAGACACAAGGCACAAGTTTTAACTCTTGTGCCTTGTGTCCTATGGCGATTAGTTACTTTTTTTCAAACATTAATTCCTGTACCTTTTTTTTGTCTTCTTTTTCTTTTTTAAGATCGAACATAGTACCAAATACATGATCCCAAATGGTAGTGCTCACGCCAAAACCTTTGTGCTCATCTTTGTAATGGTGCAGGTGATGATTTCTCCACAGCGGCTTCATCCATTTAAAAGGAGGGTTCCATGCATGAATGGCATAGTGCATAGAAGCATACAACAGGTAGCCCAGAATAAATCCGGGGAAGAATACAAAGGCGGTCTGTTTTAACAACAAGTATTGAATACTAAAAATAACTGAAGCTAAAATAATGCTTGGCAGGGGCGGCATAAACAACCTTTCCTTATCGCGGGGATAATGATGGTGATTGCCGTGCATGATGTAAACAAATTTTTGTGCTCTTTGGCTTTCAGCTATCCAGTGAAAAGCAAAGCGGTGTGCCAGGTATTCAAAGAATGTCCAGAAGAACATGCCGCCGAAAAATAAAGCGGCAACTTTGCCACCGCTAAAACCCAGTTTCACAGATGCATAAATAGGAAGGCCAATAATAAATGGAAGGTACATTCCCCAAATCACAAGAGGATTAGCCTTGGTTAACATTTCCAAAGCCGGATTCTCAAAAAGCCGGGCCTGGCCTTTATTATGAATTTTCTCAAACTTCATGAAGTTGGATTTTGAGCAAATTTACAAACTGCTGCGGTTTAGCGAAGGCGATTAAGGCGAATCACTGAAAATTAAGGTTAAGTTAAGAGGAGCTAATGATAAGGTTTCCCTGATTCAAAAAATTCTTAAGCAAACCAATATGCCACTACCTGGCACACAATGCCGATGAATAATCCGGCATATACTTCAATAGGATAATGATCTGAATTGATCAATCGGGCCGTGCAAACAAGGCCGCCCATCAGCAAAGCAATAGAGATAAAAGGCCCCAAATTATCTGACGACATAAAACCCAGTAAAAGAAAAAGGGTAATGACAACGCCAATGGCAATAGCATGCATACTCACTTTCATGTAACTGTTTACAATCAATCCTAAGCTGGACGCCAGGAAGATGGCAAGGCTAAACATAATAACCTCTTTAGGAAAAGATTGGTTTCGGAAAACATACCAAACCCAGAAATAGAAAATGCCGGTAGCTACATAAGGAATGATGCGGTCTTTCTGTGTTTTTAAATAAACCGATTGAATAAAACCCAAGCCTTTAGCCAGTAATAGTGTAACCAGAGGAAGTACCATATAATTCACTATGAAACTGATGAGCAATTTGGTTTTATCCCATTCGGTCAGTTGAGGAAAAAGCCGTAGTACATAAATAAAGAACCATCCTATATAAACAGGTATAAAAAGCGGGTGAAAAATGAAAGAAATGATTTTAGCAGTTATGCGCAGTATAGGATGAAAAGAGATCTTTTCATTAGCTGCTTCGGTTACCATCATGGTGCAAACATATTTCTTATGCGCCAATGGTCAATGATGAAGACTTTTTTTAGCGGTTTTTTTAATAATGGGCACCAGCAACTATTGCCGGCGTACCGTTCATATCTATAGCTCTTTTCTCAAACGGGCAACCGGAATATTTAATTGCTCCCTGTATTTGGCCACTGTTCTCCGGGCAATGTTGTAGCCTTTTTCCTGCAAAAGCTCCGTAAGGCGTTCGTCGCTCAGCGGTTTTTTCTTGCTTTCATTTTCTATCAGGTCGCTCAGTATTTTTTTTACCTCCCGTGTAGAAACTTCTTCGCCGGTGTCGGTTGTAAGCGATTCGCTGAAGAAAAATTTTAAGCGATAAGTGCCAAACTCGGTTTGAACAAATTTGCTGTTGGCCACCCGGCTTACGGTAGAAATATCAAGTCCCGTTTTTTCTGCAATATCTTTTAAGATCATGGGCCGCAATGTCGTTTCATCGCCAGTTAAAAAAAACTCGTGTTGATGATTCATAATAGCCGTCATGGTGCTGAGCAACGTGTGCTGTCTTTGCTTAATGGCATCAATAAACCATTTGGCTGCATCAATTTTTTGCTTGATAAAAAGAACAGCTTCTTTTTGACGACGGTCTTTTTTAGCGCCTCTGTCATATTCCTTCAGCATATCGCGATAACCTTCGCTAATGCGCAGTTCAGGGGCATTTTTAGAATTAAGCGTCAACTCAAGTTTCCCTGCATTATTGAAAATGAAAAAGTCGGGAACCACGTAGCTTTCGGCTTTGTTCACTTCGCCTACGTTGCTGCCGGGTTTTGGATTGAGTTTAGTGATTTGCAGCATTACGTCACGCAAATCCTCATCGCTCAGGTTTAAGCCACGTTGAATTTTTTCGTAGTGTTTTTTAGTGAATTCATCAAAGTATTTGGTTAGCGCCATAATGGCTATATCTACCTCTTTGCCTTCTTCTTTCTGCCGTAGTAATTGCAAAAGCAAACATTCCTGCAGATCCCTGGCGCCTACTCCCGGCGGATCAAATTGCTGTATACGCTTGATCAAACCTTCCACTTCTGCTTCCGTGGTATCAATATTCTGCCGAAAGGCCAGGTCATCTACAATAGCCGAAGTTTCGCGGCGCAAATAGCCATCTTCATCTATACTACCAATAATTTGCTCTGTAATTTTAAACTCCCTTTCATCAAGGTTCAGCATACCTAATTGCGCTTCCAACACTTCGTAAAAGCTAGTTTCCACCTTATAAGGCATGGTAGTTTTCTCTTCCTGTTCGCCGTAATTATCATCACGCAATTTATAGTCGGCTATATCATCATCGCCTTCATGTACATAATCCGAAATATCAATATTATCGTACTGCTCTTCGTTGCTGCTTTCCTCGTATTCTTCGGTACCCTCTGTAAATTCATCTTTCTGTTCTTCAAAGCTGTCGTCATGCGTATCATCGGAAAGTTCGAGTGCCGGATTTTCTTCTAATTCTTCTTTAATACGTTCGTCCAATATGGCAGTAGGCACCTGCAACAATTTCATTAACTGAATTTGCTGAGGCGATAGTTTTTGTAATAGTTTCTGTTGTAAACTTTGGCTTAGGCTCATGTATCAGTTTCGTCTGTGGCAACACCTGTTCCGGAAAAGCGGAAAAAATTTGCCGGGTTCACAAAAATCAAGCCGTAAATTTACTGCAAATCCCAATCCATGGCCAGATTCGTAATATTTTTCTTGACGCCGATCTTGTTAAATTCTTCAAAGGCGGCTGCCCAGGCGGATTTCAGAATAAAATTGGATACATCTTGTAAAAAAATAAATTTAAAAGTATTGCCGCAAAATTTCTACAATCAGCACCTTTCTTTCTTCTGTAAAAAGGAAGTGCAATTGCAAAAACTTACGTCTTTACCTTTATTTATCCGGTTGGGCTCAAAAGAATACGTTGATTATCTGGAGAGGAAACCAAACAGTTTTGTTAGGGAAAAGGAAAGATGATGCAGCGGTTCATGTTCATGGACATTTATTAACACCTGCTATGAACCATCAACCATGAACAATGAACTTCTTCAATGCTTCTTTTACTACACCAATAATTTTCTCTCCTTTTTCTTTGATTTGTTCCTCGCTCCACAATAAACTGATAGCAGTAGAAATGCAGCGGCTCATTACTGCGTCGCTGGCGGAAAAATCCTGTTCTGATAGTTTCAATAGCGCTTTTCTTTGATCGTCGTGCAAAGGATTGAGGGAAGTTGCATTTTTTAAATGATCCCATTTGCGTATGTAGTGCCAGTTATTATCGTACCAGTAAAAATTACCGGCTAAAATGTTTTGTGCTTTTAGTTCATTTATAACAGTCCTTGCCATTTCTTCGGTTGGTAGAAACCAGCTTAAGAAAGTGCAGCTATCGCCTTGCAGGTCGGGGATATGACGAAAAGAAATTTCAGGCACTTGTGATAAAATATTTTTTAGCGCAGCGTGATTCTTTTTTTGAATAGAAAGAAATTCATCCACTCTTTTTATTTGCGCCAAACCTACAGCTGCATGCAGTTCTGATATTCGGAAATTATAACCTAAAAATGGATGCAGGTCTGCGCCGCGGTCCACACCTTTATGGTCGTGGCCATGATCGGTGAAGCCGTCGCATTTATTATAAACGTCTTCGTTGTTTGTTAAAACTACGCCACCTTCGCCGCAGGTCATAGTTTTTACAAAGTCGAAAGAAAAAGTTCCGGCGTTGCCAATGGTGCCAAGGCTTTTTCCTTTATAAGTGGCGCCAATGCTTTGGCAGGCGTCTTCAAGCAGCAATAAATTATGTTCTTTGCAAATGGCCCGCAAAGCATCCATATCGGCCATACTGCCGCACATATGCACGGGCATTACACATTTGGTTTTAGAAGTAATGGCTTTGCGAACCGCATCGGGATTTAAAGTCAGCGTTTCATCCACATCCACCAGCACTGGAATTGCACCTACACTCAACACAGCTTCGAAACTGGCTACAAAAGTGAACGAAGGCATGACGACTTCATGCCCCGCACCAACACCTAAGGCAGCGAGGGCTGTAGTTAAAGCCGCTGTACCGCTTGATAATAGTTGCGCATAATTGCTTCCAAAGCGTTTGCAGATTTCCTGCTCCAGTTCTTTGGCTTTCCAGATTCCCTTTCTTGCCCCGTCAAATCCATAGCGCATCAGGATTCCTGTTTCTAATACGTCGTTTACTTCTTTGCGTTCTGCATCACTCCACAATTCAAATCCAGGCATAAAATAAGTTTATAGTTTAAGGTTTTTAGTTGCTGTTTCAAGATGGCAAAGGTAGGTATTCAAATAAAAAATGGTTTTAGCTGTAGTAACTAAAACCATTTTATAATTTTTTTGAACGATTATAACAACACAGACAAGCTTTTGATAACAGCACTCAGACGCACTGCATCATGTATGCGTTGTTTGGCGGTACCATGACCAACCAATGTTTTTTCATGCGAGGTTACGCAAAGCTCGCAGCCATTTAAAGCACTCACCGCAAGGCTTACCAATTCAAAAAATTCTTTGCCAAGAATTGGATTTGCCATAATGCTCATGCGAATACCTGCTTGTGCACTGTTGTAAAACTCTTCGCGCATAAAGTGGCGGAAGCGATAGTAAACATTGTTAGCATTTAATAAGCTGGTGCAGCTAACAACTTCAGCCAATTCCTTATCTGTTGCACCTTCGGTTGTGGCCGATTGGGCAAATGCTTTTTGCAAAACCTCGTTTTTTTCATTAACTGCAACTGAGTATGCTAAAAGATACGCCTCTTTTTTTGATAAGCTTTCTGCACTCAAAGCATTGTTTACATTAATTTTCAAATCACGCAGGTAGCGGGCATCCGTTTGTGCCAGCAATTTCAATTGCCCACTTACATGCTCTTCATTCAAACCAAGATCATTCAGTAAAGCCACGGCATTATCTGTTGTATTTGCAATTCCAAACATAAATTTCTTTTGGGTTGAGAAAAAGTTTATGGTTTATAGTTCTTATTATTTAAGCGATCATTTTATTTCTGTGTTCGATTTTATAATTTCAAATCTTACACAGCAACAAATACACGAACAACTTTCGAACAGCCAACTATAAACTGTTTTATGCTACCAAAGTAGCTTCGCCTTTCTGCCAGTTACAAGGGCAAAGTTCATCTGTTTGCAAGGCGTCAAGCACACGCAATACTTCTTTTACATTGCGGCCTACGTTCAGATCATACAAAGAAACCCAGCGAATAATGCCCTGAGGGTCTACAATAAATGTGGCACGGTAAGCAATTTTTTCATCTCTCTCTAAAATGCCTAACTCGTCAGCCAGCGATTTTGAGGTATCAGCCAGCATTGGAAATTGCAGGTTGCGCAGGTCTTCGTGGTCTCTTCTCCAGGCAGCGTGTACAAACTCACTGTCGGTAGAAGCACCAACTACAACAGCATCACGGTCAGCAAAATCGTTGTAAGCTTTGTTAAATTCGGCAATTTCGGTAGGGCATACAAAAGTGAAATCTTTTGGCCACCAGAACATCACCATCCACTTGCCGCTGTTTTTAATTTCTTCATAGGAAAGATCATAAAATTCCTTTCCTTTCTCAATAGATACTACTGCCTTTTTAGTGAACTGTGGAAAGGCAGAACCAATAGATAAAACTACATTCTTCATAAATCAATTTCTTTTTCGAGGTGCAAATGTCGGGTGCAATGTTGATAAATGAAATTGATTTTTCTTATGAAAGGTTAGATAATATCGATAGTAAGTGGTGAATGGGTAGTGGTGAGCAGATTTCTTAAACTGCAATCGTTTCTCACCTGCTCAATGCTTTATTCTTCTGGGAAGTTTTGGTAATTGCTGCAACCAATTATAAACAGTAAAGATTGGAATCAAAGGTCCACTATTGGCAATCCACAAGCTCACTTGCTTTTGCTGGCGTCCATTGCTTGTGCTGCAGCTGTTGGTGCTACAGGTAATGCAGCAACGGCTCTATTAGGATTTGAAGGCAGCCAATCCATAGGCGGAATCATAGCAGGCGTGCTGTAATAATTGTTGCGTAAAGAATCGCTCCATCCGTTAGGGTTGGAATCAAAGGTTTTACTGCTGAAATAAATACTGCCTTGTATGGTTGGATAATTTCTTAACAATTTAATTTGGTTGGGCAACTCATTCGGATTTCTCCAGGCCCTGCTCGAAGCACTTTTTTCTAAGGCCCGGTAGATCCCCTGGCCTATGTACATATGCCTTCCGTAAGTATGCTTGCTCCACCAGTCAATCAGTGTTTCAAATGCTACAAGTTTATGTCCCATCTCCCAATACAATTGTGGTACTACATAATCAATCCATCCTTTTTGCAGCCACAATAAAATATCAGCATATAAATCATCGTAATTCGTTTGTCCTGCTTTGGTGGGACTGCCCATTGAATCTTTATCCTGGTTGCGCCACACACCAAAAGGCGAGATGCCAAATTTTACCCAGGGCTTTGTTTGTTTGATGATGGATGACAGATGGTAGATGATCGTATCCACATTGCTTCTTCTCCAATCTTCTCTATTTAATCCACGTGGGTCTTTGGCGTAGGAAGCTGCATCAGGAAATTCCCTTCCGGCAATACGGTAGGGATAAAAATAGTCATCCATGTG
This sequence comes from Flavisolibacter sp., assembly GCA_051952715.1. Lineage (GTDB taxonomy): Bacteria > Bacteroidota > Bacteroidia > Chitinophagales > Chitinophagaceae > Flavisolibacter. The sequence continues at coordinate 42,693 of JBQCJM010000143.1, forward strand.
AATGCCGTCCACATCATAGCGGCTTACAATGTCCTTCACTACATTTTCTACCCATTGCTGGCCATCTTTATTTCCCGGATCGAAATAAGTAGTGCCGCCATAATTCAAAAACCATTCGGGGTGCAATTTGGTAATATGCGCTGGTGCAATAGAAGCTTTGCCAATAGAAAAATTAGCCCGATACGGATTTAACCAGGCATGAAACTCCAAACCTCTTTTGTGCGATTCTTCGATCATGAATTGCAGCGGATCATAAAAGGGAACCGGCGGCTTGCCCTGTGTGCCTGTAAGCCACTGGCTCCAGGGTTCGTAAGGTGAAGGATAAAATGCATCGGTTGCAGGACGCACCTGCACAATTACAGCATTCATACCATTGCGAACATGCATGTCAAGTATGCGGATGAAATCAGCTTTCTGACTGTCAACATTGAACTGTCCTTTTTGTGGCCAGTCAATATTGTCAACGGTGGCAATCCACACGCCGCGAAATTCATACTTGGGTTGCTGAGTCTGCCCGAAAGAAAATAAAAAGGCAGCTAAAAAGATAATGGTGGCTATAAGGTTCTTCATTGTTATGGTGGTATGACGGGTGAAAAGTAGAAAAATTAAATTAAAATTTTCTCAATGAAAGATTAAAATGGGAGGTTTATAGTCAATATGCCTTATCTGGCAGTTAGAAAGCATGATAAGTCAACACAAAAAAACATAAGTATTGAAAGGATTTCTCTACCAACCATTCAGTGTCCTTTGCGGTTGAATAAAAACTTAATACAACACTGAATGCACAAATCAGTGCCAATAGCATTAGGGCAACGAAGCCCGCCAGTAGCAATTAGCTGGTAACATCAACTATTTTTTTTATTGCCGTCTCTGAGCTGATCTAACAGGCGGCTTAAAGTTTCTGCTTCTTTTTCGGAGAGGTTACCCATGATGTCAAAAACAGTATCGGCTCTGGCATCAATTTTTTTCAAAAGCTTTTGTCCTTTGTCAGTAATGGTTACATCTACCAAACGCTTATCGGTGGGACAAATATTTTTTTTCACCAGGCCTTTTACAATCAGGCGGTCTACAATGCGGCTCGTATCACTCATTTTGTCCAGCATGCGTTCTCTTATTTGCAAGGTGGAAAGCGGCTTTGGGTAACTGCCCCTCAGAATGCGGAGAATGTTGAATTGCTGGTGCGTAATATCTTCTTCGGCTAAAAAGTTTTTGATCTTTTCTATTACCCAGCCATAACTATACAAAAGGTTGATCATGGCCTTTTGCCTGCTGTTGGTAAAATTGTTTTGATGTATGTCTTTTTCGATGCCCACGTATGATAATTACACGAATTAAAGCGAATTACACGAATTAGCAAAGAGTCCTTCACATTGATGATAATAACAATTGCCCTTGTACAAATAAAGGAAATAACAACGATTTTTTCACCACTCACTACGCACTACTTCATCCCCACACTTTTACACCTTCGGAACAATTGGCGCAAATGTCAATATTCTGGCGGCTTTGCAATACCTGACTGCGAAAGTGCCGGTATTCCTTATTGCGCCATAATTCTTTAAAGCTTTGCTGTTTCAGATCGCCTAGTTTGTGTTGGGCATCTTTATCAAAGCAGCAAGGCACTACAGCACCATCCCAGGTGATCACCGGGTCGTGCCAAAGCCGCCAGCAGTGATTGGCATTATTGCCTTTGAAATTCATTCTGCCGTTTTTATCTTTTTTATAGCGGCTGTATTTCTGTATGGTTGGAATGAGTTGATTGGGATCGTTTTCATAATCGTACACCTGCGCTGTTTTTAGACGCACCTGATCTACGCCAATTTCTTTGGCAAGGCGTTGCACTTCTTCAATCTGGTGCTCATTATGCCGCACCACCAAAAATTGAAAAATGATAAAAGGCGTTTTGCTCTTTAATTCTCTTTTCCATTTTACAATGTTGGCGGCGCCTTCCAGCACTTTTTGCAAATTGCCGCCCACACGGTATTGCTGGTAGGTTTGCTGCGTTGTGCCGTCAATGGAAATAATGAGGCGGTCTAACCCGCTTTCCACGGTTCGCTTTGCATTTTTATCGTTCAGGTAATGTGCATTGGTAGAAGTGGCAGTGTATATTTTTTTTGACGATGCATATTGCACCATGTCTAAAAAATCAGGATTCAGATAAGGTTCACCCTGGAAGTAAAAAACCAGGTAAGTGAGTTCTTTATACAATTGGTCAATGGTTTCGCTGAAAAAACCTTTTTGTAACATGCCTGTTGGTCTTGAAAAAGCTCTTAAGCCGCTGGGGCATTCGGGACAGCGCAAATTGCAGGAAGTAGTAGGTTCAAAAGAAATGGAAATGGGATAGCCCCACTGAATGTTTTTCTTTGTCCACTTGCTGACATGATAGCTGCCGAAAACCTTTAGCCCGTTGAAAGCACGGCGAAAGGTTAGCTTGCTTAAAAAGTTAAGGCTATCGTTCCAGTTGAATTGAGGCATGGTGTGCAAGTTAGGAAATTCCCCTTGTCCCCCTAAAGGAGAGACTTGGGTCTGAAAGTTTTTCCTATAGCAGTTTTGTCCGAGATAAAAGATGCACTTTATCTTTTAATAAATTCTAAATAATTTTTGCTAATAATATACCATTTGCATAAGATGCTGCAGTTGTGCCCTCACAATTACCTAGAGCAGCTTGTGTGGACACAAGCCCTGGCAAAAGATTGACCTAAGTATTCCGTTTAAGGAGATAGAGGGTATTCTCCCTTTAGGGGGACAAGGGGAATCTTCTTATCATTGCATTGTGGCAAGCAGTAAAAAGTCCAGAAGGCGTTTTCTTAGTTTGTTTGTGGTTGTTACCATTCTTTCTACCGGCTGCTTTTTGTTTTATCTTTCTTATTTGTGGTGGAAGACAGAAGAATTAAAATTTGTTACTTACCCCGAGTTCGGCATTCCCATTCCTTACGAATATGAAATTCACGGCATTGATGTTTCAAGATACCAGCGGCAAATTTCGTGGGAGGCCGTAAAGCAAATGCAGGTGCAGCATATTAAGTTGGGTTTTGCCTTCATAAAGGCTACAGAGGGCAATGGCAACTCGGACGCTTATTTCAAGCGCAACTGGAAGAAATGCAAACAGGCAGGCATTGTTCGCGGTGCTTATCATTTTTTTATTGCTACCAAAGATGGTAAAACACAAGCGCAAAACTTTATCAATAAGGTAGTGTTAGAAAGTGGCGATCTGCCGCCTGTGCTGGATGTGGAGCAAAGTTTTGGCGCCTCTGCCGATAAGGTGCGGGCCGAAATAAAAAAATGGCTGGATGCAGTAGAACAATATTATGCAGTGAAACCGATCATTTATACCTATGTTGATTTTTACGAAAAATATTTAAAGGGTTATTTTGACGATTACCCGCTTTGGGTGGCGCACTACCTGCAGCAGCACCAGCCACGCATAACAAGAGAATGGAGCTTTTGGCAACACAGCGAGCGGGGAAAAGTGAATGGTATTTTATCGAAAGTAGACTTCAATGTTTTCAATGGCGATTCGGCGGCGTTCAGGGCTTTGTTAATGCCCTAAAAGAATTTGAACTTTAATTTATTGATAGCAGGAAGGCGGCTTCAAGATGATTTTTCTCAACTTTCAGTTTGTTGACTGCAGCTAATTTTACATCGATGGATGAATACGACCGTGGGATGGATCCCGAAATAAGGCGTCATTTCAAAAAGATCATCAACTCATTTTCTTTCGGAGCCTTATGGCTGTTGGTTATTACTACTACAGGCTTGTTTTTTAAGCTCGGTATTGCAGCCAATGGCTTAAAATGGTACAATGTTATTTTTTATCTTATTGCGATGGGAAGCTTTATAGCGTTAATGCGTTATTATTATAAAATGTGGAGTAGTAAAAATAACCCGTAGTTTTAAAGCATATTCTTCATTCACTATTTCAGGAACTATGATCCGCAACAATAACCCAATTGCCGTTTATTTTGCGCAGCAACAAATCATAATGGCCGCTTAAATTGCCAATGGTTCTTTGCAGCATCCATTTGCCTACCACATAGTAATACTCATCCGACAATTTTTTTACCTGTAGTATGTCAAACGAAAGTTGGCCGATGGCTGTAGTGTCGGGATAGCTCT
>JBQCJM010000144.1:0-4457 GCA_051952715.1 Flavisolibacter sp.
TGTTGCTCACCCGGCTCCGTAATATTTTGCTCCTGCAAAGTCAATGCACTATCAAAGGTTTTAAATTCATCATTTTTGATAGATATATTACTGTCTAATTGACCTTGCATTACATGACCATAGGCCAGGCTCTCATAGTTGTCTTTCAATATGGCTTTCGACTGGTCCTTCAACTGCACGGTATAATAAATGCCGGCCCCTCCTGTAAGTAATAGCAACAGAAAGAGAAACAACGTTCCCAGCCAGATTTTATTTTTTACACTCAATGCCATCACGAAAGTATTACCAGGTCTATATCATTTTTTGAAAGCGTTTTTAATAACTGATTAAACATTCCTGTTCTCATCATAATTTGAAACAGGCTCAGATGCGGCTTACCCAAACACACAGTGGTGATTTCTTTTTCCTTTGCCACTTCCATAATCGCTGCGGCTACATTATCATTTTTTTTCTGAATAACTTCTGCGCCTAACTCTGTTGCATTTTTAAAATTGTTTATCAAATATCTTTGTTTATCCAAAGGTATTTTATCGGAAGCTTCTTTGCTTGTTTGCACATACAAAACATACCACTGGCTGTTGTAATAGGAAGCCAGCCGCGCCGACTTCCGGATGATGCGTTGCGCTACTATGTTGTTTGAAGAAATGCAGGCAAGGAAACGTTCGCGGCGAAAATTTTTTGTTTTGTAATCAATAGAATAATCCACCCGCCTTTCCACCTGCCCGGCCACTTCTTTTAATGCCAGCTCTCTTAATTGCAGGATTTTATCGGGTTGAAAAAAATTGGTAAGCGCCTGTTGAATTTTAGAATGGTCATAAATTTTTCCTTCTTTCAGCCTGGTGATTAATTCATCGGCAGGTAAATCAATATTTACCACTTCATCGGCTAATTGCAGCATCCTGTCAGGCACGCGTTCTTTTACTTCAATGCCGGTGATGTGTTTTACTTCTTCATTAATGCTTTCAATGTGCTGAATATTTACTGCCGTAATCACATCAATGCCTGCATCCAGCACATCCAATACATCCTGCCAACGCTTATCATTTCTGCTTCCGGGAATATTGGTATGAGCCAGTTCATCAATCACCACAATTTCAGGGTTCAACAACAGAATGGCTTGCACATCCAGTTCTTCCAGGCGTTTTCCTTTGTAGAAAACTTCTCTTCGCGGGATGATAGAAAGCCCTTCTATTAATGCCTCTGTTTCTTTCCTGCCGTGTGTTTCTACGTAGGCTACTTTCAGGTTCACGCCGGTTTTTAAAAGACGGTGCGCCTCTTCTAGCATCCGGTAGGTTTTGCCCACGCCGGCGCTCATGCCAATATAAATCTTTAGCTTGCCTCTTGTGCTGCTTTGGTTCAGCGCCAGAAAACGCTGCACCCGTTTTTCTTTATCGTTGATTTCATCCATTTAAAAAGCAATTGCAAAAGATGTGGTGATAAACGTGTTGCCCTTAACAGAATTGCCTTCTTTTATAAAAATGGCATCTTTACTATGTAAAGTTCTTAGCTCTGTACGCCACCAAAAGTTATCGTCAATTTTTCTATCCACATTTAGCGAGCCGCCAAAAGTTTGAAAACCATTTGTGGTTCCTGTCCCGATAGCTATCGGGATGATTACACCATTTTCATCACTATAATATTCACCTCTTGCGGCGATAGCCCAATTGTTATTGAGGGCGTAACGCAAAACAACATTAGGTGTGTACCAGGGGTTCATTTCACTGCTGCCTTTAGCTTTTTGTTCCACGCCAATATCAAAGCCTACTGTAATTCCAAATTTTTCGGATGGTTTTAAAATGGCATAGAGATTATTGAAGTAACGCCACTTTTTGATACTATCCGGATATTCATTTCCTACGAAGGTACTCCAGTTGAATGTTGCTTTTTCATTGGGTGTGTAAGTGAGTTGTGTGCCGAAAGCAGGTGTATTATTTCCATCTATCCGGCGTATGCGCTGCCAGCCATTTAGAACCATTCCACTAACAAACCATTTTTCATTAGGCGAGATGTAACTGAGTTTTGCACCTGATTCATAAAATGGTGAATTCTCAGACATGAGGCTTCTTGTCAATGTCCAGTTGTCTTTTGAAACAGCGCTTTCATAACCAATGTGAGAGGGAAATATTCCGGCATCTATCCAAAGGTTATTCTTTGTTGAAAGTTTTACACCAATGTTTGTCTGATATACATTCTTTAATAAACCTTGCTCTGCTGCGTAATTGTATTCAGGATAAGTACCCACCTGCAAGCCTATGTTTCCTCTTAGCCTGTTGCTTTGGTAGGATGCCTGTACTAATGCAAGATTTAGATTTACTTCGTTATGCCTTTTATGATTGTAAAGAAAAGATGCTTTTTCATGGTTTGAAGGTTGGTTAAAATCATAAGAATAACATACATCTGCAAACACTGACCAGGAAAGTTTTGGCTGTTCCACAGTGCTGTCCTGTGCCATACTCGTTGTAGCTATGAAAGCAGTAATGAGCGTTGTAATAAAAAATTTCATTGTTTATTTTTTTAGTTCGTCTAATGCAATATTTAATTGAAGCACATTTATTTTTTCAGGCCCAAACAAGTTCAAAAATGGTTTGTCAATATTTTTTTCAATAAGGCTTTTTACTTCCTGTTCTGCAATACCCCTTGCTGATGCAATTCGTTTTGCCTGTATGTAAGCGGCTTCAGGCGAAATGTCCGGGTCTAAGCCACTTCCACTCGCGGTAACCATATCAACCGGAATGTCTTTTTTTTCAATACCCGGATTGTGAGCAAGAAATGTATCAATCCTTGCCTGTACAGTCTGAAGATAACCAGGGTTAGTAGTGCTTTTATTACTGCCGCCACTTCCGGCTGCATTATAATCAACAGCAGAAGGGCGTGGCCAGAAATATTTATTTTCAGAAAAATTCTGGGCTATGTTGCCATAAAAAATTTTGCCATTGTAAGAAACCTTTTTGCCTTCGCCTTTGCCCGGCAACATCTTGCCAATTCCTAGCATTCCCAGTGTGTAAACGCCTGCAAGAAGTATGAGCGAAAGCAGGGTTAATTTAATTGCGGGAAAAATATATTGTTTCATTTTTTGTTTTATTTAAAACCAAATGGAAATAATTAAGTCAATCATCTTGATGCCAATGAACGGAACAAGCACACCACCCAAGCCATAAATCAAAAGATTCCTTCGCAGCAATGCCGATGCGCCAATAGGCTTATAGGCAACGCCTTTCAATGCCAATGGTATCAACAGCAGAATGATGAGCGCATTGAAAATGACTGCCGAAAGAATAGCGCTTTCAGGGCTGTGCAGGCGCATAATATTTAATGCCTCTAATGCGGGAATAGAAGTGATAAATAAAGCAGGTACAATGGCAAAATATTTTGCCACATCATTGGCAATGGAAAAAGTAGTGAGGGTTCCTCTTGTCATTAAAAGTTGCTTACCAATTTCTACCACCTCAATCAACTTCGTTGGGTCGTTGTCTAAATCCACCATGTTGCCGGCATCTTTCGCGGCCTGTGTGCCGCTGTTCATGGCTACGCCCACATCTGCCTGAGCCAAAGCCGGCGCATCGTTGGTGCCATCGCCCATCATGGCTACCATTTTGCTGGAAGTCTGCTCACTTCTGATGTAGTTCATTTTGTCTTCTGGTTTTGCTTCAGCAATAAAATCATCTACTCCGGCTTTGGTGGCAATATATTTTGCGGTGAGCGGATTATCGCCTGTTACCATCACCGTTTTTACACCCATTTTGCGCAACCGCTCGAAGCGTTCCTGAATGCCGGGCTTAATAATATCCTGCAATTCAATAACACCTTTTACTTCACTATTTTTTATTATTACAAGTGGCGTTCCGCCATTCTGTGCAATCGCCTGCACCCTATTTGTTATTTCGGGTGATATTGTATTACCTGCTTTTTCAACAATATTTTTTATAGCATCACAAGCGCCTTTCCTTAGCTTTTCTCCGCCAGCCAAATTCACACCGCTGCTTCTGGTTTCGGCTGTAAATTCAATGAACTTCATTCCGGGTTCTTTCGCTCTGATAATGCCTTTGTTTGCTGCCAGTTCTATAATGGATTTGCCTTCGGGTGTTTCATCAGCAAGCGAGCCTAAAACCGCCAGTTCTATAAATTCTTTTTCACTTATATTTTTGCCTGCCCAAAAGTTCGTTGCCTTCCGGTTGCCAATTGTGATGGTTCCTGTTTTATCCAATAACAAGACATCAATATCACCTGCTGTCTCCACTGCCTTACCACTCTTTGCAATCACATTTGCCCGCAAAGCTCTGTCCATCCCTGCAATGCCGATAGCGCTGAGCAAACCACCAATGGTAGTAGGGATAAGGCATACAAACAATGAGATGAATGCAGCAATAGTGATTGGGGTGTTGGCATAATCTGCAAAAGGTTTCAGCGTTACCGTCACAATAATAAATATCAATGTGAAGCCTGCAAGCAAGATGGTT